>DATKZP010000020.1:0-79208 GCA_035527915.1 Methanoregula sp. | reverse complement strand
ATGGCAGAACCGATCAGCGATCCCAGTTCCTGGCTGTTCAGGCCGGTCTTCTGCTGCCTTTTTGCCCGGACGGCAAAACTCATCCCCGCATGAAGGTTTGCTGATGCTAAAGAGATCGCTTCTGAGCAGATGTCTTCGAGTACGGAGCTTGTCCGCGTACAGATGCTGACATCAACAAGTCCGAAAATCCGGGATACAATGTCAGCGATCTTTTCTGGTTCGTCCCCATAAATCAGGATGCGCCCGCGGGGGGTTTCGAAGTGATAGGAAAGTACGGATGCAGAGAGTGCTTTTCCGATGTTGCGCAGGAGCATGCCGATAAAATGGTGTTTTACCGACTCACTTTTTAAGAATAACTCGCCATATCTCACCATTACGAGCTTTTCTCTGCTTTCCACTTCTTAACCCCCTGTTTCCTGAAGTATTGAAAGTCAAGGGTGATAACCGTTGGTGGTGATGGATCAACTGTATGTCCCTGCAAGCCTGCAGGTAATGTCTCAACATTGTGTCCCGGTGAAACACCGACAACAAAATCCTTTAAATTCGCAAACGAATAGTGTAATGAAATGGCAAAAAAAACAGGCAAAAAAATCGTAGCTGAACCGCTCAGGTTGTTTTATATTTTTTACAACCAGGAACGCTGGGATAACTGGTTAAAAACCCTCGGTGAATCGAGTTTTGAGGCGGATCCAAAGAGTGATGAGTTGCCTGAAGGGTTCAGGGTACTTGACGGTTTTTCGGTGGATATCACCGTTTCAGTCCTGAAGATCATCAAGCTCTACCAGAACAAGCGGTACACCTTTGAAGAGGCGGTTGACAAGCTTTCGCAGGTAGAAGCGATCGTGATGTCTGCTGCACCTGAAGGCGATCTTGGAGAGATTGTTGAGATCCTGCAGCTCCCCAAACTTGCACTCTTTACGTCCTGCAGGTTATACCTCGCAGGCGGCTTTGACAAGGATATCAAGAGTCTCGTCAAAAAAGGGCGGGCTGAGATTGATAAGGATATGGAAAAGGCGCTCGAGACAGTTTCCAACATCGGCGCCAGTGTCATTGACGGTGCATCCTGCTGCGGTAAATTTATCAAGGATGATACCGAACAGATGACCCTTTTTGATGAGTGGCTGATTGAATGCGAACGGATGAACGAGGCGATGGCGTCGCTGAAAAACTTTGACGAAGGAGTAGGAGACGAGGATTGATTGCTGATCGGGCACGGTTCCGTCATGCAAAAAAGTTAGAACGGCTTGCAGGCTTTCGCCTCCCCGAACTTGCGTTTTCGGGAACGATGCTCGAAACTCTCTCGTCGCGCCTTGATTATGATGCGCTTGATTTTGCCGTGAGGGAACAGATCCTTGCTTTTTTCAACGATTTCCTCCGCTGCGACTGCAAAGATTCCCCGTTATGCGGGTGCCCGGAGAAAAAATTTGCAAAAAAAGTGATTGAACTCAGGGAAAACGGTCTCGATCATCGCCAGATAGCTGCATTCATGCTGGACGAGTATGGTATCGAGATGTTTCCTTCTGACATTCTCTCGTTTCTTGAAGAATCAGTCCATGTGCTGGAAGCCATATCAGATGTTGCACGCCTGCAGGGGCGCAGCGAACTTGCAAAAAAGACCGATGATCACATCCACCTTATTGAACGGTGATATATTCTCGCACTGGAGCAGGGGACCGTTAACCTGCAGGTCTGACCGTAATCACATACTGCCGCCGGCCGCCGGCATCGTTGAAAAGGAGTGTTCCTCCTGCACGTACACTGAGTCTTTTTAAAAACCCGCCACTCTTATCGCTTCTCTCTGTCGCAATGCACCCCGTTCCTGAGATCGTAAGAAGGGCTGCATCTTCAGAACGCCCGACTTCAAGAGTAATCGCATCAGCTCCGGTACCCACGAGATCTTCGAGGATATACGTGACCAGATCCGTAAGAATATCATGATCAACAATCGCCATAAGATGTTTCTCTGCCGAAGAGAACGTAAACACAACATCAGAGAGGAGCGGTTGCATACCGATCCGTCTCAGGAGCACCCGGATGAAGGTTGAATCATCGTCTGCAGATGAGAGGAGATCATCCTCCGAACAGGCAGGCACCGACAGACCGGTCACGAGTGCCTCAAGGTGCCGGACCAGGTCACATTCTGTCAGTTCGCGGGGGGGACAGAACCCGCGGAGCATCGTGGTGTAATCCGATAGCAGCCGAGCTGCCCGCTGGACAAGAGCCGGGTCAATGATATGCGTAAGTTCGGCCCCATGAAACGATCGTTCGAGCCTGGCAATAACCTGACCCGCTTTGAGTGCCAGATGGATGGAAACGCCACTTTTCTTATAGTGCTCCTCGGAAAAGGAGTGGAACGCCTCGAGAAGCTCGTCAATCACGTCACCTTTTATCAGGAGACTGACCTCTTCTGCTACATCAGTCTCACCGAGCTCATCCATCACATACGAGACATAGTAAAGCCGTCCTGCCATGATCGTAAAGAGCTCATTGACCTGCTCCATACAGTCTTTTGCAAACGCTGCGGTCTCGATCGCCCGCTCATGGTTCAGTTCTGCGATATTTTCAAGCGCCAGTGCATCGGAGCGGATTGAAGAGAACATTCGTCCTGCATCGGTAGCCGTTATCACCCGCCCGTGACCTGGCAGGATAAAATCAATTTCAGCCTCTTTTAACAAAGTTTCAATGCCGTTAAGAGAACAGATGAGTGCTGATTGATCCCATCCACATATGCCGGCGATACCCGGGTTTGCGGCAAAGAGTACATCACCAATACATAACAACCCGCCCATCCGCAGACAGATACTATCCGGGCTGTGACCGGGAGTATGATACACCTCCAGAGATGGGCCGGGGCCAAACTGGATCCGTTCCTGCAAAAGACCTCCACGGGTCTTTCCCCGGGTTATGGTGACTGGAGCGCCGTTTGCGAATGCCATTGATATCGGGACACCGCAAGAACCGGACCGTTCATCAGTTATCAGGGGCAGCCCGATCCTGATGGGCGAGATTGTCTGGCCAAAAAGATCAGCCTGCGTGAGTTTCCCTTCCCCTCGCTCAAGTGCGGCAGCACCTCTCTCCTGCACGGCAAAAACTACTGCTTCCGGAGGGGTAAATGCGGGAGTGCACTGCGTGCCGATGAAATGATCGACATGAACATGGGTGAGAAAGATAAATAACGGGCGATCATTACTCTCGCGGATCTTTTCGATCACCCGTGCCAGCTGTGCCGATTGCTCTGCAAGTCCACCGGGGTCGATCAGGAGAATGACATCGTCGGTCTGGATCAGGTATGAATTAGATGAGATGGTATCGATCTTTCGTATAAGGGGGTAGATCCTCGCCCCGGGGGCACCCGGCACCGGTTGCCACGACAGGGAAATCAGGGGGGCGTCACAACCCGGCAAGCGCTTCGCCCTCAGAAGGATAGATAGAGAAGATGGAGGTGAACCCGGTAAGCTTTAAGATCTTGTTCACTTCTGCCACAAGAGAACAAAGGGCAAACTTGTCGCCGGCATTCCTGAGTTTTTTTGCTGTCGCAAGCAGTACCCGCAGGCCACCGCTGCTGATATAGGAAACTGCGGAGAAATTGAGCAGGATCTTCCGGTTCCCGTTCTCGATTTCTTTATTTATCGCGTGTTCAAGTTCCGGTGCGGTGGCAGTATCGATTCTTCCGGTAATAGAAAGGATCGTTACATCATCGCGTGTTGCAGATTTTATCTCCACGGTATTTCCCCTTAAATCTCGGTTTCCTGATATAATCTCTTTATAAATATCGGCATTTTCTGGAGATAATCCTATGCCCTTTTTCGTAATCTGGAGTACAGCCTGTAAAAATGACTGCCCAGTAAAGTGACTATTAAAAGAAACTATGCGCAATGCATATATGAGCATAATCATCATGGCCTCCACAATCATCACCTCATTTCTCGTTCTCCTGCAGTTAATCTCTGTCATCATCGTGGTTGCCTACCTCCTGACCCGTAGCAGGATCTTTCCTGAGGTGCTTGACGGTCATCCTGTGATAAAAACGCAGATTATACTTATCCTGGTTTTTGGCGCCCTGTCGATCTATGGCACGATCAGCGGTGTTGAGTTCATGGGTGCAATAATCAATGTGCGCGACCTCGGTCCTATGGTCGCCGGGCTGCTTGGAGGACCGTTAGTTGGCATCGGTGCCGGCCTGATCGGTGCAGCCTACCGCATGAGCCTTGGAGGATTTACAGTCATATCCTGTTCACTTGCGACCGTTCTTGCCGGCCTGTTTGGGGGTCTTATCTGGCTTGCCCATAAAAGAAAATTTGCCGGGATCACGATCGCCGTTCTCTTTGCCATCCTCATGGAAGGGCTGCACATGCTGCTTGCTCTTGCCATCTGCCGCCCGTTCTCGCAGGCACTTGAGGTAGTCGGGACAGTTGCACTCCCGATGATTCTTGCAAACGCAGCAGGTATGTTTGTCTTTGCGTTTATGATTGAAAATCTCCAGAACGAGCGTACTATGCAGGCAGAACGCGATATCCTGTTACGTGAGATGGAACGCAAGAACACCGAACTTGCCATTGCTGCTGAAATCCAGCAGAGTTTCCTGCCCGATACAATTAGTCAGATTGAGGGTTTTAACATCGCAGCAAAAAGCGTTATGGCAAAAGAAGTGGGCGGCGACTTTTTTGATGTGATTCCCTTTGAGATAATACCCTATTCGAAAGATCGGCTCGGGATTATGATTGCAGATGTTTCCGGAAAAGGTATCCCGGCCGCATTATTCATGGCTCTCTCGCGAATTGTTGTGCGGGTTAATGCCACATGGTATAAGGAACGGCCCGACAAAACAATCAGAAATGCCAATACCACCATCTCTGCTGACTCAAAGTCAGGTATGTTTGTCACGCTGTTTTATGGCGTTCTGGATGCCAACCTCCGGTCCCTGACGTATGTCAACGCCGGTCATAACCCCCCTCTTATCTGCCATGCAATGGACGGTACCTTTACTGAATTACCCGCTACCGGCATTGCCATGGGTGCACTGCCCGATGCCGATTATACTGCTGAAAATATCAGTTTTGTACAGGGGGACGTCATAGTACTGTACACGGATGGCATCACTGAGGCTGAAAATGCCCGACTGGAGATGTTTGGTGAAGAGCGGTTGCGCAACATCATCTTCCAGTCCCGCACACTACCGCCAGCAGAGATCATAACAAATATCCTTAATGACGTAAGGATGTTCTGTGGTGATCACCCGCAGTCAGATGATATTACCCTGATGGTCGTTTCGGTGGTGTGAACATGGAAAGATCCTTTGAACTTACCCTTAAAGCAGAGATCAGTGAGATCCCCCGTGTCTCTGCTGCACTCGAAAATGTGATGCTGGGCCATTCGTTTTCAAACGAGGAGATCCTGGATGCCCAGCTGGCCGTTGAAGAAGCGGTCACGAACATAATCATGCACGGATATGAGGGGCATGCGGGAGAGATACATATCACGTGTCATGCAACCCGCGGAATCATCGAGATTCAGATTGAAGATACTGCGCCTCTGTTCAACCCGCTTTCTGTCCCTGATCCTGATGTTACCACCGATATCCAGGACCGCCGCATGGGGGGTTTAGGTATCTTCCTTATCCGGAGGGTAATGGATGACGTTATGTACCGGAACGTTCAGGGAAAAAATATCCTTGTCTTAATAAAGCGCAAATCCGGCTAAAAACAAAAACGTTCGGGGATTATTCCCTGGTGATATCCTGAATATATGCGATCCCGATCTTTGCCCTGCGGAGCCGTGTGTTGTCAAGCAGGTGCCGCATATCCACAAACTCCCCGTCAGTTACTATCTTTTTAACCTGTGAGTTCAGGTCGAGTGATGCATTATAGGGAACATTTCTGAATACAACCCCGTGGTTGTGAAGGTACATCTCATTTTCCGCTTTTTTGTTCAGGGGGTTGGCATAGTAAAGGGCAGCAAGATTATCAGCATTGAAAGAAGACAGGTCGTGTGCAAGGTCGACACCAATGCCAAAGCTGACGAGGGTGTCTCCCTTATAAGAGGACTTGGTATCAGACCTGATCCATTCGTGAATTTGTGAGGGGTCCATAACCGATGCCCCCCCGGGTGGTGCTGCTGTGGCAAGAGGGGATTTTTTTAACATGGAACTGGACAAACCCTCAAGCACTCCCCAGATGGTGACCGCAACAACACCCCGGTAGCTCTTAACCCGCGTCCTGGCACTTTCAAAGATCGTCCGGTAAATGTCAGAGATGCTGACGCCATGCGGGTTGGTTGTATCCAGAGTGAGATACTCGTTGAACGGTCCGTCGAGGGTGACATTAAAACCGGTATAGACCGGTATATCACCTTTTGTATCTGAGGGGGTAAGAAAGTCAGGAGTGTCATTACCGTCAGTCGGCAGCCAGACCATCGAGCCGTAGAGCGTGATCATCTCGCCGAGGAGCGGCATTGCCTCCCTGACATTGGCACCAAGGGCACCAAGACCGAGCGAGTAGTTGATCTCTGAGAATTTTTTTGTTTTGATATCAGCTTCGGTTATCCGCGAGTACAGGATTTTATTGAGATCTCCCAGCACCCTTATCACCGGTGGCGTGGTCATCGAGCCAGGCTCAATGGTTAAAGTCACACCCTCCCCGAAAATCTTTTTGTAGAAGATATCTTTGAACAGCGTTGGATCCTTACGCTTTTTTGCCATGTCTTTTATTGCGTCCTCAGTTGATGGGAACATGTCAAAGACCGAAGAAAAACCTGCCATATCGAGCACTTTTTTCGGGTACTCGGTAACGCTGGCAAGTGCAAACCGCCCGTTTCTTCGTTTCATCTCTTTTTTCAGTGCATTGAAGGTGCGGATCCCGCCACTGCTCAGGTACGACGATCCTGCAAGGTCAATGACCAGTTCGTGGTCATCGTCATGCAGTGCATCGCGTGTCCACGCATCCAGCTGCTGAGCCCCGAATGCGTCGAGCCTTCCTGTCACAAAAAAGATGAGTACTCCATCTTTTCTTTCGCTGCGTGCTTCCATTAATTACCAGCCTTCAGATGTAGTATAGAACCCCGGTTAATTTAATATTCGGGTTTTTAAGAGATGTTCTGATCCGTATACGGGCAAAAGAGATCCGTAACAAGGCGGTGACCCCCGGGGTATTTTCCTGGTCGTGATCTTTTCTGCTGTATATTGACACAGGTGCTTAACAAAACTGCCCTTCTCCGGGCAGGTTATCATTGATCCGGCTTTTACCGGCACCATGGTTATCGCATTACTTTAAACACCAGCAGGGGTTTTCCTGTTGTATCGTAGAGGTTCAGGGTCGATTCACTGATACGGAGCCCCACTGATTTTGCAAGATCGTTTATGTAATCTGACTCCTGCTGCATGACATCTGGATTTTCGCAGTACATCAACGTTGTCACAGGAGGGGAAATGGTAATTGCAAAATCCCGCGTGGTATAGGTGGCAGCATACTGGTTGCACCCGGCAGAACCGCTCATCGTACCATCAGTACCGAATCTGGCAGTGACCTTTGTCCCATCTAAGACCGGCACAAGTCCCCCGGTTACATCTGCATAAGACTGCAGCGTCCAGTCAGACCGGGTTAAGGTTATCCCGGCAGATGCCCGGATACCCGGCACGTTTATAACCACAATCAGGAGAACCAGAATGCCAACAAGTGCGAGGGCAGCATAAAATGCCGGATCCATTTTTTCCGGGGGTTTTTCGGAAGCATCATCTGTTTGAGGTATCTCCGGATCCAGAGAAGCCTCTCCGGCATCATCTGTCATAGCCTGTACTGGACAGGTAATGCAATAACCGTTTCTCTTAATCCTCTCAATTTATGCGTTACTCCTTAAAAAACAGCAAAGAGCAATATTTTTTGTCCCCGTCCCCCCTTTTTTATTGAAGTTTTAATAGTCAAAACGCCAAGTAGATCCATGGAATTTGCAACAGTTAAAAAATGGATATTATTTTTTATCGGTATTCTCTGTGCAATAATAATCGCCGATGCACTCTCAAACATAATAGTATTGGCCATAGGGATCGTCGGCTGGACGAAGATTTTGGCAAATTTTGTTCTTTATGCAGGATTTTTCTTTGCAATTCTTTACGCTTTTGAAAAGATTTTCCACATCGAATTTTTCGGTTTCTGGCGCGAATAAAAAGGAGGGAATTTTTTTTAATCTGCTATGAAAATGTACGCCCCTCAAAAATTTCATACAGGTCCGGAATGGTATCAGGATTCAAATTTCGTCCCTTATATTTCCTGCGCTGACGAAGTCGCACTGTGGCCTCGGCAGGATCTCACCGGGCAGGGCATTTTATGCAAATCACACTTGACAAAATTCGCTCAGGACCGCTCTACAAAGAAGTCTCTTTGAGAGGCTGCGGCAACATACATTTTTATTTGTTTGGTATAAGCGGGAAAAATTCTTATTTCATGAAATACCTTGCTGGTACGGTACCAGAGAAATGATAGGATAAATTTTGTAGTTGTGGCGCTAATTGAAGATCAGGATGTTGGTGCAGATCGCTCTTCCTATATGGTGATACTGTCATGGACACAAGATTATCATGCCTCATCAGGGGCATTATCGGTGTTATTTTTGGGCTTTTAGCTCTAGTGTTTCCTGAACAGATGCTTTTATCTTTTTATGGCATATTCCTGTTATTAATCGGTCTGGTTATCTTAGTATTCCTTTTCCTTGCCATTACTTCAAAAAGTGATGAATCGATGTTCTGGTTTGGTCTTTCCGCAGCACTGCTCATCCTTGCTGTTATCTCATTTATGGCACAATTCATCGTGGAAATTGTTTTTCTGCTGTTAATTGCGGTCATCGTGTTTTATACTGGTTTTACCGGTATCGTGCTTGCACTCACGCAAACCAGGACCAAATATTTCCTTATCCCCGGTATGTTCATCACGGGGATAGCCCTGCTTGCTGCTCTCCTGTGGTACGTCCCGGACCTGTCAAAACATCTCGTCATTGTAACACTCGGCAGCTTCGCATTTGTGTTTGGTCTGTTTTCCATCATTCTTGGTTATTATCATCGGGAGGAACCAATACAGGAGGTATCAGAGGAACCAAAACAGGAGGTATCAGACAATAAGCGGGGTACGATGTGTCAGAGTCAAAAACCTGAGGGGGGAAAATAAAGTCCCCCCTTTTTAGCCTCGCTCCCCGTTCAAGTTGCTATTTGTCGTGTGTTTGTTTCCATGTCGTATGATGTCATCGTGATTGGTGCCGGCCCGGCTGGCAGTGCTGCAGCATATGAATGTGCCCGGCAGGGACTCTCAACACTCTGTATCGAGGAGCACGGATCGATTGGCTACCCGGTGCAGTGTGCCGGACTCCTCTCGAATACTGCTTTTGCAGAGTGCAGAGTGTCGGAACGGTCAGTGCTCACCAAAGTGTACGGTGCCCGTGTGATCTCCGGCATGGGAAGCGAGATCCTCATCGATGCAAAGACCACAAAAGCTGTCGTTGTAGACCGGGGTGCCCTTGACCGTGAGATGGCAGAGTCTGCAGCGAACGCCGGGGCAGAGTTCCGGCTCAAGACTGCAGCGTATGACATTGTGGGGACAACGCTTATGACCCGTGGTGTAAACGGGCATGAGAAAATACCGTTCCGGCTCCTGATTGCAGCGGATGGGCCACGGAGCACGATTGCCCGCCTCTGCAAAATGCCCCGGGCAAAGACGTATCTCGCCGGTATCCAGGTAGATCTGCTCCACGAATGTGATCCCCGGTTTGTAGAGATCTATCCTGATGCATCTCCGGACTTTTTCGGGTGGATGATCCCGACCGGGAATGGAAGGGTTCGTATCGGCCTGTGCGGGCAGTATCAGGTACCTGAACGGTTCGCAGCGTTCCAGAAAAAATTTGGCACAAATGCAACACATCTTGTTACCGGGACACTTCCGCTTGGCCTGATGCCGAAAACCTATGGCCCCCGCACGCTATTTGTCGGGGATGCAGCCGGGTTTGCCAAACCCACTTCCGGTGGGGGGGTATATACCGGCATCCGTTCCGCCCGGCACGCTGCAGCAGTTGCATCCAGGTGTTGTGAAACCGATACATTCACTGAGGCAGCACTCGGGGAGTATGAACAACGGTGGCAGGCAGATATCGGGCGTGAACTCGATTTTGGGTTCCGGATTTTCCAGATGCGCCAAAAAATATCTGCACCTGATATGGATGTATTAATCAGGGCGCTCAATGCTCCCGATATCGTTCGCACGATTGTTAAGTACGGGGATATGGATCGCCCGGGGGTTCTGATAAAAAAACTTCTTTGTAAACCAGCCATACTCCGGTGTGCAGCTCCCCTCATCCGATCAGGACTTCTTTCGTGGTTACCCTGATTCTAAAATAGCAGGCTGTTTTAAATAAAAGTGATCAGGATATGCTTTTTTTACCAAAATCGAGCACTTTAATGGTGCGATTATTGAGTCTGATTATGAGTCCATGATGGTTCAGATTATCCAGTGCCTCTTCATAGTCATGAGCCTCCTTAAAGAGTGGTATATTTTTAGCAATATCAGAAACTGGTATTGGAATATCAAAACCGAAGACATCGGTCAGATCAAGATACAATTTCCGTGCTTTATCACTCAGGCGGTACATGTGGGCAACCGGATGTTGTGCAGACATTACTTTCTTTGCCTGGTAAAACATTTCAGACCAGAGATCAATGCCTGATTTAATATCCATTTTATCGACGTTAAACCGCGAATTATACCGTGCGAACGAGGTTCCTAACCGGGGAATCAGGGAACCAAAATCCTGTGTGTAGGGGAGACTTCCCGAACCTTTAACATCAGAAACCAGTTCGTACATCGCATCAGCTATATAATGTTCCAGGTTTTTTGAAACAACCGGTTCTAATATCAGTGCATCAAGCATGAAGGCCGTTATTAATGGTTTCTGGGCATTGAACGCCTCTTTATAGGTACTGTTGCTTCGTATATCGACATCCAGTACCAGGGGAATATGCAGGGGAATAGTATCCGGATTGAGATACGCCAGGTTAATCTCCCGGCAGGAAACAGGATTCAGGTGATCTTCTTTTTGGGAAAGCCGGTAAAAATAATCTGAAGACACTTTTTTTAGTTCCGGCGGGATAATCTCCATTCCCTTTTTGAACCCGGCCCAGTTCTTTTTCTTCCCGATGACGGCAGCAGTTATTCCCCCTTTTTCAAAGGGAAGCGGGGGGGCTGACACGGTAAAAAGAGTGGAACACAGGGCGATTTGCTCTATCTGTTCCTCCTCACCGATGAACGGCATTTTGAAAAATTCCTTTACTTCTTCAGGACTCAGCAGACTTTTTCTTTTTAGCAGGGATCCCGGATCAATTTTTTCCCATGAACTGGCGCATTTTATCATTAACCGGTAGTATCCCGAGGCGTCTTTCGAAATATTCTCTTTTATATCCGAGATTGCCACTTTTATGAGGGTACGCTCAGGAGGTGGAGGGGTGAGGGCTGCATAGACTTCCCGCTTCTGCGTTTTGAAAAACGGCGAGGGATCGAGATAGAAAAGAGTCCCGTCTTTAGTAAGATACCGGACAAACCCGGTATCCTTCCGGCGGAATATCAAATCCTTCTCAATTTCAGAAAAACTATACCCATACATTCGCCGGGTTAAAGACATAGATCCCCCATCGCAACTTCATCATCTTTGATCTCCTGCAGATATATCCAGTACTATTGAGATAATACTGGTGCTCAGTTGATGTGATCGCTCACCGGATATCCTCTTGATTCAAGAGCCGCCAGGGCCTTCACGCATTCTTTAACTGATATTCCCTGTTGGGTGCAGAATGCATGTATCGGGCCGGTCTGCGGGGGAGATTCTAAAAGACAGGAAATAATTTTTCTCATTGCCCGTGACATAGTGCCGGATGTTTCTTCAAGACTTTCATCGTTCATCAGGTTGTACGATTCGCCACATTCTGTCAGTTCTGCAACCGTACCATCCGGAGTAGACACCAGGTCTTTTTCAGCGAGAGTCTGTATCGCATCTCTTGTTTTTTGCAGAGGCAGATCAAGTGAATCAGCAAGTATTTCGGCATCCTGCGGGCCGGACCTTTGGAGATATAACAATACACGCCTTTCGTCTAAAGCCAGGTTAAATATCATATCATCATCATGGACTATAGAATGGCTGGTATTATTATTCCTGATCTCTTGCAGACTGTGAACGGGCACGGTGTTTTTTTTTTTAAAAATATAAAAAAATCAGGGCCTGGAACCGGTCTTTGTCAACTTTTTGGAGGGCCTGATGGGTCCCGGGGGGTTTGTGTGAGGGGGCAACTCATCGCCATGCGGATGGGAATGGGGCGTGTGCTTTGGGGGGAGAACAGGCTTTTTTATGGGTTTATGCGGGGGATGCGGAAGGGGATGATCTTCGGGATGATGCCGGGCATCTTCCAAATAACGCTCCCTGTCTTTGCTGGGTCCTGTTTTGAGAGAGGTTTTTGTTACAGTTTTTTTGGGATGAGATGCATGTCGCGGTGGCATAATCAGTGATCTCTTTATAGGAGATAAAGAATATGGTTCTTACCAAAGCAGAACCGGGGCACTATACTAGCCCGGTATTTCAGTTATTTTTTAACAGATTATTATCTGGTTTCAGTAAACCGGTACGCTTCATACGGCACTGAGATTTCAAACCGTGCTCCTTTCCCGGGTTCACCATTCTCAATAATGGTAACTCCGGTGATACCGAGAATCTCCCGTATCAGAAATAAACCATATCCATTGTTTTTTCCATAGCCCCGCACAAAAAGATGTTTCTTTGTTTCCGCATCGATGCCAACCCCATTATCCTCACATATAATAGTCAGCTTATCCCCGTTCTCACGATATGAAAATTGAATCACACTGGTCTTTTCCCCATGCCTCACTGCATTTTCCAAAAGATTATAAAAAACCTTACCCGCAAGGGGATCTGCATAGATCTCGATATCGCTGAAGTGTATCTGAATATCAACCAGACTCAGGTCGAGCAGGTTAGCAGCGGTAACAATCGTGTCATGGACATTCTGCCATTGAGGTGCATGAATACCGATATCCTGGTATTCTTTCGTAAACGCGATCTGCTGGTTGATCCTTTCGGTTGCGGCAGTCTCTTTTTTAATAAAACCGAGGAGCTTTTCATCAGAAGTTAATTCTTCAGACAATGTCAGATAACCTGAAAGAACCGTGAGCTGGTTAAGAATATCATGCCGGGTGATGCTTGAAAGGAGGTTCATTTTCTGGCAGGCAAGAGCAAGTGCATCTTCCATCCGTTTATTTTCCGTAATATCCCGCCCCACGGATTGGTATTCGATAACCGAACCTTTTTTATCAAATATTGCCCGATCAGACCACCGCTGCCACCGGATAGATCCGTCCGGCATAATGACGCGATGCGTGTCAATGGCGGAAGGATTTTCCTTTTTTAACGATGCGAAATGCTCCCTGACATGCCGGTGATCTTCCTGCAGGATCCTGGGGAAGAATTTTTTGCCGATAATATCCTGGGGGGATTTATTAAAATACTGGCAGTATGCCTTGTTTACGAATATATGCGTTCCATCCGGAAGAAAACGCGAGATCAGCTCTGCCTGGTCTTCGACAACGTTCCGGTATGTTCGCTCACTTTGCATTAACAATTCTTCTGCCTGTTTTCGCTCGCTCACATCCCGTACGATTGCCTGGAGGAGCGTCTTTCCTTCAAGGGACAGCCGGTTAAGTGTCACTTCAGAATAAAACGGGGTTCCATCCTGATGGGTAAACAACCACTCGAAAAACTGGGGGGCGTCTTCAAGTGCAGAAAAAATTTTCTCCTGCCCTTTTTGTTCCGAACTCACCCTGTCAGGTTGCATAACCGGTGAAAAATCGATGAGTGTTCTGCCGAGGATTTCTCGTCTTTTCGTGCACCCGAATAAATCTATTGCCCGGCTGTTGCAACCGATGAACCTCATGTTTTCAATAAGAAAGATTGCATCATGGGCAGATTCAAACAGGGAACGATACTGTTCTTCGCTCTCTTTCAGGGCATACTCAGCTCGTTTGTTCTCAGTGATATCCCTTATAGATTCTATTGCACCGGTAATATTTCCGTTTGCATCAAAAAGCGGCGACGCAATGAACCAGAGGAAGGCACCTTTACCGCCATGTAGTATCGGGAAGTACATTTCAGAAATGAGTTTGTTGTCCCGGTGATTGATGAATGGATATTTTTCTTCGATCTCTTTATTCTCCCTGAGTATGAGATCGAGAAGCAAGGGTCGCCGTTTTCCATAAAATGGCAGGGCATAGATATGATCTCCCTCCCCGATTATGGTAGTTTTCTGGACTCCGGTCATCTCTTCCATTGCTTTATTCCATGCAATCACTTTTCCCTCAAGATCGATGGCAAAGGTTGCATCGGGCAGGAAGTTGATGATATCCGATAAACGCCGCTCGGAGGTTTTAATCGCTTCGCGTGCCTGCCTTCTCCTGACTGCCTTTTTTATCTTATGAGAGAGCTCATCAAACCGGGACCGTGGGTCTATGCCTTTATTAACGTAATAATCAGCACCGTTGTTGAGTGCTGCAATGACAACATCTTCCCTGCCCTTTCCGGTGAATATGATAAAGGGGATATCACCAAATTCAGTGTGGATATGTTTGAGGAACGCAATGCCGTCCATTCCTGGCATCTGGTAATCGGAGACGATTGCATCGTACGATTTTAGTTTCTCCGATTTTAAAACGTCATATACAGAAGTTGTTACGTCAATACTGAATTCCTGTGTTTTTTCCAGAAAAATCTTTGCAATTTCTAGGAGGACAGGTTCATCATCAACATAAAGAACTTTATACATATGTTTCTCCGGAAGACACATCGATATAGACGGATAATGAATATATATTCATTGATATTGATTGCATAATAGTTTTGTTAGGTCATATATACCTGTATCTAAAATAATTGCATGGTGCTGAAGCGATTTTGGTGCTGAAATAATAATCTCTCATGAGATTTTGGATTTAAGCCCGATTATACAGGCAGAGGTGGACAAAACCAACCGATACTGGTCTCATCATTGATATGAGGGGAGTACTTGTGTATGCGATCCAGGCTTCAGTCATACTGACCGGTTATAAAAACTTATGATTTAAAAAATAACCTGTCTTTGAACTCCAGATCCTCTGCGTCTCCCAGATTGGTGATGGTGAGAATTATGGGATATCATAAGACATTAAATTTTTTTTTTTTTGGAAACTTACCATACGTCCTGGAATGGACGATATTGGCAAATACCCCTGGCTGGATTGGAAGGAAAGGGAGTGTACCGGTTATTGCCAAAACGCGTTTATTACTCTCCTGCCAGAGGGACAAACCTGAATACTGGAGTACAGGGATTATTCGGGCAGTATTTCTGAAGAATTATAAAAAATGTTTAACTGAATATTAAATAACAATGTTTTTTAATCACACAGTGCTACTATATTTTATAAACGTAATAACACATCATGGTGACAACATGCATATTCCCGATGGATTTTTCCCAATTTCTCAGGCGGCCGTATTCTGGATCATCGCTCTGATCTTCATCGTACTCTCGCTCCGTTGGGCCAGGCGCGAATTGAGCGAGGATAAAGTGCCTCTGGTCGCTGTCCTTGCTGCCGGTATCTTCGCAATCCAGACGCTCAACATGGCGCTTCCTGTTTCCATCATTCCTGGCGGGGTAAGCGGGCATGTTGTTGGAGCTGCACTTGCAGCGATCGTCCTTGGTTCTCCGTTTGCCGCGATCTTCATCCTCACGCTCGTGCTGGTCCTTCAGGGAATCTTCTTTGGTGACGGTGGTATCACCGCCATGGGAGCCAACATCATCAACATGGGTGTACTCGGTGGATTTTTCGGGTTCTATACCTACAAATCAATCAATAATGTATTTCACAACCAGTTCTGTGCAGCATTCATTGCCGGCTGGGTATCGCTGTTTATCCCTGCTGTTGTCTGTGCAGTCGAGCTTGCGGTTGCAGGAACTCTTCCGCTGACATTCGGTCTTGTCACTATGGGTGTCTACCACTCAGTCATTGGGATTATTGAAGGAGGTGTCACCGCATTTGCCCTCTCACTCATCATTCATGCACGCCCGGATATTGTCTCTTCTGAAATTCCTGCCGGTGCCCGAAAGGCGAAGGATATGCTCATCATCGCCGGCATCACCATTGCGGTCTCGATTGCGATCTTTGCCCCGTATTATGCATCCACCTACCCGGATGGGCTGGACAGTACGTTCCTCTCCGCGTACGGCGCAAAAGATGTGAGCACGGTACATATCGATGAGTCTAAGGTTGAGTCTGCTGAAGCTGCAGTGGCAGATAAGACCGGCAACACGTTTGTATGGCAGGCTCCCCTTCCTGATTATAGTCTGCCGGGGCTCGACAAACCCGGTGAAGTGCTGGCCATACTCTTTGGTGTACTTGTTCTCTTCATTCTCGGCTTTGGCATCAGCCGGTTTGTCGCCCGGAAGAATTGAGAGGATTTTTTTGTAAAAAAAACCTACCACTAAAAGGAATTTCCCATGCACCTTATCGAGACACGCGATCTTACATACACGTATCCAGGCAATGTCACTGCACTGCATTCCCTCAATTTCATAGCTCCCCGCAAGGCCCGCATAGCCGTAATCGGCTCAAACGGTGCCGGTAAGAGCACGCTCTTCAAATGTTTTAACGGTATTTTCAAACCGACATCCGGTTCGGTCCTGATTCGTGGTGAACCCATCACCAAAGACAATATCCGTGAGGTGCGCAAGTTTGTTGGTATTGTCTTTCAGAATGCCGACGATCAGATTTTTTCACCGACCGTGGAGCAGGATGTTGCTTTCGGTCCTACCAATCTTGGGCTTGATGAGGAGACAATCCACCACCGGGTTCATGAAGCACTCAGACTTGTTGGTATCGAAGACCTCGCCCACCGTGTCCCGCATCATTTGAGCGGGGGAGAGAAGAAAAGGGTCGCTATCGCGGGTATAATTGCGATGGAACCGGAAGTGCTCGTGCTTGACGAACCTACTGCAGGGCTCGATCCCAAAGGTGTCCACGATCTGATTGAGTTCATCAACTCCCTCTCAACGAAATACGGTATGACCGTCATCTTTTCTACGCATGATGTTTCCATGGTCGCTGAGGTCGCTGACTTTGTATATGTCATGAACAGGGGGAGATTTGTCGCAGAGGGAAGTGTTGAGGAGATCTTTTTGCAGCCGGATATGCTCCGCTCGGTACGGCTCGATGTACCGGTTCTGCCAAAACTTATCCATTCATTGAATGAAAACGGTGTACCGGTCCCCATGGCATACACGTATGAAGATGTTGAACGGGCGCTGATACAAACCTACAAGGGTATCGTACAGGAAAGACATCCATTATGATGGAGGAACTATTTTACATCGAGAAGTCCGCGTACAGGGACAGTTTCGTTCACCAGCTCGATGCACGGGTAAAGATCGTTTGCATGTTCGCTTTGATCATCGCAATGGTTGCGATCCCGTATTCGCCATCAGTTTTCACAATCGGGGCACTATTTCTGGCTTTTCTGGCTGCTCTCTGGGCACTGACCGGTCTGCCGTGGCTGATCTTTGCAAAACGTCTTTTCATGGTACTGCCGTTTGGGCTTTTCGTTATCCTCTTCCAGATCTTTTTTACCAACCGGTTCTATCCGGTGTTCCACATAATTGCAAATCTGCCTTTTGGTATTCATATCTATGCAGAATCAGTAGAGTTTGCTGTCATCCTTTTGGTGAAGTTTATTGTCTGCGTCTCGGCAATTATCCTGCTCTCATCCACGACAAAACTTCATGACATCCTTGAAGGTGCCGGGCGCATGGGTCTTCCACCCGAGTTCGCGCTTACGTTTGGGATGATGATCCGCTATCTTTTCGTTTTTGGGTATATCTACCGGAAGATCAATGAATCGTTGGCTACCCGTTGTTTTGATCCGTTCAACCCCGCACTTTCGTACCGCTACCGCATGAAACAGATCGGCTATACTGTCGGAACAATATTCATCAGATCCTACGAGCAGGGAGAACGTGTCTACACAAGCATGCTGTGCCGGGGATACGGAAAAACCAGCCATATCTTCATCACAAAAAAACCCTTAAAGGCATATGAGTGGGCATTTCTTTCTTTCTGCCTGGTTTTTATTATTGCCGTCCCGGTAACGATCTGGCTGACTACAGTCCATATTTTCTGACAGTACCTTTTTTAGCACGTGTCACTATGTTGTGATCATGGAGTATCCGTTTGGCCATGGATTTATCACAAGCATTATGCTCATTACCCGGCACTTTGCGCTTCCCCCCAAAGAAGCATGGTTCGGAGCCGGGGATCATGTCGAAGGGCTGGTGCTACCGGAGAAGTTCAAAGCTACTGAGGTTGAAGAACTCACCACGCTGCTCAAAAAAAAAGTAATCTGGCACCAGCCGGGCAGCATGGACAAGGAGGACGCCCGGGACGTGATCATCACGCTGAACCGGCTCGTCGTTGCGATCGACCGCGAGCTCGGGATCGCGGACGCCGGGATCGGTGAGTTCAAGTAACGAGGAGATCCTTTTTATACCAGAAGCCATTTTTCACGCCTTATCCTTTAAGTCATCAAACAACCAATAATTATTGTGATTACGATCGGTATTTTTTACATTATTTTAACGGAGGTTTTTCTTGACTGAAACATACGATGCATCCCATATAACCGTTCTTGAAGGACTTACCCCGGTCCGTGAGCGCCCGGCAATGTATATTGGCAGTACAGACACCCGGGGTCTTCACCACATTGTCTACGAAGTGGTGGACAACTCGATTGACGAGGCTCTTGCCGGGTTTTGCAGCCGGATTTCAGTAATAATCAATAAAGACGGCTCACTCCAGGTGGAAGACAACGGACGTGGTATTCCGGTCGACCGGATGGAGAAGAACGGTAAGAGCGCCCTTGAAGTGGTGCTGACCGTTCTCCATGCTGGCGGCAAGTTCGACAAGGAGAGCTACCAGGTTTCAGGAGGTCTCCATGGCGTCGGCGTCTCGGTTGTCAACGCACTCTCCAACTGGCTCTCCGCTCACGTATTCCGCGACGGCAACATCTATGAGATGCGTTTTTCCCAGGGTAAGATGACCTCGCCGCTCTCCCAGCGTGAAGAGTCACTCAATGAAATGCTCGCCCGTTACCAGCAATGGTATGGGGCACCGGCACCCTTCGTTCGGACGGTTGTTCCGATCACCACCCCTTCAACAGGCCAGCAGGATCTTTCCTCGGCACCAGTGATTGATCCAATCGAGTCTGAGCGGGAGAGCCGCAGGGCCTTCCTTGCGCAGTTCGGTCAAAAGCTGACCGGCACCAGGATCCACTTTGTCCCCGATGCTACCATCTTTGAGACCACCACGTTCGATTATGACGTGCTTGCTCACCGGTTAAGAGAACTGGCATTCCTCAATGCGGGTCTCACTATCATCATTACTGATGAACGATCCGGCGATACTGCTACCTATTGTTATGCAGGTGGACTTGTCGAATTTGTAAATTACTTAAACGACGGGGTGGAATGCCTCCACCCGTCCCCGATTGACATCTCCAAAAAGGACCTGGAGAACAAACTCGAAATCGAAGTGGCGATGCAGTACACCACCGC
Source organism: Methanoregula sp. (assembly GCA_035527915.1). Classification (GTDB taxonomy): domain Archaea; phylum Halobacteriota; class Methanomicrobia; order Methanomicrobiales; family Methanospirillaceae; genus Methanoregula. Next base: position 59,542 of record DATKZP010000020.1, on the reverse strand, counting down.
GTATGACGAGAAGATCTACTCGTACGTCAACTCGGTCAATACCCGGGATGGCGGGACGCATCTCGAAGGTTTTCGTAGTGCCATCACCCGGACCATCAACACGGTGGCAAAGAGGAACGGCCTTATCAAGGAGAACGCGACCATCACCCTCCGGGGCGAAGATGTCCGGGAAGGTCTCACCTCTGTAGTTTCTATCAAGATGGCAAACCCCCAGTTCGAGGGGCAGACCAAGATGCGCCTTGGAAACAGCAGCGTCAAGGGTACTGTCGACTCGCTGGTCTATGCAGCAATGAGCGAATATTTCGATGAAAATCCGAATGTACTCAAGATCATCATCGAAAAAGCCCTCTCATCAGCAAAAGCCCGCGAAGCCGCACGCAATGCCCGTGACCTTGCCCGGCGCAAGAGCTCGCTCGAGAGTTCCGGACTCCCCGGCAAGCTCGCCGACTGCTCGGAACGCGACCCGGCAAAGAGTGAGGTCTATATTGTGGAAGGAGACTCTGCCGGCGGTTCAGCCAAGCAGGGACGGGACCGCAAGTTCCAGGCCATCTTACCTCTCAGGGGAAAGATCCTCAACGTGGAAAAAGCCGGTGAACACCAAATCTTGAAGAACGCGGAAATCCAGACGCTCATCTCCGCAATCGGCACCGGCATCGGTGAGAAATTCGATCAGGAACGGGCCCGCTACCATCACATCGTCATCATGACCGATGCCGATGTGGACGGTGCCCATATCCGCACCCTCCTGCTGACCTTCTTCTACCGGTACATGTTCAAACTCATCGAAGCCGGGTATATCTACATCGCCCAGCCCCCCCTGTTCCGCATCTCGAAAGGAAAGGAAGAGAAGTACGTGTACTCAGAAGATGAGATGCAGAAAGTCTCGGCTGCCATGGGCGAAAAAGGCGTGTCCATCCAACGCTACAAAGGTCTTGGTGAGATGAACGCCCAGCAGCTCTGGGATACCACCATGGACCCGGAGTACCGGGTCTTCAAACAGGTCACGATAGAGGATGCATTAGAGGCAGACGAGATGTTCAGGACGCTGATGGGAAAGGACGTGGAGATCAGGAAAAATTTCATCATCCGCCATGCAAAGGAGGTGACCAACCTTGACATCTGAAGTACCACCCGCAAGCGGCCCGGAAACCCACCGCACCGAACCTATCAGTATCGCTCAGGAGATGAAGACCTCGTACATCAACTATGCGATGAGTGTCATCATCGGGCGTGCAATCCCCGATGTCCGCGATGGCCTCAAACCCGTTCACCGTCGATCGCTCTTTGCGATGTGGGAGATGGGCAACACCAGCGACAAGCCCACCAAGAAGAGTGCGAGAGTGGTTGGTGAAGTGATGGGTAAGTTCCACCCGCACGGCGATGCATCCATCTATGATACGATAGTCAAGATGGCACAGCCGTTTTCGTACCGCAACATGCTGGTACAAGGGCAGGGGAACTTCGGATCGGTTGACGGTGATTCTGCTGCTGCGAGCAGGTACACCGAGGTCAGGCTCTTCCCGTACGCAGAAGCGCTCCTGGAGGATCTCGACAAGGATACCGTCAAATTCATCCCGAACTACGATGAGTCGTTAAAAGAGCCCACGGTCCTCCCGTCAAAGATTCCCAACCTGCTGGTCAACGGCACGGATGGTATTGCGGTCGGTATGGCAACCAAGATGCCCCCGCACAACCTGCGGGAGGTCTGCGCAGCGGTCAACCTCTACCTCGACAACCCGGAAATCCCGGTTGAAGAGATCATGAAGGTCATGCCCGGCCCCGACTTCCCGACGGGGGGTGTCATGATGGGCACCGATGGGGTCAGGAACATCTACACCACCGGGCAGGGTCGCGTGATCGTCCGGGGTGTTGCCACCATTGAAGAGAGCGAAGGGGGCAACCGCGGCGATCGCATCATTGTCTCCGAGCTCCCGTACCAGGTCAACAAGGCGCATTGGATTACCGGAATTGCAGATATGGTCAAGGATAAGAGGATCGATGGCCTTTCCGATATCCGCGACGAGTCTGACAAGGATGGTATCAGGGTCGTCTTTGAGCTCCGCAAGGGAACGATGTCGGCAGTCATCCTGAATCAACTCTACAAACTGACCGCACTCGAATCCAGTTTCTGGGCATCCAATCTTGCTATTGTAGACGGGCAGCCCAAGATCCTCAACCTGCACGGGCTTCTCGATAACTTCGTCCACCACCGTATCGAAGTGATACGGCGCAGGTCAGAGTTTGACTTGAAAAAGGCACAGGATAAAGTCCACATATTAACCGGCCTCCTCATCGCCCTTTCCAGGATCGACCTGATCATTGCGGCCATCCGGGCATCCGATTCGGTTGATAATGCCAGAACGGCCCTGATAACCCAGTTTGGTCTCGATGAACCGCAGGCAAATGCGATCCTCCAGATGCAGCTACGTCGTCTCGCGGCGCTCGAGCAGCAGAAGATTAATGACGAGAAGAAGGGCCTTGAAGCTGAAATTTTACGACTTGAGACCATCCTTTCTGACGAAGCCAACATCAAAGACGAGATCCGGCGCGAGACTGTGGAGATTGCGGCAAAATTCGGCGATGCCCGGAGAACCGAGATCGCGATTGATACGAGCGATCTCTCCAATGAGGACCTGATTGAGGACAAGACGGTCCTTATCTCGATTACTACCGCCAATTACATCAAACGGATGGATATCGATACCTACCGTAAACAACGGCGGGGCGGCCACGGGGTCACGGGCATGACCACCAAAGAGGATGATGGGGTAGACTCGGTGTTTGCAGCCGAGATGAAAGATTATCTGCTCTGCTTTACCAATATCGGCCGAGTCTACTGGCTTAAAGTCTACCAGATCCCTGAAAGTTCCCGGATTGCAAAAGGCAAACCGATTGTCAATCTTCTCAACTTGAAAGACGAGATCGTAACAAAAGTCATTCCGATCCGCCAGTTCAGGGAAGACCGTTTTATGCTGTTTGCGACCCGGTACGGGCAGGTTATCAAGATTCCCCAGACGGAATTTTCAAACCCGCGCTCTGTAGGGACCAATGCTATCCGGCTCAAAGAGAATGACCAGCTTGTCGATGTCATTGCAACCGATGGCACCAAAGAGATCGTCTTATCGACCCGTTTCGGCTATAGCCTCCGGTTCCATGAAGAGACGGTTCGCACGGTTATGCGCAATGCTTCCGGTGTGCGGGGGATGAAACTGCGGGGGGAGGATACAATTGTGGCACTCACCCTTGTCGAAAAAGACCACCTCCTCACCATCTCTGATGTTGGTTTTGGCAAGAGAACAGAATTCGAAGACTACCGTGGGCACGGCAGGGGAACCATGGGTGTCAAAAACATGCAGATTGAACGTCATGCCGAGGTCATTGAATCGCGTGCAGTGATGGATACCGATGAGATCATCGTCATGACCGCATCCGGCGTCGTAATTCGCATGCCGGTCAGTGAAATCCGTATCATCGGACGCGGAACCAAGGGTGTCCGGACCATACGTCTGGATGATAAAGACCGGGTCGTCGGTGTCGCAATTGTTCAGCCAGAAGTTGAAGCTGTGCAGGATACCAACAATGATTCAGAACCGGAAAATAATGATACGGATCTCGAATAACCGTATTGAAATCTCCGATCTTTTTTTCCCGGTTTAATTTTTATAGCAGCATGTCTGGAGGGTTACCGTTTTAGTGCGAGTACTGCCACAACCAGACACAAGACGGCCGAAATCATCATAATATGACTGATGGACCGGGCTAGCAAAGTCGGATCTGCGCCCAGTACATCTCCAGGAGAGCCGGCAATGACCAGCTGGAGCGAAAGGAGGATGCTTCCGAACGAGACACCGAGAGTCATACCAAGGTTCCTTGCGGTAGCAGCGACGCTGGATGCTACTGCAAGCTTCTCTTTTGGAAGTGCGCTCATAATGATAGTATTATTCGGGCTCTGGAATAAACCGACACCGATGCCAAACAGCACAAAGGCAACGAGCATCCCGAAAATATAGACGGTGATGGTACAGTACGCGAGCATTGCAAAGGCAACAGTCGAGATCAACATTCCAAGCGAAGCGAAATTGCGTTTTGGATACCGGTCATACAGAGTTCCGGCAATCGGTGCTACAATCATCATGACTGCCGGGTTAATCAAAAACACCAGTCCCACCTGGGAAGGACGATAACCGAGCACTCCCTCAAAATAAAAGGGTCCGACAACAGCCATCATAAAATTTGCAGCAAATGCAATAACAAGACCGATTACGGGCAAAAGAAACGCACGATGTGAAAATATTGAAAGATCAAGCAACGGTGCCGGGCAACGTTTCTCATACCATATAAACACCGACAGTAAAAGAATAAAAACCCCGCTCTCAATTACGACCACGGGAGTTATTGTGGTATCAGCAGCAAGACTCCCGAGTACGAAAATCATCGAGACAAACACCCCAACCATTGCTGCTGACCCGTACCAGTCCATTTCGAGCTGTTCTCTATGACGTACATCGAACCGCAGGTACTTCAGTGCGGCGATGATAAGCAGCAGGCCTATGGGGATATTGATAAAAAAGATATACTCCCACCCGAGAGAATCTACGATAAATCCCCCGAGAACCGGTCCGGCAATACCGCCAATGGCAACGGTTGATCCCAGGTATCCCATAGCCCGGCCCTGTTCGGCAAGAGGTGTGGAGGCAAAGATGAGTGCCGATGAGATGGAAAAAAGCATTGCAGCTCCGGCACCCTGAAGGATCCTGAAAAAGATAAGCTCAGCCAGGTTTACCGAAAGACCGCAGGCAAGCGAACTTACCGTGAAGATGACGATACCTGTTAAAAAAAGCCGTGCACGCCCGACATAACCGGATACGTGTCCAAAGACCAGCAGAAGGCTTGTCATGGTGATGAGATACGCCGTAATAGTCCACTGGGTGTCGGATAATTCCGCAGAAAAAAAGCGGGTCATCGAAGGCAGCGCAATATTGACGACCGTGCTGTCAATTACTGCCATAAGGACAGCAAAGAGTACAATGAAGAGGACAGCGTAACGGTGACCATATTCAGAAAAAACCCCCTGTTCCCCATCATGTACCGTATCGATTCTGCCCATCAGCAAATCTCATTAATGTGGGAGTGCGTCGGTATTAACGATTTTCTTTACGAGTGCATTTACGGGTAATGCAGGGTCAATTGCAGAACAGGAATGATTTTTTATGCAGGGGAGTAAAGATCGGTGTACGGTGCACTGATGTTTCGGACAATTCTTAAGGTTACCTCAAAACGCGAAGGCGATATTATCGACATCACGCCAGATGTAAAAAAAGCTGTTTGCGACAGCAACGTACATGAGGGGATCGTCCACCTCTTTGTACAGCATTCGACTGCGGCACTCACGACCATTGAGTTCGAGCCGGGGGTGTTGTCAGATCTCAAACGAGCACTCTCGGTACTTGCCCCGGATGATGCAGACTACGCCCACCACATCCGCTGGGATGATGGCAATGGGCGATCGCATGTGAAGGCGGCCCTTGTCGGACCATCGATAACCGTACCGCTGGCTGGAGGGGCCCTGCTGTGCGGGACATGGCAGCAGATAGTTCTCCTGGAACTTGATGTAAATGCAGGACGCGAGCGGACGATCATCTGTACGGTGATGGGAAATTAATGTGTGTCCCCTTGTCTTGTTATCATCGTATCCCTGCCGGAGGAGCAGGTCCGGTTATTCTGTAGGCAGGAGGCAGAGTGCAGCAGCTATGAGGATGTATCCACCGATCCTCTGCAGGACAAAGGTAACTTCAGGAAACAACGCAGGATCGAATATTGCGTTCAGGTGCGATAACCCGGACATGCCAGATGGTCTGAAGCGCTGTTCAGGCGATTCATTTCACCCGGCGGCCTTTTGCATCAGGGGATGTCCGGCGGGGAGGATCGGAAGTTGTACCAGAATGAAGACCCCGGGATCTCCAATGAAGAGGATAGTAAATTCGATCCGTATCACTGTGCCTCGAAGCACGTCAGGTCCTACGGCGGGTGATGAAGAATCCTTAAACAGATGATTCACTCATCTCTTCTTTGGAGAGCAGGCAGGGAGATACAATCATCTGTCTGATCCAGAAAGGATAAAGATGCGAAAGAATCATTCAACTGTTGGAGAAAATCAGGAAATAAACTGGTAGTTTACCCAAAATTTATATTTCGGGTGCTTGGCCCATTGACGGTCAATTCAGGAAAAAAAGAAGGTGTCTTTTCATGCTTTACCGGAAAGTTCCCAAAACCGGCGATCAACTCTCTATACTTGGGTTCGGGTATATGCGACTGCCGACAAAAAAAGGGGGTGGGATTGATGAAGAACGTGCGATCCGGCAGCTGCGATATGCCATCGATAATGGTATTAATTATGTAGATACAGCTCCTGCTTATCATTTCGGCAAAAGCGAAAAACTGCTTGGTCGTGCACTTGCAGATGGCTACCGGGAAAAAGTCAGGATCGCAACAAAACTCCCCCCATGGTCCGTCCATTCACGGCAGGACATGGACCGTATTCTTGACTCACAGCTCTCTGCACTTCATACCGATCACATTGATTACTACCTGCTCCACAGCCTCTCGACAGGTACCTGGGAGAAGATGAAAGCTCTTGGTGTCTGTGAATTCCTTACCGCGGCAAAAAACGACGGGAGGATAAAAAATGCAGGCTTCTCGTTCCATGGTGACACTGCAAGCTTAAAAGAGATCGTTGACGCATATGACTGGGAATTCACCCAGATCCAATACAATTATCTTGATGAGCACAACCAGGCAGGTACTGAAGGTCTGGTCTATGCTGCAGAAAAACACCTTGCGGTTATGATCATGGAACCGATCCGTGGCGGTAATCTTGCGGGGCAGGTACCGGACGAGGTTAAAAAAATCTGGGATGAATCACCGGTTAAACGATCACCTGCCGAATGGGCACTGCGCTGGGTATGGAATCATCCAGAAGTCACGGTGGTACTTTCCGGTATGAATGACGAGCTACATATTGATGAAAATCTCCGGGTAGCAAATGAAGCGCTCCCCAATTCGATTTCCCCTTCAGAACTCGCGATTATTGCCCGGGTCCGGGATACATACCAGCAGCTGATGAAGGTCAGTTGCACGGGCTGCGGGTACTGTATGCCATGCCCTGCGGGTGTTGATATTCCCGGGTGTTTTGCACTCTACAATGCTCACCACCTTTTCCCGCATGACAAAAGTGCAAAATTCCATTACCTTGGGCGCCATGGCGGATTACTCTCCAGTGTTTCCTATGCCGGATTGTGCAAAAACTGCGGCAAATGCGAAAAGATCTGCCCCCAGCACCTGCCAGTCCCTGTCCGGCTCAGGGATGTGTCAAAAGAGATGGAGGGTCTGATGGGTATAATAGTCCCGGTCCTTAAAGGAGGACTCTGGTGCATGAACCAGATCGGGCGTATCGGGCAGAAGTTTTCCCTGAGAAAAAATTAGATGATTTCCCGATGAGACAAGATCGTACATTGTCATACCTGTAGTAATGATACTCGGAAAAAGTAGTGATACGAAAAAAATCCTATAAATAGCGATGATCCAAAAAACTGCACTGATACCATACCATTTGTTTCTCTCAAACCTTCTTTTGACCGGTCGTGCTTTTGTGTACCATACAAAAACCATTTCTCTGAATGAACCTGTTCATCAGCAATAATGACCGGTATTTTTATTCCATAACTGCGGAATGTAAAGACAGTAATATGTTGATCAGCTGATGTGAGTTATTGTGATAGTGGTCCTCTACGTTGACAATAATCCGGTTCTTCTTGACTCGGGTAAGCGCTTTTTGGAACGTGAAACGGATATCCGTGTAGATACTGCATTATCCGCAGGTGAAGCACTGGAACGGATGAATACTGTGACGTTTGATGCGATTATTGCTGATTATGACCTGCCTGAAACTGATGGTATACGGTTACTCAGGATCGTCCGTGAAAAATACCCCGGACTCCCCTTCATAATTTTTACGGGTACAAGCAGCGAAGAGATCGTCATTGAAGCCCTTAACAACGGAGCCGATTATTATATTAAGAAGGGAAATGATCCCGAATCACGGTTCGCCGAGCTGTCGCACAGTATCAGATTCTTAACAAGGGCAGAAAGTGCCCGGACTCTTGCCAGAAAAAATCTCACAATGTTTTCCGGCATGATACGACATGATATCCTGAATCAGCTGATGGTTGTCAGCGGCTCTCTTGAGCTTGCAGCTGATGGGGTGAAGGAAACCGGATTGCTGCAGAATCTGACTCGTGCACAAACAGCAACAAGGATTATCCAGCAGAAGATTATCTTTACAAGGGAATATGAAAATCTTGGTGCAGAGGCTCCTTCATGGCAACCGGTACCAACGGTCATAAAGCGGTCATTTTCAGAATTGAATACTGATACAATTTCCCTTGACATCCCCGAAGACAACGTTTTTGTCTTTGCAGACCCGCTCTTTGAAAAGGTCTTTTACCACCTGTTTAATTATGCGTACAAATACGGGGAAACAGTTACCCGCATAACGGTATCTTACCATCACACGACAACGGGACTTATTATTACCGTATCTGATAACGGGGTTGGAATATCCCCGCAGGAAAGAATGCATCTCTTTGACCGAAGACCAGGGAATGAAAAGACACCCGGGCTGTTTCTGGCAGAGAAGATACTCGAAGTGACGGGCATGACCATCCGGGAGACGGGGGAAGCAAAAAAAGGGTCACGGTTTGAGATTATTATTCCTTTGGAGGGGTTCCGAACAGGATCAAAACAACCCTCATGAAGAACTTTTGCTTGGAGAGAGGCCGGTTCTGTTGTAAAAAGATCTTTGAACAAAAAACTAAATCCTTACTGAATCAATAATAAAAATTAATGATTTCCCTCCTTTATGTAGATGATGAGCCAGACCTGCTCGATCTCTGCAAACTTTTTCTTGAGCGGGAAGGGGAATTCTCTGTTGCAACGGTTACTTCTGCAAAGAGCGCTTTGCAGATCATGACAGAGCGAACGTTTGATGCCGTCATCTCTGATTACCAGATGCCGGTAATGGACGGCATCGAATTCCTCAAACAGGTCAGGATGAATTTCAAAGATATCCCCTTCATCCTCTTCACGGGCAGGGGACGTGAAGAAGTTGTTATTGAAGCCATCAATAATGGCGCAGACTTTTACCTCCAAAAAGGCGGGGCTCCCCGTGCCCAGTTCAGCGAACTGAGTCACAAAATACGTCAGGCAATCCGAAGAAAAAAGATTGAGGAGGAGCTTCGGATGATGAAATATACCGTCAGCAATGCTGCCGAGGGCATCCTCTGGATCAATCTTACGGGGGGAATCACTTTTTTCAATGATACGATATGTACAATGCTTGGCTATACAAGAGAGGAATTCTCCAGTCTTACAATCAGGGATATCAACCCCCACTTTATTGAGAACCATTTAGATCCTCTCTGGTCACGGATACGGGACAGAGAATATCTTACTGTGCAGGATACCAACCGGAAAAAAGACGGGACAATAATTCCTGTTGAAATTCTCCTTAATTATATCGAATTTAGCTCTCATGCATACGTTTTTGCATTTGTACGGGACATCACCGACCGTAAACGGGCTGATGATGAACTGAAGTCTGCATATGAAAAGAACAAGGGTCTTATGAACTATGCAAATGATGCAATTTTTATTACGGACGCCAAAACCGGGATGCTGCTTGACGCAAATAAAAAAGCTCAGGAATTAATTGGCAGGACACTTGCAGAAATCCAGGGTATGCATGAAAGTGCGCTTCACCCAAAAGAGGAGGAGGAAAAATACAGGGCGTATTTCAAAAAGCATGCCCTTGAGGGAAGAGGATTACAAGAGGAGACTGTTGTTGATAAGAAAGGGAATAACATCCCGGTAATTGTCAGTGCGACAATACTCGATCTGGGCGGACGACAGTGCATGATGGGGATCTTCCATGATATATCAGATATTAAAAAAGCACATGATGCCCTGCAACTCGCCAATAAAAAACTCAACCTGCTTGCAGAGATCACCAGACACGATATAAGGAATAAACTTACGGTGCTGGGCGGATACCTTGAACTGTTCACTGATCACCCCCCCGAACCCCTGCACTCAATGTACCTTGCCAAGCTGAAATCTGCCGTAAAGATGATTGCGGCAAATATTGATTTTACCAAACTGTACCAGGATCTCGGTGTCGTTGCGCCAGACTGGCAGAATGTGAGTGACACGTTCTTCAGATCCTGCACCCACATTGACATAAAAAAAATACGGTTCGAGTCTGATGCCGATGGAGTGGAGATATTTGCAGATCCCCTGCTGGAACGGGTATTTTATAACATTGTGGAAAATGCGGTAGAGCACGGGAACCGGGTATCGGTTGTCCGGCTCTCATCGTTTGAATCTCCTGACGGTCTTTTGATCCGGATTGATGATGATGGCATTGGCATCCCGTCACACGACAAGGAAACGATTTTCCAGAGAGGATTTGGTAAAAATACCGGCCTTGGGTTGTTTCTTTCCCGGGAGATCCTTTCAATAACGAATATTACCATAAAAGAATCGGGAGAATTCCAGCATGGTGCCCGCTTTGAAATGTTCGTACCGAAAGGGGTATACCGGCTCTCCAGAACTGACAAAACGCCGTGAGATTATTTTCCCTTTTAGGGGATGATTATCTGTTCTGCCCCTGATGTCAGGTTGCTGACATTATAATAACCACAGGGATGTTGTAGTACCGTGGATTTTTTTTAGTTCTCGTTTTTTACACCAGTCATAAGCCAGAAATCCGGGAAAATACCGATCAATTCCGGCAAGCTATGATGAAGCTGAATCAAAACAGAACTTTTGGTAAATTTTTGGTTTTTTGTTCACGTCTTCTGATTTTAAAGTGAGAAACGGTTTAAAATGTAATCATGTCAGTCAAGAGGAATGGTCTCCAATTGCGACACGAGCTCCCAGATCCTTGTCCGGGCGTGAATCGGCATGTTAGGATCATTGGAGATTTCATCTATCTTTGAAATTGCTTCCGCGGCGCGCAGTCCCATCGCCTTGGAATTGTTGATAAGCAGCGTCCGGGTCTCGTCTGCAACGCGACGGATGTTTCGGGGTATTGAACTGTCCTCCTGAATGCGCTGCAGCATCAGGATACAGTTTTCTATAGTTTTTTCAGGGCCGGGCATGGTATCACCTACCTGTGTACCTGTAGTTAATACGTAGAACTGACATATATAAGTTAAATATCAGGTTGACGGTGATTGTATGCCGGAACGTAAAGAAGATGAAATCATGGCAGAATACCTCCTTAAAGGAGGAAAAATGCTCGAGAAGTCCTGCAAGACCTGTGGATGCCCACTCTTTGAAGTCAAAGGCAAAACACTCTGTGTTGTCTGTGCAGAGCATGATAGCGAGGAAAAACCTGGTACTGCACCGGTTGCACCAGCACATCACGAACATGATCAAGAATGCAGCTGCGTTGAACACAACAACGAGACCTGCGAAGGTGGATTACTTGCTGATGAACTTGCGACAACCCTTCTCTCTCTCTGCGAGCGCATACAAAATGAAAAGGATCCGGACAACGTGCTTGCGCTTATGAATGCAGTGAAAACAGGCACCGAATCTCTCCAGATCCTGTGTCAATTATAAGGGCGACGGCAGAGATCATAGATCTTTTGCGCGGTCTTTTCCCCAATTCCTTTTAATGAATGCAAATCAACCAGTTCCGCGTTTGTAATTGCCTGCACAGATCCAAAATGTGAGAGCAGCAGACGTGCATTTTTCATACCAATATCAGGGAGCGCAGAGATAATGAACTCCTGTTCATCCCGCGAGGAGCGGTGTGATTTATGCGGGTGAACTTTGCGTTCACCCCGCTCACTATCCTCGCGTTTTGCGAGGACATAGAGCATCTGTGCGGTATCCTGTTCATCCCTGGTATACAGGAGCGAGACTCCCATATCAACGGTAAGTGCAGCAAGTACTCCCTTAATCGCATTCGGGTGGATATCCCGCTGTGTGGAGAGATCTCCCCCTTCGATAATCACCACCGGGCGCGGAACTGCCTCAGACATGGCTTTTACCTGACCGAGTAAATCCCGGTTGATCAGGGTATCAACAAAATCCCGTGCTGTTTTGCGTTCGATGAGGATCCGGTCACCAATTGCATAGTCTCCCTGTGCAAGTCGTTCGATCCGGATGGCCGCACCCATGCCGGAGAGTACCTCAACCACTTTTGAAGATGTCTCGCGGTCGTCAATGATAATCCGTGGTCCCTGCACCGTGAAATCTTCGATACTTGCCTGATCTTCCAAAACGGGTTTTTGTACAAGGGATTGTATGCTACCCATGGCTTTCATGCTCTTGTGCATCCTCGTCTCTTTTGCCTGGCTGACATGCCGGAATACTTCATCGGAAGTCCCCTTTGTGACCAGCACCACGACCCGCCCAGCCCCGGATCTGCCTGTTCTACCTTTCCGCTGGATGGAGCGGATTTCTGATGGTACGGCTTCATAAAAGATCACCATATCAGTGGAGGGGACATCAAGACCTTCCTCTCCGACAGATGTCGCTATCAGGACCTTAAATTCACCGGCACGGAACCGGGTCAGCGCTGCGATCTGCTTTTTCTGGGAGAGCCCTTTCTCGGCATCTTTTGTTGCCTGTCCTACAAACCGTTCGCACGTGATACCGTTTTTTGTGAGATGGTCCGCCAGAAGTTGCACGGTATCCCGGTACGTGGCAAAAATAATTATCCGGCTGTCAGGGTGTGCTTCCAGCTGGTCGCGTACCAGTTTTAACGTGATCTCAGGTTTTGGATGGAGTTCTTTTGTCCATTCAAGTGTATGTTCGTACAGTTCGCGGAAGGATTGGTCTTTCACGATACCCTGGCTAGCTTTGCTGCCACCCGGACCCGAACCTTCGGCAACCAGTTTTGTAAGATATCCTCTCAGTACTTCACTTCCCTGCGACTCGGCAAGAGTAATGGCGTGCCTGAGCTTCATGCATGCGGCATAAACAGAAGCCGCGGAGTAGGCAACAGGATCACGGTTTGCGATACGCTGCTGGATCTGGGCATTGATCTCATTCAGCGCTTTCATAGTCAGTTTCTCGCGCTTGGGCACGGTAAAGTGAAGGGAAGTAAGCAGTGCCAGACGCTCTTCGATGAGAGCATTGATTACCGTGATGGCCGTTTTGAGATCTGTGGGGAGATCGATGCTGATATACTCAAGATCCCGCTCAAATACATACGGGCGCACATCAGGATCGTTCTCGGTACGGTTCTCGATATGGGTGATCCCAAGGTTTGCACAGACCTCCTGCACCTTCTCCTGCACACCTCCCGGTGATGCGGTCATTGCGAGAAGCAGGGGTTTGTCAGCAGTAGCAAGGTACCGTTGCGCAAGAAACACATAGGCATAATTGCCTACCGCACGGTGGCATTCGTCGACGATCAGGAGTGTTACGTCTTTTAACGTGTAACGTCCGGCAATAAGGTCGTTTTTTACCACCTGGGGTGTTGCAAAAATTACCGATGCACGGTTCCAGTCTTCCCTGCGCTCTTCAGGAGGTGATTCGCCCGTGAACATAACAAAGAGAGATAACTCCGAACCCTGATGGCTCTTTACGAGAAGATAGCGTTCAAAAAAACGGAGGTGTTGTTCCACGAGCGGCTTTGTCGGGGCAAGCATAAGCACCCGCCCGCCCTCATTGTAGATCCGGGATGCAGCAACGAGAAGCGCCACCGCAGTCTTGCCAAGCCCGGTTGGCAGGATCACCATCGTGTTTGAATCCAGTGCCCGCATCGCAATCGAGAGCTGGTACTCCCGCGACTCGATGCTGTCAGGTTTGAGCAGGGGATGGCTGATGAAGCTCATAAGGTTTTTGTTATGGTTTAAGGGACGTGAAAGTGATGGTCCCCTCCACAAGAGCCCCGATCGTTTCTGGCAATTTCGCGATTGTGATACGCACCTGTTTCATGGAATCCCGATCCCGCAGGGTAACGGTATTGTTCTCTTTAGTATCGTAATCAACCGTGATCGCAAACGGTGTGCCAATCTCGTCCTGTCGCCTGTACCTGCGCCCGATGGCGCCGCTGTCATCATATTCAGCCAGTATTCCTTTTTTATGGAATGTACGGGTGATTTCATGAGCGATGGTATCAAGGCCGTCACGGGTCATGAGCGGAAAAACGGCAACCTGGACCGGTGCAACATTAGGTGAGAGGTGCATCACCGTCCTCGCTTCGCCATCCACGATGTCTTCATCATAAGCCTGTTCCAGCACCGCATAACACATACGGTCGATCCCGTATGATGGTTCGATCACGTGAGGGACAATATCTTCGCCGCGAATATCTATCACTTCGTCGCGGACTTCGAACAGGTTGGCAGGGATATGGATTTTTTCACCATCGATCTCAATATCGGCACCGTCCGGGCCGGGTATGGCTGTTGTGAGTGCTTCAAAAATTGCTTTTGCCTTTGTGCGGTATTGTTTGCCAAGAACGCTCATATTCGGAATAATACGGCGGCGTTCAATTCTCTTTGGCACGTCGTACTGGATGAAGACCGTCATGGGAGAACCGCTCTGTTTTGCATGAGCGTTTAAGTCATAATCAGTCCTGTCCGCTATACCCACGGTTTCCACCCAGCCAAAACGCTGGGAGAATACTTCTGCATCCCAGCAATCAGTGGCATAATGCGCCCGCTCATCGGGAAGGTGCTGGCGGAATCGTAATCTTTCGGGTTTGATCCCGATCGTAACCAGGAGCTCGTGGGTCAGCGCAACATAGTAGGCAACGTACTCGTTGGCAATTATTCCTTTGTCAACAGCTTCCCGCATTGAGATTTCATCAGGATCCTCACATTTCTGTTGCTGGATGGAGGTAAGCAGCGGCATCCGGTACTCCGCATAGCGTCTGAAAGCCGGGTGATGGTTCTTCTCTTTCGGGTGGACAAAGATTTCTGCTTCCGCCTGGGTAAACTCCCGGAGCCGGATCATGCCCTGCCGGGGGGAGATCTCGTTCCGGTAGGATTTGCCGATCTGCACTGCCCCGAAGGGGAGCTTGTCCCGGTAGAACCTGAGCAGGCGCGAAAAGTCAACAAACATTCCCTGTGCAGTTTCAGGACGCAGGTAACCTGTCCGCTGTGAGCCCGGGCCTATCGTTGTTGAAAACATTAGGTTGAAATTGAAGACCTCAACATTGCCAAGCACTTCGTTGCAGGCCAGGCATTTGCAGGAGGTGATTGCAGCAGCAAGTTCTTCATTTTTCATAACCGAACCGTTGGGTATGTTTCCCCCATCAGCAACGTGGTCAGCCCGCAGGTATTCCTTGCAGTGCGGGCACTGGCACATCTTGTCAGAAAACCCCTTCACGTGCCCGGAGGCGATAAATACTGCTTCCTGCGCAATCGTTGGGCATTCAATCTCGTAGTAACCTTCCTGGATAACGTAAAAATCCCGCCAGATATTTTCGACCCGTCGTTTCATCATCGCGCCAAGCGGACCGTAATCGATGAATCCCGCCACCGCTCCATAACATTCTGATGTGGGCCAGATAAACCCCCGGCGTTTGGCAAGTTCCATCACGTTTTCAAAAACATCGCGACAACCTTGTATCAATATCCATCACTTCTTGTATAGTTAGTCCTGAGTGCGTCTTTATTGGTTTTTGAGCTATTATAATTCACACGATACTGCACGTTCACCTTCGCTCCGGAAAATTGTAAGAAGAGGCAATAATCTATTAAAATATCGTCAGGTGAATGATAGTTCTCTCCAGAGGAGCATTATCCACATTTTCTCATTCTACGATATGACCGGTGAGATATACTCCGTTGAGATTTTTTTATGTCTCAAATACATACCAAGAGAAACCATGAGAAAAATAATTTTTCTCCCTAAGGATATCCATAGCTGTTATATACAATCCCCCATCAATTTATAGGTCTTTTGGTCAAAGGACGCGTAAAGATAGGATTAAATAGGAGGGGAAGTATTGTATATCCTAATCCCATGACGGGGTATGCAATGACCGATGACAAACGCAAGACACAGCTTCTAAAACTCTTCAGTAGCATGTCGGGCAAGACAAAGATTGTCGAGCCGATGAAGAACATCCATGGTACTTTGAGAGACAGCGACTCGATTGAACGCGAGGTCGCTCTCGTAATGAGAGAGATCACAGAACAGGGAATCTTCAAAACATCCTTAAAACCGATCCAGCTTGCAAAACTTATCACCTTGTTTTACGCAGGCAAGAATGATACAGAAATTGCCCGCCAACTCGGGGATGAGAAGCTCAGCAAGACCGTTGCACGTGCACGGGTCAGACTCAAGCTCTTCCGGGATCTTGACTTCAAGATGCCGTTTGACAAAGTGAAGATGGAAAAACTGATCGACTCCGGCAAGACCATGAAAGAGGTTTCCGAAGAACTCGGTGTGAGTCCATCGACACTTCGCGAATACCGGCACGTCATAGAGGAGCAGGAAGATCCCTCCATTGATATATATATTGACAGAGTGCGTGACGTGATGGAAGACCGGGACCTGTCCGAGCAGATGACACGTAGTGCAACTGCAGACAGTCTTGGAGATTCGATCGATATCTCAGAAGCCGAACTGATAGATGTGATGTAACGATCCGCCCCGGACCGGATAACCAAACCCTTTTTTAGTGCCGGTGCGCTCTCGACCTGCACTCAGGAACGCAAACCTTCATGCCGACAAAATCTGATCTGCATATATGCAACTTACCTGGCTTGGGCATGCCTGCGTGCTCCTCACGGGATCCAAAAAAATCCTTATCGATCCCTTTATCGAAGGCGGAAGTGTTCTTGATACTAACCCTGATCTTGTCGCAGTAACTCACGGGCACCAAGATCATATGGGAGAAACAGTCGCGCTTGCAAAAAAGACCATTGCGATAAACGAGATCGCGAAATACTTAATGTCAAAGGGTCTGCCGGTCGAAGGTATGAATATCGGGGGCACAGCTATCGTTGATGGTATATCCTTCACGATGACTCCTGCTGAGCACTCATCGTGCATAGAGGAGGCAGGTATCGGGTGCTATGGTGGTACTGCGGCAGGTTTGATTATCGGCATGGATGGGGTAAAGGTATATCACGCAGGTGATACCGGGCTCTTCTCAGATATGAAACTTATCGGCGAACTCTATCACCCGGATGTCGCACTGCTCCCGATTGGCGGGCGATATACCATGGGGACCGCTGAAGCGATGATAGCCGCAAATTTCATTGGTGCTAAAGTTGTAATACCCATCCATTACAATACATGGGACAAGATTACTGCAAATCCGCAACCATTCAAGATGGCAATTGAGAAAACCACCGATATCAAGGTAAACATACTGCAACCGGGTGAGAGTATGGAGATCAATAAGGAAGCATAAAAGAAAGCATAAAAAATCCTTCCCGCTATTTCATATGGGTTAGATATTGTATCAGTTATCAAATTTCATTATTGATATGTCCTACTCCTGATGGAGTCGCCCGGCCACCTCGTTTTAGTCTCGCCGGGCAAGGCAGTTTTTTTAAGAATAACGCTATAAAAAAACTGCACTCGAATACGCCTGAGGGGGCGTATCCATCCATGGGCGGCGATGTTCATCATATTTTTGGGGTATGGGGGCATCAGCAGCAAGGTTTATACTCCACTCAATACAGGCTATACCCAAATCTATCACAAGGAAAAAAACCCGGGAACACAAAAATCCAAGTGGTCGGGGTATCATATTGATAATTACTGCCTATGAATTTTTTTTGCACTGCTCTTATAACGATAATCCTGGTGACGGGATGCCTATCTCTCACCAGCTCCGTGTCTGCATCTGTGGGGATTGTGGCATATCAGGGAGACACCATCACGCTCCAGGGCTATTCGTACGGGAGCCCGATGGTATATCTCTTTTTAACCGGGCCCAATCTACCGGTAAACGGTGTTGCCCTCAATGACGTTACCGCCCGGGCTGATGATGGGCATTTCACTGAAGTAAGTGTTGATAGCAACGATCACTGGGTATACAAATGGGGTACGAATACGATGAACGGCCGGCTTGATACCGGTACATATACTGTGTGGGTTGTAAACGGGCCTGATGACCGTTCCCGGTTGAATGAGGCGGAATACAGAACTATTTCTGTTGAGCTCAGGACCCCGACAATAACGGCTGCCGCTGACGTTATTCCCGGTGTTCTGGTACTTAATACTACCCCTGATGGGGCTTCAGTAGTAATTGGTGATGATTACCGTGGGAGCACCCCCCTGACCATTGGCGGGATTGAGCCCGGGACTTATATAGTGACATTCACGCGGTTTGGATATACAAAATTATCTACGCCAGTACATGTGGTGGCAGGGAAAACAACAGAAGTAATTGGGACGCTCCTGCCGTTAACCGGTTCGCTTGAGATTATTACGAACCCCATGGGGGCCCGGATCCTGCTCGATACTGTCAATCAGGGTACTGGCCCGGTAACGCTGGCAAATCTCACCATGGGAAACCATACGCTCACGGTCGTAAAAGAGGGATATGTCACAACTGAACAAATGGTGCGGATTATCCCGGGCCGGACCACGCAGATTACTGTCCCGCTTGTACCTGTTTCTCCGTCAAATCCGGAAATATTACCTGTATCAGGGCCGGCCCCTGTCATCCTGATAGCAGGTTTTATCGTGATTCTGCTGGTAATCAGGCATTAGCGTACACAATAATCTACGGATCAGCGGGGTCACAATCACCCGTATACACAAGAATGAAACCGTTATTCCTGCGGACTGCGTGCTGTTTTATATCAATGAGTGGGCAACAGAAAAGGGAGGGACTGCATGAATGCGAACATGTTTGATATCCTGATGGTGATTGCACTCGGTGCTTTATCCGGGACGGGGATTGGCCTTCTCATTGGGTTTTTTGCAGGGAAACAGAAAGGTGAGTGGTCTGCAATGACCCGGAAGGAACAAACTTTCACTATCACACTCATGATCGTCTTTTGTGTGATCTGCATTGCGGGATTTGGGTATTATTCCCTCATTTAATCAGAAATTATACCAGCCAAACGTGATCATCAGTCCACAACATTACCCGCTGGCTGGGAGTAATTTCCCCCCATCAAACAGGATCGATATCAAAACAAAAAGATTAGCGTTAAATTATTATGGACTGATATATAACGTAACGTAGAACGGTTAAGCCGTAAATTAAGCGACTCTAATCTATTGGTTACCATTATAAAAAGGCAAAAAAACTATCGACAAAACAGGTAGTTTTTTTACTAAAACGCGGTCAGACAAGGAGAAGTGAGACAAGCGATGTTAAAAGCAACGATTGATGCAGATGTGTTCAGGGAATTTATTGATGCAATTTCGGCTCTCGTCCCAGAGTGTCGGCTGCATACAGATGAGGATGGTATCTCTACAAGAGCTGTTGACACAGCCAACGTGGCGATGATCGGTATCGAGCTCAAGAAAGAGGCATTCGATTCGTATAAGGCTACGAAAAGCCAGCTGGGGATTGACATTTCCAAGATGAAAAATATTTTCGGCATGGCAGGTAAGGGCGATCTTATCAGCCTTGAACTTGCCGATAATGCCCAGAAGATGTCAATTTCAGCTCACGGGTATCATTATTCCATCACCCTCCTTGATACGAATACAATCCGCAAGGATCCCAACCCGCCCACTATCAATCTTCCGGGCAAGATTGTAATTACCGGTGATGATTTTAACAATGCGATGAAAGCGGCAGCAGTGATCTCTGATAAGATTGCTCTTGGAATCAACCCAAAGGACCAGACATTCTATCTCATTGCCGACGGAGATACCGACACTATCCGGCGCGAATTTGGCAAAGACGAACTCAAATCAATCACTCCGGTTGAGGCACGGTCGCTCTTCTCTTTAGATTATTTAAAAGATATGGGAAAGGTCATGGGCAAGGCAGCAGAAGTCGAAATCTTTCTGGGTATTGATCATCCGGCCAGGTTTTCCTTTATCATTGCCGGGGGCAACGGGCATGTCGAGTACCTGCTCGCACCCCGTATAGAGGCTGACTGATGGATTTTGTGCCATCAGCAAAGGAACTTTCCCATTTTCCCTTTTTAAAAAAAGCCCAGGATCATATCAAAGATATTTTTCCTCCCCTTGATGTATTGCTCAAAGAAGAGAGAGGAAAAATTATCACCGATCTCGCTTTAAAGCGCATCAACCAGGCATTATCTTCAAAAAGGACAGTAATCGCTCATTTCCAGCATCGTGATGATGATGAGATCGCGAGTTTTGTTCTGGCCAGGATTATTGCATCCTGCATTCCGGACAAACAACTTTTTGATCGCCTTACACGGTACGAAGCGGAACGTGCATATCATTTCATTGTCTCAGAAATTGGGACGGAAGATGGCGAAAAAGGGTGGAATGAAAATACACTCCTTGATGATGATGGCTTCAGTCAGTTATCCAAATACCTGGCATCAGAATTTGGAATAAATATCACGGATGAGCAAATGCCACTTCCTGATTACGTGGAGATCATCTCACCCCTTCACGATGCACGATTTAAACTGGTAAACAGGAACGTGCACCATGGATTTATTGAGATAAAAAAAGAAGAAAGATATGAATTGCTTCGCGAACGTATCCGTCTAATCCTTCGCCGTGATCTGCCATATAAAGTTCCAAAATCTCTTTGTGAACAGCTTGCACCACTCGCTGAACCAATAAAAAAAGTGTACCAGGAGCAGATGCTCCAGCAGTTTGGCACCATTGAGGAGAGTGCATTTCCACCCTGCATGCAGGCGCTGGTTATGGCACTGACAACCGGGACAAATCTTACCCATGCCGGACGTTTTGCCCTCACTACGTTTATTCATACTATTGGTATGGACGTAACGGGGATTGCCCAGCTCTACGCCAGGTCACCGGATTTTGATCCGGAAAAGACGATGTACCAGGTAGAGCACATCACCGGGCGCGGAGGAACGGGTACGGAATACACTGCGCCCGCATGTGCTGCAATGAAGACAACCGGGCTTTGTATCCACCCGGATGCAGTATGTGCGAAAGTCAATCACCCGCTAAATTATTACAAGCTACAAAAGAAAGAGAAAATTAATCGAAAATAAAAAAGGAAACCAGAAACACAATTCTTCTCGTATTCTACGTAATTTTATCATTTATTTTTACCCGAATTATTATTCTTCATTTTTTTTACTACCTTACCAACAGACACGATATCACTCTGCATCACAGTACGCTCCCTAAAACCAATTTCACCCCCTGCACGGTATTACTGTTTTAGAACAAGTTCAGAACCGGGATCATGGAATCTTACTGGTGTACCAAGAAAAATTCGATAGTTAATTGGATTAACAGGGGAGAGGATTTTGATCCAGCACTAATACCCTGCATCAGGTCTGAATGCGAGGGTTGGGATAATGGGAAGTGCTTCTATATTCGAAAAGCAGGAAGATAATTTACCAATCCCAATAAATCTCTCAAAATTATGTAATGAAACAGGTTGCCAAGCACCGGTGCCTTGCATATCTATTTTAATAATCACGTTTATATCTCAGGCATAATTTTAAAATTATATTTAAAAGGTGAATTAATGGGTTGTCAGTTAAATGTCGAGCTGTTAGTGTCAACACCGGTGTTGGAAGCCGTAAAGGACTATAAAATCAACATCCCTGAGATCTGCATTAAAGCATTATTGTCCGAGATTGAGAGGCACAACAGCATCACTTCTGCGGTCAGGATAACAACCGCATCCAGGGAATTCGAAATTCAAGAACTTAAGGAGGCTTTGCAAATCATGCGGCAGAAGCTGGCGATAGCCGAGGCAGCAGCAGCACCAAAGGGTATATTATGGCATAGAAGATAAGCAACCTTTTTTTTAAAAAAAATTAACCTTCATATTCGCGTTCTGTTGGCAGATCTCACTGGGTCTGGTATGTTTATCCCACTAATCGTCTTTTTTGAATAGAAAAGTGCTGCGCTGCGAGCAACAATATTATGGTTCTATATGAGCTGTCCACAATTTACCCATTGCCAGGCAACCGGAACATAATTCCAAAACTCATTAACTTTTTGTCTGCAATATAATCGCCGGGTCTTATGTTCAGATTGATCCTGGTGTTTGTGAACCGGATGTTTAGAATCCATAAGATACATTGCATCTTTTTAGAATTTTACCCAATCGGACAAAGAATAACCGGGTTTTAGGAAGTGGGTGGTGAGTAAGAAGTGTGATAAAGTATCCTATTACGCTATCTTTTCGTTTACCAGATATCCCGCACCAGAAAGGAATAGAATAAAAATCACAATAGCGGCAAGGTAGGCTACTCCTGCAACCATAATCATGGGTAGTACAGCGAGCATCACAATCAGGATAAAAAAGCCTGACAAGCCAATGATCACATCAAGGAGTCGTGGATCCATTACAGGAATCTTCGCCGTAAAAGAATATATGTATATCCGAACGGGCAGGGTCTTCATGAATGTAAAAGACACCCTTAATATCAGCTCTGTCCATCATTGGTACGATTATGAAAGATCCGACCCGGGAACGCAGTAACGTACTTGAAAGACTTGCGCAGGCAACTGCACTCCTTGAACAATCCCTGGATGTCCGGCTTATCCCGGCCAAAGGGGCAAATCTGGCGTATGCTATACGCGGCGCACGGGACAAAAATGATGTTGCGGTAGTGCAGGGCGGGATTATCAATGAGAACGGAAAACCGCATGCTGCCGGTCCGTGTGCTTTTGGTCGGGATGAAGATACCGCGCGATTAGTACTTACCGCAATGAAATTTGATCCACGCATGAGAAGTGCGGCGACCCTTCGTTTTTCAAAAAATACCCTTGGGGTAATAGAAAGCCTGCTTCTTGACTGCACTTCATTTGATCGCACACTGGAACCACCAGGTATAAGTACGATGGACTGGGGAGTGGCGTCCTGTTGCAAAGAAGGAGTACCCGATGTGTGTTATGATTACGGAGGGACGGAAAAAGAAGCCATCATCCGTATTTTGGGTGAAAATCCAATCGACGTTACGAACAATATTATTATGATATCGAACCGCATTATACATATAGAACTTTGAGGAATCACACATGGGAATCAAACCGTCATATATCAAATCTCTCGGTACCGATCTTCTGGCTAAGCAGCGGGACAATTTCTCCGGCAGCTTTGATGAAAACAAGCTGCAGCTTGGCAAATCTGCTGTCATTGGAAGCAAGCGTGTCCGGAACCGCGTTGCCGGATACATCACAAGAAAAATAAATACCAAGAGACGCTCATAATCTTATTCATGTTCGAAGGTATCCTTCCCGCAATCATAACCCCTTTTAAAAGGAACTCTGCGATGGACCTTGATGTTCAGGGTCTGCAGCGCAACATCGATTTTCTCCTGTCCTGTGGTATTCATGGTATTGTACCCTGCGGATCTACCGGTGAATCGGCAACACTCTCGTTTGAAGAGCATGAAAAAGTCATTGAGATTGCCGTTGATAAGGTGAACGGCAGGATACCTGTGGTTGCCGGCACAGGCTCTAACAATACTGCAGAAGCGGTAAAACTGACGAAGGCTGCAAAGGACATTGGCGCGGACGGTGTTCTTATCATTAGTCCGTACTATAACAAGCCAAACCGTTCAGGACTCATCAAGCATTATACAAAACTTGCCGACCTTGATATACCGGTTATCATGTATAATGTCCCGGGGCGGACCGGACAGAATCTCGAACCTGATCTTGTGGCTGAGCTTGCAAATCACCCGAATATTGTGGCTATCAAGGAAGCGAGCGGTAATATCGGGCAGATCTCGCGAATCATTGAGGAGACGCAGGATGATGATTTTGTCGTTATCTCCGGAGAGGATAACAATACGCTCCCGATCCTGGCTCTCGGTGGTGCCGGGGTCATATCGGTTGCAGCCAATGTTGACCCGAAACGCATGGTTACCATGTACGAGGCGATGAAACACGGAGACTACCAGAAAGCACTTGTCCTCCACTTTGCTCTGTCCCCTCTGTTCCGGTCGATGTTTATTGACACAAACCCGATCCCGGTTAAAAAGGCGGTTGAACTTCTTGGCATGGCGGGAGGACCGGTCAGGCTTCCCCTGGATAATCTTGATGAAAAGAAGACCGAACAGCTCAGAAAAATTCTCGCTACAATTCCCGGCAAAGGAGCAGTAAAGTCTGCTGTACCGAAAAAGAAATCGGGAAAACCTGTAGCAAAGAAGATAACAACACCTCGAAAATCACGAGTCCGGTGACCGGGTTATGATAAAAGTTGTTGTATGTGGCGCCTCCGGCCGCATGGGTAAGACTATCGGACGGATGGTTCATGAGTCTTCAGATCTTGAGCTTGTTGGCGGTATCAACTTAAAACCCGGCTCATTTTTCAACGTCGATATTGTCGAATCAAAAAATTCCGAATCACTTTTAGTAAGTACCAAACCTGATGTGATCATTGATTTTACCGTAGCACATGCTGCAGTTGAAAACGTAAAAGTTGCTGCCCGCAACAAAGTAGCACTGATTGTAGGGACTACAGGGTTTACCAGTGAGCAGCGGGCAGAAATGGAAAAAGCAATTAAGGGGAATGTCCCGGCGGTTATCTCCAGTAACTTCTCGGTAGGGGTAAATATCTTCTGGCAGCTGGTGCGGGATGCCGGAAAACTCTTAAAAGACTACGATATTGAAGTGATCGAAGCTCATCACCGGAATAAGAAGGATGCACCAAGCGGAACCGCAAAAACGATCCTGCAGATCCTCGAAGAAGAAGTTGGTACCCGCAAAAAGATGTATGGTCGCGAGGGGATGATGGAACGCCAGAATGAGATTGGCGTTCACGTAATCCGTGGCGGGGATATTGTTGGTGATCACAAAGTGATGTTCTCTAAAAATTTTGAGACCATCGAACTCTCACACCGTGCTTACGACAGGTCCGTCTTTGCAACCGGTGCACTTCATGCAGCACGCTGGGTTGTCGGTAAAAAGCCGGGTATCTATGGAATGAGTGATGTGCTCAGCCTTAAAAAATAATTTTTATGCATTAATTCCGGATCAGATTTGATCTCATCTGACTTTTTTAACATCTTTTTAATTCCGGCACCAGGACTAGAATTAAAGAGGTAATAATTCCAAAAAGTCTGCATTTTTTCTTTCTTATGCCCTATAAAAAAATCTGTTGCGATAAAAATTTCCGGGCATTTCGATTTTAATTAAGATGCAGACATCGAAACCTATTTTTTATCTTTTGTTCAACATATACAATGGAGTGAATTAGTTGGTTGCAATCATTGACACCAGTAAATGTACCGGATGCGAAACATGCGTAAATGAGTGCCCGGCAACGGCAATTACGATAGAGAACGAGAAAGCAAAAGTCGATAAGGATATGTGCGTCGACTGCGAAACCTGTGTTGATGTCTGCCCTTCTGAAGCTATTCATATGGAATAGACCTGAAGGTTAGCCCGGTACTGATTACCGTTTTTTTTAATATTTTTACGGCAATACGCTGGCATCTTCGCCATTTCTGCTGTTTTTTAGTTTTTGTGATTCGTCTTTGTGAAATCTTTGAAAATTTCGGCCGGATTTTTCTCAAATAGCAGGATTTGGGAGTGGTTTGCCATAACAACAAGAATTAAAAAACAATGTTTTTATTATCACAGGAGAAATGGAATTTTATAATTCGTCATATTTCATTGGGAAAACATAACAAACAGGAAATGACACACATGATCAATGTTGGAGTGCTTGGTGCAACTGGTGCGGTTGGTCAGCGATTTGTTGAACTATTAGCGGATCATCCGTGGTTCAATCTTTCGATGCTCACCGCTTCTGAACGCAGTGCTGGACAGCCGTATGGGAAAGTCGTGAACTGGCGTCTTGACACGCCATTTCCCGAAAAAATTGCAAAAGTCAAAGTGATGCCCACCTCACCAAAAGCGATGAAAGACATTGACCTTGTCTTCTCCGCGCTCCCTGCAGATATTGCATCAGATGTAGAAAATGAATTTGCCGATGCAGGAATAGCAGTCTGCAGCAATGCGAGTTCCCACCGGATGGACCCTTCAGTACCGCTCGTTGTTCCGGAAGTGAACCCTGATCATCTTGGCCTTATTGATGTTCAGCGTGATTCCGGCAGGGATGGATTTATCGTCACCAACCCGAACTGCTCTACTATTGTGATGGTTACCGCCCTTGCCCCATTGAGAAAATTCAAATTTTCAGATGTCAGGGTAGCGACTATGCAGGCAATCTCCGGTGCCGGATTTGCCGGCGTAGCCGCGATGGCGATATACGACAACGTCATTCCTTATATCGGTCAGGAAGAGGAGAAAATGGAGACCGAGACTCTTAAGATCATGGGCACCCTGAAGGGCAATAAGGTGGCAAATGCCCGATTTAACGTGAGTGCCAGTTGTCACCGTGTTCCGGTAATAGACGGTCACACTATGGCCATCTGGGTAGACATCAAAGAACCGGTGGAAAAACTAAAAAAAGTATTCCGGGATTACAAACCCCCGATTAAAGGTCTCCCGACACAACCTAAAGAATCCATACACTTCTTTGAAGAAGAGAAGGATCGCCCGCAACCCCGTCTTGACCGGATGCGGGGGAAAGGAATGACGGTATCGGTAGGCAGGCTCAGGCAGGGGATCCGCTTTGTTGCGATAGGGCATAACACTATTCGCGGCGCAGCTGGTGCAAGTGTGCTGAATGCAGAACTCATTACAAAGAAGAAATATCTCTGATAAGGTAACCTATGATGCAGCCAAAAGAGAACATAGTATTCGTCGGCAATAAGCCAGTCATGAACTACGTACTTGCAGTCATCACGCAGTTTAACAACGGCGCAGAAGAGGTGGCAATCAAAGCAAGAGGTAAAGCAATTTCCCGTGCTGTGGATACAGCGGAGATTGCCCTCAACCGATTCCTTGAAGGAGTGATAAAAAAAGAGATTATTACCTCAACCGAGATTATTGACACCGATTCAGGCAAGACCAATGTTTCTTCCATCGAAATTGTTCTCGCCAATATAAAATGATCATTTTTTAAATCTTTGATTATGGGATAATTACAGGTACAGATCGGGAAAATACGGCATATTTTCAGGGATAATAACCCAAAACAATTTAAACGGAATTCACGAATGTACTATGCTATGCGAGCCTTTGCTGTCGTCCTGCTGATTCTTCTGACTATCAGCATGGCGGTTCCCGTAATGGCTGCAAATGAGGATCGCTACAGTTATATCACCGTACAGGAAATCCAGATCCTACTCGACAACGGAAATGCTATCATTCACGTGAATTATAAGGTGGAGGAGAACACGCGTTTTATCTTTTTTTTACTGGGTAAACAGGATCTCAAGAACAAACTGATGAAAATTCTTAATTATAAGGATGCCCAGATGAAGCATATCGATCTTTCCAGTGCAGAGTTTTCGGTTGAAGATGCTTCGTTATCGTATGGTAACGGGATCTACTGGTACCCGTCACATACCTTCAACATAGCAATTCCCATGCTTTCCGTCAAGTCCCCCCAGGCAATCAAAAACTTTACGATGACAAGGGAATTTCCCGGTGGAATGGGATATTTTGCCACGGATACCCCGGTCATACAAAATACGTAAAAAATACTACAATTTCTAAAAAAATAACGTTAAAGATTTTTTTTGCTCTACGCACCGCCAAGAGTGAAAAACTATTTTTTTCCATCCGTTTGATATTTTCTTAAAAGAAAGAAAAGCAGGAACGGGATGTATTGCTTCCCGCACTTTTTTTAAGGCGAGAATTATCATAGCAGGGGCAAATACACCGTCATCAGGAAATGGAATGCCCGGTATTTGAATGAATGCCCGCGTAACCCAGGGACCCACCTCTGACGTATAACATCTTTCATAAACGAAATTCCTCAGGCATTTGCTTCTCCCGGTGAATAAAAATTTAAAAAAATTGCTCTTTTTTGTTTTTTAGTGGGTAACGTATGTACTGAGAGGATTACAAAGACAGGGGCAAAATGCCCCCCCATACCCCAGAAATACGATGAACATCGCCTCTCTTCAAAAGGACTTCTTTGTGCGGCGGCCCGGGTGCAGTTTTTATGAGCGTGATCCTTAAAAAAACTGCCTTGCCGGGCGAGGCCAAAACGAGGCGGCCGGGCGACTCCATAAGGAATGGAACACATCAGGAACGAGATTGGATCCCATAGCTAACCCACACGACATGACACTGAGCCAAAAAAATCATAAAATGTGTCAGGAACTCTTACATGACTTCAATAATTTCCTGCTTTCTGAGTTCTGATAACTTTTTATTAACAAAAAACTGGACGATAACACCGACAATTGCAGAAATAATACCTATGACCGTGGAGTAAAGGATATATTTTTGCGAGATATCCGGGGTGAGAGGAAAATCCGGAACGCCACTTACCAGAATGATATACACGCTTGTACCATAGAGGATGAAACCGAGAGCAATGACAAAGAAGGGAAAGACAATGACTTTTCCAAGTCCCTCGCGTTCATTTGCGTAAACATCTATAATAATACCGACTGATGTTACGAGTCCTGCGATAATAAGCCATTCAATTGAGCCATAGATAAAAGTCATCAGGTAAAGAAGAAGTCCCAGACTACCGTCCGTTGAATAAAATTTAAGGACATTGGTGAATCCATTCGTAAATCCGATGATGATGAGAAGGATAGTTGTTGTATAGGTGATAAACGAGAATCGTCCCCGTGAGAGTGATATACGGAGTGCATCTATGATACTGTGGACTATCTCATCAAACCCAAATCCCTTATAAAGCAGATAACATCCTATCACACCCACCACAATGATGGTTGCAACACCCGGATAATCGAGCAGGTATGCAGTTGCATAGAGCATCATTGCAAGACCCAGGGGAATAAATACCATGCGGGAGACCTTCGGGTCATCAAGGAATTTTTTTAAGATATAATAGGTGCCTTCAAGATTGGGCATCTGGTTGACAATCACCCTGCGGATGCTGGATAGCGGGATCCTGGATTGGATGATAGGGATCACGTACTCGTCTTCTGCACCATCGGTCACAAGGATGCAATTGGTTGCCTGGGTCTCCTTGATTACCTGTTCAAGTGAGGATGCAATCCTGCGGTCTCCATCAATCATGTGGAGATGATTTCCGGCGACAACCGCAATAGCAGCCTCTTCACCTTTTGCTGTCAGTTCATCGTAAATCTTGACTGCTGAAAATATAGCGTTGATATCGGAATCCTCAGGGTCAGCGAGCGCTAACGTATTTGCAGCATTCAGACACGCTGCTCGACCGATGGCCGGGCTTTCAATTTTTGCCTTCCACCCGATATCATCGTCTCGATCAACACTCAGGACTAACGTCCGACCAACAGTCATTACTACTATAAAATTGCGGTAAATCTATTAAATTATTGCTGACGGCAAATAAAAAATAAAAAAAATGATCAGATAAGTTTTGAGCGCTGGAGGAGCAATATATCATCGGTTGTAAGTTTCTCTCCTGCCCGGAAGTTCTTGAAGAGACTCTCTGCTTCTTTTCTTACCGCCTTTTGTTCTTTTGTGATCTTGACCTTCTTTGTCTTCTTACGCAGGCCGGAAATTACCTTATCATAATCCCGGAGTTCCTTTTGGCAGGCAATGAAAAACTTGTGTTCGGAATCTGCAGATTCCTGTGCTTCGACAAAACTCTTGTGTGCAGTATCTGCTGCCTCACGTGACTTGTCTGCCTTCCGATAAGAGTCAACCATGAGGTCATGGTGTTTCTGGGCAAGCTCAGCGAACTCGGTTACCTTTGCATGAAGATCAGATGCCAGTTTCCGAAAATCACGGGCTCCCGTGATCTTTGTGCGTATCTCCTTGTTCTGTTCGAGTTCTGCTTCCTGCTCCCGCACCTGGGCCATCATATGCTTGATCTTTTCGATCAGTTCCCGCTCTTTATCCGTTGTAAAGACCTCGGTCTGCTGACGGTACTCCATAAATTCTATCTGTTTCTGGAGTTCCTTGACCCCCCGGTTCTTCAGCGTGCCGTGCTCTTTTTTGAACGATTCGATCTCTTCAAACAGGACATTGGCCTTGTCATTAAAATCATTGCGCTGCGCTTTTAAGTCAAGGACATCGTGGTTGTACTTATCCCGGAGATCTTTATTTTTTTGTGCTTCTTCCACAAACTCCCGCGTCTGGTTGTTAAGTGTGTTACGTTCCCGGGCGAACTTGCTTGCAGAGGCATTGAGTTCGTTGCGGCGATTTTTGTGTTCTTCAGACTCGGCGAGAATCTTCTTTCTTTTTTCCATCAGGTCATTCAACATGCGTTACCACTCCTCATCGATTCCCTGGCATGGGAGGCAGATATAGTATATGCTGGAGGCAAAATATTCCAAAAGAGTGATTTAATGACCCTTTTGATTCTCTCACATGACAAATCTGCATACAGGATGCAGGACGAAAAACACCAGAAATGATTATTAGCGCAGAATTCAGATAAGACCCCGAAACGAAGTCTTTGTTCAACACTCTGTTCATTGATGTTCAACTCCCGATACCGGGACGCACCAGATCACATGGTATCGTCCCCATCTTCCCAGCGAAAGACTGGTCGAATGTACTATATTTTAAAGGCGCGGGGAATAATTAAGCGTTTCGCCGTTTCTACGGAGAAAATGATCCAGTGACCATGATTTGTCGGATGGTCAGATCGGGTAATAACATTTTTTAACGACTACAAAAAGGGTTTTATCGTAAAGGAGTAACCCGTAACTCCTTTTTTTGTCCGATTTCAGCCAGCCTTCCTGCAGGCGCTGGTCCGGATAAACCAACTATTCCCCGAAATTTTTGGGAGAATGCGTATGTGGAACGTTTTTTAGTGTAAGGTATTTGTACGTGGTTGTGATTAACCGACCCATTCGAGGACGCCGCCGCCACTGGGCTTGTCCCTGCTGCCTCTCCGGCTCTGGGGCATCTCAACCGCTCTTGGGTTTGAGCGCTTGTTCTCAAAGTCTGCAATCATGGTTTTGTAGGACTGGCGGGTCCCGAGGATCTGCGCACTCTTGACACCGGTCATGATAGCGAGCACACGGATCTTGCCCTCCATATCGCTCCTTACACGGGCTCCCCAGATCACATCAGCGTGGGGATCAAGCTCGTAGGTAAGCGATGTTGCAACCTCTTCTGCATCCTGCAGTGTAAGGTCAGTCCCTCCAGTAATGTGAATAAGGCTTCCGGTTGCGCCGCGGTAGTCAATGTCAAGCATCGGATTGCTCAGGCACTCGCGGACAACACTTTCTGCCTTGTTCTGCTGTTTGCTTTCACCGACAAGCATGACAGCGACACCGCCCTTGGACATGATCGCCCGGACATCGGCATAGTCAATGTTAATGAGTGATGGTTGTGTGATTGTTTCTGAAATACCCTTAACGGTTTCACCGATGAGCTGATCCATTACGGAAAATGCCTGGCCCAGCGGCAGGTTCGGGACGAAGTTCTTCAACCGGTTGTTATCAAGGACAATAACTGAGTCTGATGCTGAAGCAAGGGACTCAAGACCTTCTTCAGCACGGATAAGACGAGCTTTTTCAACCTGGAACGGGTAGCTGACCATGCCGACAACGATTGCACCCTGTTCCTTTGCAATCTGTGCTATTACAGGTGCGGAACCGGTACCGGTACCTCCTCCCATACCTGCTGTGATGAAAACCAGATCGGCAGATTCAAGGACTGCTTCAAGTGTCGGGCGTGCCATCTCAGCTGCGCGCTTGCCGATATCCGGATATCCACCTGCACCGAGACCTTTTGTCAGGGACTTGCCAATGAGGATACGTTTGTCAGCCTGGATCATGTCCAGGTGCTGCTTGTCCGTGTTGATCGCAATCGTTTCTGCACCGGAAACGCCCATGTGGTGGATACGGTTCACGGTATTGTTACCTGCTCCACCACAACCAACAATAACGATTCTTGGCTGGCCAATAAAGTCGTCATCCATTGCATTTGCTGAATTTGATTTACTCAGCTCTTTTTCAATTTCGGCGTTTTTTAACGCATCATTAATAATACTCTGCATTTTTACCCTCTCAAACCTTGAATGAAACCTGGTCGCTATCCTTCAAGACACGACTTGCACGTTTTTCAACAAGTTCACGGACCGCAGCCCGGACAGCTTCTGATACATTGGGATATTCCCCTGAGTCCACCATCTGCTGGAGCAGATTGATTTGCTGTTCGGGCAACCGGAGCGTGATTCTCTGCATCATCGTTGTTTCTCCATTTCTGACATATGTCTGGCAATTGTCATTCATATGTCAGACAAAGAGTACCTTTGTGTCTGACTAACCAGATGATCCAAAATAAAGCAGTAATGTATAAAAACTTTCTTCTTTGATTTTGTAACTCACTCAAAACACATTTAAGACAGCCAATCCAAATAATGGGAAAAAGAGGGGATTTTTGTGATTATTGACTTTCCAAAGCGTGAGGTTCATGGCGGTACTGGAAAGCGGCAGCGCGAAAAAACCAATAAAAACGTGCTGGATTTCAGCGCGAGTACAAATCCCTTCGCTCCCTTGTTTGAGTGGCATTGTGACCCCGAACTCCTTGCACATTACCCTGACGACAGGTACACCACACTAAAAAGCCGTATCGCATCTGTCTTCCACCGTGCTCCTGAGGAAATATGTGTCGGGAATGGATCAATTGAACTTATCAGAGTGTTCTGTTCAGTTGCGCTCCGTGGAAATAAAAAATGCTTTTTTACTGAGTCCCCCACCTTTGGTGAGTACACATTGTCCGCCCGACTGGCCGGGGCGGTCAGAGTAAATACTCCCCAAAAAGCCGACGTTTCATTTATTTGTAACCCAAACAACCCGACCGGTATTCTGCAGAAAAGACCTGAAATGAAACGCCATCTTGAAAGTATGAAATCCCACGGAGGGTTGCTCTTTTGTGATGAAGCGTTCATTGAACTGGCAGATCCTGCACAGAGCATGGTGGATGTGCATGACCCGGATCTCTTCGTGCTGCATTCACTCACCAAAAGTTTTTCAATACCCGGCATCCGCTTCGGTTACGGTTTTGGGGATCCGGATCTTATTGATAAAATTGAGATCACCCGCCCTCCCTGGAGCGTAAATGCTTTTGCTGAGGCATATGCACTGGAGGCGTTCCTGCATATGCATGAGCTCACGGCATCGCGGCTTGCGATCGCGCAGGAACGCAACTGGCTCGCAACTGAGATTGACGCCCTGGGTCTGCACTGCAATCCTTCATCAGCCAATTATCTGCTCGTCGAATGCGGGTGGGATGTTGCGTCGTTCTGTACCGCACTTGCACGGCGGGATATTCTCGTCCGCGACTGCACATCATTTGGTTTACCCACGTGTATTCGTGTAGCCGTGCGAACACGGGAGGAAAACCGGGTTCTTACTGAGGTTCTCTCCGCATGCATGCCCTGATTATGGCCGGGGGGACGGGCAGCCGGCTCAACCGGGGAGAAAAACCCCTTATTTCAATTTGTGGACGGCCGATGATTGCCTATGTGACTGATGCTTTCTCTGCTGCCGGGTTTGTACCGGTAGTGGCAACCTCCCCTGTGACCCCCATGACCATGAACTGGTGCCGGGCACATGGCATAGTATTCTGCAAGACAGATGGCGGGGGGTACGTGGAAGATACGATCAGTGCAGTAAAAACCCTGGAGGACCAGCACCCGCTTTTTGTCTGCGTATCTGACATCCCCTGCATCACAACAGAAATTATCCGCCGTATAGCCGATTCATACCATAAATCGGGAAAAGATGCCTGTTCAGCATGGGTTCCGGCAGGACTTGTTCATGCATGCAGCGGTGGTATACCCTACCGGGAACAGGTTCACGGGGTTGAGGCATGTCCCGCCGGTGTAAATATTCTCCGTGGCGATCTCATTGAACAGCCCCAGGAAGAACTACAGGTTCTGCTCAACGAACCCGGACTAGCGCTGAACGTCAACACCCCCGCTGATATTGCACGGGCTGAAGATTTTTTAAAACGGCTATCTTAAAAAAAAATTCCCTGATCCTTCAAATTCCCGGATCCTTCAAACTCCCGGATCATGAGAATGAGTGCCTTATCAAACCTTCCAATCTGTGCCCCAGCACTCAAAATAAACGCAATCCTGCCATATTTGGCAGGAATGCATATTAAGGGGCATAACCCAAGATCCCATATTATGATGGAGTCACAGGAAATTGAGCTCGCGGGTCATATCATTGATTCGGGTATCATGACCCAGCTCTTTGACAGTGTTATGGATATGGGGGGCAATTTCGAGATCCTTGTTTTTGATGTCGGGAAAAAAAAGACCGATCCCAGTTATGCCCGTCTGCTTATCGCAGCGTCTGACAAAGAGAAACTGCGATCCATTCTTTCAGAGCTCCACCGGCTCGGCGCCCGACCACGCGAAGTAAAAAATGTCCACCTTGTGCCCGCAGAAGACAATCGTATTGTGCCTAAAGGTTTCTATACCACGTCCAATCATCCGACCCAGGTTAAATATGGCGATGAATGGATCTCGGTTGAGCCGACCAAGATGGATTTTTTAATTGTTGTCGATCTGAAAAAAAAGACCGCACGGTGCACAGCCCTTGGCAGGATCAAAAAAGGAGATCTTGTGGTAGTTGGTGAACAGGGGGTGAATGTAAGCTACCCGGAACGCCCACGGGAGAGCAGCACATTTGAGTTCATGCACGGAACGGTTTCGCCCGAGCGACCAAGTGAGACATTGATTGCAAAGATCGCCTGCGAGATCCTCGAAGTGCGAAAGAATGGCGGAAAGATTGCTATCGTCGGCGGCCCTGCGATTATCCATACCGGTGCGGATAAGGCTCTGGCGGAGATGATCCACAAAGGCTACATCGATGTCCTCTTTGCCGGCAATGCTCTTGCCACTCATGATATCGAGTACAATCTCTTTGGAACATCACTTGGCATGGATATCTCAACCGGAAAGCCGGTAATGGGCGGGCACAAGCACCACATCTATGCCATCAGCGAGATTATGCGTGCAGGTTCGATAAAAAATGCTGTCGATAAAGGTGTGATTACCGGCGGGATCATGTACGAGTGCGTGAAAAATAATATTCCCTTCGTGCTCGGCGGTTCCATCCGCGATGATGGTCCGTTACCTGATACGATCACGGATGTAATGGCAGCCCAGGATGCGACGCGGAAGCATATTGAAGGATGCAGCATGGTACTGATGATAGCTACACTCCTTCACTCGATTGCCGTTGGCAACTGCCTGCCTTCAAACGTAAAAACGGTGTGTGTTGATATCAACCCGACTGCACTCACAAAGCTCATGGATCGCGGCACCACGCAGGCCATCGGTATCGTTTCTGATGCAGGAACATTCCTCCCGCTGCTGGTAAAACAACTTGAGTTACAGAGCAGTTGGGCAAAAAAATAATTTTTCTGGTAGTTTTTTATCGGGTCAGGGGCATACAGTACGATTTTTCTTCCGATACGATATATTCCCATTCCTGCTTACAGTCGCACCTGGTCTGGAGCAGGGCACTGATTAAATCACGGTCAGCATTGAGCGAATAATCCCGGATGCCTTTGACTATCTCGTAATCGCATTTTTTGCAATTGTGCGGTCCCCGTTTCTGTCCGCCCCCAAGCGGATCGCAGGTGATATGAACCGGGGAATCTGCAAGGATTGACAGGACACTCCAGAGATAGGCCGGGCGGTATGCACCCCGTTTCCAGTAATACTCCAGTTCTGTATTGCGCTGGACAGTGCAGGGGTTCATGGAGATCATATCTGCATGAGCCGCTGTATCCGGAATTGAAGTTTTCATATCGGCTATTGCCTCACCCTCTGTTAAAAATAACGGTTTTAAGAGGAGATACGCTTTCACACCTGCTCCGGCAGAATGGGCTGTTCTGGCAGCTTTTGTAAAATCGGCGAAAGTAAAACCCTTATTGATGCACTTTTCCCGGATACTGTCACTGCTCGTTTCAAGTCCCATCGCACAATAAAGAGGTGTCTTATAGCTCCCGTCATCCAAAATTTCCATAAATGTTGAGATAACTTCTGCATCTACAAATTCAGGACGTGTTTCTGCAATAACCAGTTTTCCTTTGAACGTGGTGGCAACATCAGAGAGAAATCCGCGGGGTATCTCACGAGGATCAAAAAAACTTCCTGACGTGAAAATTTTCACCATGCTGTACTCTTCAGGTTTATGCTGATCCATCACCCATGCCAGTTGTGCACGAAGGTGCCCAAGGATTGTTTCCTGGGATTGCTGAGTAAAAAACCGCTCATGCCGGTAACTGCACATCCTGCATTTTGACCATGTACAGCCAGCACTTTTAAAAATAATCGTGAGGCAATCGAGCAATTCATTGCCATACCGTTCCTGTCCCCGCCAGCTCGAGAGAGGTTTTTCCCTGACTTCAGAAATCATTAACATCATAATAGTTGAACGTATATAGATGAAAAAGATCGTCCTGCTGATGTTGGGACTGCTCTTTCTATCGGGATTTGCATCAGCATACAGGGTAAATATCGATGCTCCGGATACACTTTCCGTTGGAAAACCCCTTATCGTTACCGGGACGACCACGTTTGGTATCGGCACACCAATCGATGTCGTGCTCTATTATCAGCTGACAACCACGACTGAAATAAAACGCAAGATCGTCTACGTTCAGACTGACTATACGTTCCGTGCAGTCTTTGATACCACCGGTTTGAAAACCGGGATGTACAAAGTTGAA
This sequence comes from Methanoregula sp., assembly GCA_035527915.1. Lineage (GTDB taxonomy): Archaea > Halobacteriota > Methanomicrobia > Methanomicrobiales > Methanospirillaceae > Methanoregula. The sequence goes on along the minus strand of DATKZP010000020.1, from coordinate 22,696 downwards.
GTCCCGACCAATGGCATGGGCGATTCCGTGAGCATGCGGGTTGTGAACCTGATTGATCGCTCCGATGATATTCAGCTCAGCTCAGCCACAACCCAGAATTTTAACGGAAAGATCTCCATCGCGGGAGTGATCAAAGGTGATGAAAATTCCGGCGTGCAGGTTGAAGTGATCGGGCCTGATAATCTCGTAGTGTTCGGACCACGTTACATCAATACCAATTACCTGGGCAGTTTTGAAACTGATGTACCCATTACTGAAACGGGTGATTATGAGGTGAGTTTCACCGATACCAGGGGGTATGTCGGAAAACGGATTATCACCGTTACCGGACTACAATCCCTGACAAGTACAACGAGTCCTACAACAGTATCCGTAGTTTCCGCTCATGCGAAATCCTCGCGGGACGATCCTGCATATTTTATCATAAAGACCGGCTTTGGGCAAGTCACTATTCATACATCAACCTCTATTGACTGGATCATAGAATATGTCGATGAGAAAGGCGCTATCCAGTTGGTGAATGAACAGGGTGAACAATATCCTGAGACAGTCACGCTGCAGGGAAAGGGGAAAACGTTGTACATTAAAGTATATCCCGTGAAGTACGCAGTGAACAACGAGGTTTTCGTGTATGCAGAAAATGCCAACTCAGCTATTGTAAGCCCAACTGTGCCGGCACCGTTTGCCCTTACTGCACCACAAACACCATCTGATACGCCGCAATCTGTGCTAATGCCCCTGTTGGGAATTGTAGCGGTTGGAATGGCGTTCATGATAATAACAAGAAACCGCAAATAAATTAATTTTAAAAGGGATATTTCTGCGAACCCTCTTTTGATAAAGAAGCCTTTTTTAAATCGGACACCCAACATATGGAGCACTGCCGGGGTAGTCTAGTCCGGGAAGGCGGTAGCCTTGAAAGCTACTGGTGCCCTGCACCTCAAGAGTTCAAATCTCTTCCCCGGCGTAGTTCTTGTTTTTGTATTTTTCCTGTCAGGAATGGAATAAAGGGTACATGGCTCGTGTTATGAGAGTTTTCGGATTTTTACAAAAGAGAATCCCCATCAATGGGAACGGGATGATCTCCCGGATTGCGGTGGAGATGGAGAAATCGATTGACCATGTCATTGATGTAATCATCACGTACAGGCCGGGGATAGTCATGATAACGAGAAGCAGTGCCCCGAACACCAGTCCCTTTAGCACCGGTGTTCCCTTCAGGCAGTCCTTAACAACATCAAAGAGGATTACAGCGGCAAACGCCACGAAGAACGGGTAGAAGAAGAACAGGATCATAACCGGATCATCTGCAGATCTCATACCTCCGTACGTGCTTATGTCCGCGGGAATGACCATGTTCACTATCCCATTGATGATACCATGAGGATGAGGATGAGGATTCCCGCAGTAATACCGGAAACGGCAATTTTTTTACATTCATACCGTTTTATCGTGGCTGGTTTTTATCAATATTCGGATTGCATGATATGAAAATGAAATTACACGATACCTGAAATAATTACGATGACCTGTTTTTTTTTGTAATATCACTGTTATTATGTGGTTGAACCTCCAACGTATGAGTTGGATAATCCTGAGGATCATCGATGTGCGTTGCAGTTCCCGCTGAAGTGCTTGAAATAAAAGAAGGAAATGTCGGGCTTGTGGATTATGGCGACCTGAAGCAGGAAGTCCGGCTCGACCTTGTAGATGTTAAGATCGGCGAGTTCGTGCTCGTGCACGTGGGTTTTGCAATTCAGAAACTCTCCCGTGAGGAGGGACTGGAGACACGGGAGATCTTTAAACAGGTATACGCTGCGATGGAGGAGTGATGCACGAGTACACCATCGCTTATGATCTGTACGTGACCACACGTAAGGTGGCAATTGAGAACAACGCGACAATGGTGAAAAAGGTAAGCGTTGAAGTGGGAAAGATGGCGATGGTGAACCCGGAGCAGGTAACATTTCTTTTCGATACGATAAAGGAAGACGATCCCCTTTTTACGACTGCGGTACTCGAATGCAACATGCAGCCACCCCAGACCAGGTGTTCGTGCGGATATTCCGGTGGTGAAATTTTTGTCTGCCCGAAATGCGGTGCACTTCCCGAACTGGTCAGAGGCAGGGAGATCGTGGTCACGAGCGTGGAGATTGAGGTGGCTGATTAAATGAAGGTTACCATGATGCATGGAGCCGGTGGGGAAGTGATGGGAGAACTCCTGCAGACGCTCACAAAATTCAGGAACAACAACGCTGGCGGGATCGGGCTTGAAGCGATGGATGACGGCGCAGTGATACCATTTTGTGGCTCAAATCTTGTTTTTACGACGGACTCCCATGTCGTCCGCCCTGTCTTTTTTCCGGGAGGTGATATCGGCAGGATCTCCGTATGCGGGACTATTAACGATCTTGCGATGATGGGTGGGCGGCCGATAGCGCTTTCATGCGGCATGATCATTGAGGAGGGATTTGAAATCGATGATCTCGCAAAGATTGTCGCATCAATGGACGACGCACTTGGTGAGGCAGGCACAAACCTTGTGACGGGTGACACAAAAGTGATGGAGAAGGGCGCGCTTGACGGAATCGTGATTAATACTTCCGGTATCGGCATCGCTAAAAACATTGTCCGGGATAATGGTCTTGTGCCCGGTGATGTGATCATCGTTTCGGGAACCCTTGGCGATCATGGTATAGCGATCATGGCACACCGTGAGGGATTCGATCTCGGCGAGCAGATCAAGTCCGATGTTGCACCCCTCTGGGGGATGATGGAAAAGGTGCTCGATGCCGGCATCATTCATGCAATGAAGGACCCGACACGGGGCGGGTTTGCAAGCGCTATCAACGAGATGGCAAAGAAGAGTGGCGTATGTATCCGGATCCAGGAAGAAAAACTTCCCATCCGGAAAAGCGTCAGGAGTGCCGCAGGCATGCTGGGTATCGATCCGCTTGAGGTTGCAAATGAGGGAAAGGTCGTTATGGGAGTTCCTCTTTCAAGTGTGGATACCATCCTTTCAGCCCTTCGCTCACACAAGTACGGGAAGGATGCTGCAGTGGTCGGGAGCGTGACAAAAGGCGCTCATGTTATTATGGAGACCGCGATTGGCGGCGAACGATTTATCGAACCGCCTATGGGCGACCCGGTGCCCCGCGTATGTTGATCATATCTGCCTGAAACAGGGATTTGTGTATTTTTTGTGATTATTTTCTTCCCGTCACAATGGTTTTTTTGAGTGGTTTTTTAAAAAAAAACCTTCCTGTGAGTATCTTTGATTTGGCTTAACATCCTTACTGCGTTCCATTTTTTCCGAGCTGACCGGATAATTATACGCAACCCTGTGAAGCAGTTCCTTACCCTGACGCTGGTGCTGGTACGCGGGCTGATTATTTTTACTCAGGAAGAGGGATTCACCAAAACGGGCCGGTACATCCCTTTTGGTACATGGATTACAAACCGGGCCCCTTCGCCCGGTGCCCCGGTCTCACTAATCGTAAGGCTGGTGATCGAAAGGATCTCCCGGCTCAAAAAAAGACCAAAGCCGGTATTCTTAAAATACTCCATCCTGAAGATCTTTTCTTTTACTTCTTGCGGTATTCCCCCGCCATCATCCTCCAAAATCAGGTTGATACCGTCAGTGGTATCCTGTGAGTGAATGGTTATTTTTGTCAACTGTTCACCATGACGGATTGAGTTTTCTATCAGGTTATAAAACACTTTTTCAAACATGGGATCGGCATAGATCTCAATGGGGGGAAGATCAACGATTTTTTGGATTTTATGAAGGTCGATTGTCGCAAATGCACGGGATATGGTTTCATTTATGTTATGCCACTGGGGGGTTTGATCACCGATATTCTGGTAATCACGGGTGAACAGGATCTGTTCCCTGATCGCATTTGCCGCCAGTTCTTCTTTTTCAATATACTTGAGGGTCTGCAGGTCTTGTGTCTCCTGCCGGGTAAGATCGATATAACCGACAAGTGCTGTCAGCTGGTTGAGTATATCGTGACGGGTGACAGAGTTGAGCAGGTTGAGTTTTTTATTTGCCTGAGTGAGCGCCTCCGCTGCCAGTTTATGCTCGGTGATGTCAACGAGGGTACAGATAATGTCCAGTTCACTGATCTCGACTGCAGAAACAAGTGCCCATCGTATATCCCCTTCCGCTGTCAGGAACCGGGCTTCAATATCCCCGTTTCTCTTTTGACTCCCAATGCTTGATAGGAAACGCTCCCGTTCGGCATCATCAGGCATGAGTTCAGGAAGTGTTTTTTTTCCCAGTTCATTGCGTTCGTAATGAAGAATCTGGGAAAATTTCTGGTTGGGCTCCTGGATCTTTAAGGATTTTTTATCTAAGGTGAACGCACCAGCCTGGGAATTATGATACACACCGTAGTTCTTATCCTCTTCCCTGCGGTATACCTGGGAATACACTGAGATAAGGACACCGATGGAGACAAATACGTAAAACCAGATAGTGGCCTGCGTATAGTGTCGGGTATCAGGCAATCCAATAATGAAGACAAGAGCTAAATAGATCCAGCCTACAAGGACAGTCCCATAGATGCTGAACTTCGGGCGCGCAAAGGCAATGAGAACAACAGGGATCAGGTAGAGGTAGGGAAAAACGTCAAAAATTCCGTTGGCGAGACTCAGGCAGGTAATAGCCGCTGTGGCGATGATGCTTGCCACAATGCAAATATCATAGAATAACTGTTTTTTGGGGGAAATCTGTTGCATAGAGTACCCTTACCTGCCGGGACATTCCGGGACCGGATTCTGATATCAATTCAACAGTTGTGATATAATTTAATAAATGTATAGAAATTGTTCTGGGATTTGTCGGAAAAAAAGAGCTGACACGAGATCTGCATGGCGTAAGGATATCGGTAAAAAATAATTATCCACACCCTCCCGCAGAAGCTGCCTGCTGGCTGGCAGCAAGTATTGTCCCGCATTCGGGCGGGGCTGCATCGAAGCTGTTGCAGATTGCCTGTTTGTATGCTTCCGGTGTGCGGGCCCCGGAATATTTCACCCCGTTGATGAACAGCGTCGGTGAGGCGGTCGCACCTACCTGGTCTGCTTTCGTCTCGTCTTCCCCGAGCATGCCGAGTCCATCGGAGCCGGTCGCACAGGTATCGATTGCTGCCGTATCGATTCCCAGACTCGCGGTAGTGTTTCTCCAGCAGGTATCCAGGCTGGCGGGATTTTGTGAGAGGGAATAACACCGGGTGTTAAAACTCTCTATATAATCCCAGAATTTTTGTGGATAATTCTTCTGAATACATACCTGCCGGAGATCTTCCTGCGCTTCGGGTAATCCATGCAATGACTGAACCGAATCGACCGTGGAGCCGCGGACTGTCGTAATATACCGCAGCCGGATATCTGCTTTTGTTCCCAGCAGGTTAACGACGGGCTTCATGGCACTCTCGGCCTGTGTGCCATAGGGACAAAACGCCATTACATAGAGATCAACCAAAGGACGGGATGTCTTTACCGGTGAAAATGTGGGGGTTGGTGAGGGCTGGGTTGCCCTCACGGTACTGTCCATGTCGAGACCATTGGTAAAGAGCATCGCGCAGTCTTTGGTCGCGTACAGGGTGACGTTCTGTGACTGGTATTTACCATGGATCTCGTATATTCCCCGGTTTTCCGATACTGACTGGAAAGAGACCGATGTACCGGGCTGGACCAGGTTTTCGTTGGCATACCCGATTACCTTCTCAGCACATGACTGGAGGGGGACAGAAGAGGAGGTTTTCGGTTGTGATCCTGTCAGAGAGAAGGCAAGAAAAATGATGAGTATTGCGGCTAACCCGATAATCACAAAAATAGTGTTTTTCCCAGATAAGGCGCCGTCTTTCTGTACATTTGAAGGAGAGGGCTTTTCCCCTGACTTCCTGTTGTCTGAATTTTGTCGTGTCAAACCTATTACTCCGGTTATTTTCATTCGGGATGACTAAAAGTCACTAGAATATCTGGTTTGTTTAATTTTTTATTATCTATTATCCTTATCTTATTATTTGATGTTTTACTGCTTAATTGTGGGTAGCATAGGTATTGAGAGGATTTCAAAGTGGGGAGTTACATGCCCCCGTCCCAAAATACGATGAACAATCCCCCCAAAATAAGGGATCTTTGGGGGCATCGGGGGAATTTTGAATTTGCTGATGATTAAAATACACGATTACCCGTTTTTGCCCTGATCGACAGACCAGAAAAACCCGCACTTTCCTGAACGGGGAATTATGAGATACCCCGTGCAGCGGCGATTATAGTGTCATACAAGATATTTCAGCAACAGATCCAGCGCTTCAATGTCCCGTTTTCCCCCGCACTTCCGCACAATACCCGCATGATACCCAATCAGGTTTTTTAATTTCTGATCCTGGTTCTCCTTATATCGCGTGGCATGCACTGATGCATCGATGATGCTGTTGAACCCCCGGTTCACCGGGTAGACAGATACATCCTCTATAATCTCTTTCTCCAGCGTGAGCCGGACCCTCATTGCCTCACGGGTCTTGTGCTCAACTGTTGCAGTGAAGGCTGCCCATGCATCAGCACCGGAAAGCCGCTGCAGGATCTTCCCATTGACCGGTTCATTGATAAATGATTCGTGGGGGAGATCCTCAAATGCTGTCCTGACAAAGAGAACAGGATCATGCACAAAGTTTGCAACAACCCATCCATCCCGCTCAATATTTTCCGCAGTATGACTTCCCGCGAACAGGAACATGGTTGCACTGCCGTCGCGGAGATGGATCCCCATGGGTGCGGCATTGAATGCAGTGGTGGCAATTACTTCGTTAATACCTTCTCTTAAGAGTCCCATGACCAGCCTTCTCCGAGCGCGATAAACAATGATGCAATGAGAATGTCTGCAATTGAACCCGGATTGATACCCCGTTCAATACAATCAGCATCAAAATCCTCCAGAGAGCGTTTGCCGTCAAGAACCTCCCGGGCAGTGAGCATGATCTCATGAGCAACCGCAGTGCCGTGTTTTTTGATGACGAACGTGTCGGTTTCAGAAGCAAGGAGTGTGAGGAAGGTATTGACAATTGCCTGCCGACCCGGGCCGAATTGTTTGAGAAGATCAGCTCCCTGCCGTGTAAGGGGAAATCCCGTCACCCACTCCCGTGCCACCATATCATTTGCCGCCGAATGCCGCATCACCTCGAGGAGCGTTATCTCCCGGTCCCGGATTATCGTGAGAGTATGGGGATCATTCACATCGAGATCATCGGTGGCTTTCATCTTGACGGAGGTCATGGCAAAAGCCTTGTAGAACGCTACGGCATCCGATACATCGGTCTTCCCTATTGCAGACAACGCACCGGGGATACCATTGCCATAGATGAGGGGAATGAGGAGGATGAATGCGCCAAAATGGGTGTTACCCCCTTCGTGGCAGTTGGTGTCCCGGACTGCATGCTTGATGATCTCGCCGATCCGCCCGACACCTGACTCTGCCTCTTCAAGTGCCGGACGGGCAAAGATAACAGACGCTAAAAAATGTTCAAGCCGGGTTTCATTATAGTCATGGCAACGGTCGACGTTCCCCGGCTTTGGGTAGGCGCAGACTTCCAGCATCATTGCAAGTTGTGCTCGTTCAACTGCTCTCATCAGAAGGCACGTCATGGAATACACGGCTCATTATCGTATCTGAGAGATCACGTTTCAGGCGCATATATTCTTTCTTTGATAGTCCCGCCTGTTTGAGCGTCATATCGCGAAACATGCAGGGAGAAGACGTCTTGCAGCACCAGGCAAGGCTCCCGAAACATGTCTGGTTCCCGTTTTCAAGGGGTGTGCCCTTCACCATATCCAGTTTCAACCGGAGGTAATCTTCTTTTGGCATGCCGATCCGGGAAAGTGTGGAGATCAAGGGGCACTCTTTGACGGGCATGCAGCAAAAGGTAAGTGCGCGGATATCCCCGCCACGGCACAGCTGTTTTGGAGAGTTATACCAACCCTCCTCCATGGCATACCGGGTAATTGCTGCGTCCAGGCCAGAGAGAGTACGGATATCAGATTTGCGTGCAAGTGATACAAGGTCTGCCCCATGCGAGAGCATCTCCCGCATCCTTTCAAAGGTATTTATTGAATTATTGGCAACCAGCATAAGCGGGCAGCTGTTCCGGATCTGCCGGAGTTTTGCAACACCGAAGTCCATGAGGTCAATATGCAGGATATCTGAGCCGGATTCCCAGAGTTTCCGGGCCAGGAGTCGATCGTCTGCGGCAACACCGGCACGGATCTTCACTGAAACGGTGACGCCTTCGGATTTAAGCGCCCTGACAACCGCAAAAAGATCTGCGGGTTTTTTTAGGTAATGTTCCCCACACCCGGCAGCAATCATTGCCGGCTGGCGGCAATGGGCATCAACCTCGTATACAACGCTTTCTCCCAGCGATTGTGCAATGGCGCGGAATGATTCAGGAGTACTGCCACGGAGGTTGAGTCCCAAAACAACCGGGCTCTTTTCTAAAAGCGCCACCTGTTTTTTGAGTTCTTCCACCGGATCATCATATAAAAATTCTTTACGACTACCCTCAGCAGCGATGCCCTTTGCCGCATCCATGGTAGGCTGGTCGATAGAGTACCCCCCGATAAATGCAGCACCGATATGTTCGGCGCGTTCAAGGACATAGGTTGCATCAACTATTCCTGCCATGGATGCAATAGCCACGGGCGTCCTGACTATACGGTCATTAATGAGCAGCCCAAAACGCTCGAAAGCATCCATCATAGATTCATATACATTACAGCTCCTCAAACAAATTACTTTGCATAAGTCACAATCAAGGAACGGCATAATTGAGGAGTTTTTTTTAAAATTTTACATGATGTTATGGGAACGATGAGCGATCTCGTATCGGAAAAGACACGATGCGGGAGTACGAGAGCACAAATTAGCAGAACAATAATTTTTTTAATTCCCGTTATGACTCCTCGTGCACATACCTGCCCTTTGATCGGACAAGCGCACTACCGGAACGTGATTCATTAAGGATTATTCCCTCGCGCTCAAAAGCACTCATTGGATCCTGGAATGATGCACCCCATTAAAAAAACCATTTGGTAAGAATTTTTAAGATTCCCGGTAATACTATTTGTTATATGGGTAAGAAGGGAATGTTACTTGTCGGGCACGGAAGCACGATGCCCTACAACAAAGAGCTCGTTGAGAGAACAGCTTCCATGATTAAAGCAAAAAACACGGATTTTATTGTTAAATGCGGGTTTATGAATATGAATACGCCAACAATCAGGGATTCGCTCGATGAATTCCGGCGTGAACCGATTGATGCGCTCGTGGTTGTCCCCCTGTTTCTTGCAAAGGGAGTTCACATCGAAAAAGATATCCCGGGAGAGATCGGGCTTGCCGAAGGCATCAAGAAGGGAATGTTTGCCCAGAATGGCAAATCGATCCCTCTTCTCTATGCGGATCCCATCGGAAGTGACCCGCTGCTTGCCGACCTGATGGTCAAGAACGCGACAAAAGCGCTCAACCTCCTGTAACTTCTTTTTATGCACATCCTGGTACTGGACACTATCCACGGCGGAAAGGCGATCGGTGAAGCGTTTGCAGCCCGGGGGGATCGTGTTGATTGTGTGGATGTGTACAGGGGGAAAAGCAGTATTGACGTAAAGACGGCGCTGGCAGGGAACTATGATCTGGTTGTTGCACCTGTACATCTCGATCCCGATCATCCGCTCCTGAAATTTGCCAAAGCCCCGGTCATCTCCCACCATGAAGCAGTACGCCAGTTGCTCTTTGATCCAATACCGGAACCCATGATCGAGATCACGGGGGCGTGGGGTAAGACAACGACAGCACACGCTCTTGCCTCCCTGATGGAAGGAAAGGGTATCCTGCACACATCAACCGGGACATACCTGTTCCCGGAAAAGAGATGGATATCGCAGTCCAGCATTACCCCTGCATCGGTACTCGCCGCTGCCAGGTTGGCCCACGAGATCCGAGGCTGGCTGATTGTTGAAGAATCCCTCGGGATCACCTGCCGGGGAACCCTGGGGATTATCACTTCGGATGGTGATTATTGTTTTGCTGCAGGAAAAAAGTCGGCCCTTACCTCAAAAGTCGCTTCTGCAAAGAACTGCAAATACCTTCTCCTTGCAGAAAATATTCACGCAGACGATCCCAAACGGGTTGTGCACCTGGAAGATGTTGCACGCTGTGAAGGTACAGAATGCTCCATCATCCTTGGCAAAAAAACATCCCGGTTCTCAAATCCCCTCCTCGCACTTCCCGGGTACCATACATCACTGTTGCTTGCCGCTGTCGCAGCAATGATTCTGGGAATCGACCCCTCACCATTGTCCTCATTCAGCGCGATTCCGGGCAGGATGTCGGTATCCTGTGACAGGGGACTGCTTATTGTAGACAATGCAAACAGCGGCACCAACCTTGCAACCACCCTTGAAGCGGCACGGTATGCCCGGAGTAGTTCCGGAAAAGAAGCAATTACGCTTGTCATCGGACAGGAAGAAGGCGACGGAGCAGTCTGCGAAGGGTTTGCTTTTGACCAGATCCGGGCAGCCATTCACCAGATCCGTCCTGTGCATGTCGTCTGGGTGGGAATATTCCCCCTACCGGGATCTTTGGAGTACACGATGCTGGAACCGCTCATATCAGCATATGCAGCAACGCTTAAAGAAGCCTATATCACTGCTTTGCGTATGACCGACCCCGGATCCATGGTACTTGCCGTGAAAACCTGGAGGTAACTGAATTATGATGAAATACATGCACCCGCGCCCCAGTTCGATTGTTGCTGCGCTCTACACAGCGCGTGACCTCAAAGTTGATGTTGCAATCCTTCACGGACCTTCAGGCTGTTCGTTCAAACACGCCCGGCTGCTGGAAGAAGATGGTATGCGAGTGCTCACCACCTCGCTCGCGGACAACGAGTTCATCTTCGGGGGCCAGAAACCACTCGAAGATGTCCTGCGTTATGCCGAGGATCATTTCTCTCCCAGGAGAATAGCGGTGATAGGAACCTGTGTTGCCATGATCATAGGAGAAGATCTCAAGTCAGCGATTGATGGTGCCGGTGTAACTACTCCCACCATCGCTGTCGATATCCATGCGGGATACCTGGAAAACATTGCCGGTGTAATCGCTACGCTGGAAGCAGCATGCGAAGCAGGCTGGATCTCAGACGATGAACTCACCCGCCAGCGGTTCTTAATGGCGAAGGCAAATGAAGTAGAACGGTTGAGAGGTGCTGCGAGCCAGCCATATATTGAACCTTCCCGGGGCGATCTTAAACATGTCGCTGCACAGCGCCTGCTCGAACTCGCACGGAGCGGGAAAAAAGGTGTCGCAATCCTGAATGCAAAGAAGGAGACTGCCTATATGTTCGCTGACGAACTTATCGCTCTTCACGATGCATGCCCGGATGCGGATATCACCTATATTGCCAATCTCGATCAGCGCGGACTACCCAAAACCCGGCGGGATGCCGAACGGATTTACGAAGAGATGATAAGCCGTGGCGTAAAGATCGAAGTTATCGGTGCACTTGACGAGTACGGGGCGAATGGCGATCTGCTTGGCCGGAAGTTACAGGAAATTGCCCCTGACTTTGCCCTGATCGCCGGGGTCCCGCATGCAATACCCCCGGAATACACCAAAGGAATCGAGTGCTTCTCAGTGACAAACGGCCCCCGCCAGGTAGAACCACTCCGGGTTATCGGGCACCAGCACGTGATCGTGGAGATCGATCTCCACCCAAAGACGCTTGGCGTGCGGGAAATTGTCGGGAGTGAATTCGGCGCGGTCCTGCGGAGTCTTGCATGAAACAGATCCTGATCACCGGTGATCGTTCAGGCAGTGGTAAAACAAGCATCACCCTTGCCCTTGCTGCACTTCTTTCAAAAAACCACCGGGTGCAGACGTTCAAGGTGGGGATGGACTACATTGATCCCTCCTACCTGTCCGCAGTCTCCCGGCGCCCATGCCGGAACCTTGACAGTTTCACGCTCACCGATAATCAGATTCGCGAAATTTTTCAGTATGGCTGTCGCGGCGCTGACATCGCGCTGGTCGAGGGAGTCCGCGGATTGTACGAGGGTGCTGAGGCACTTACTGATACCGGCAGCACCGCATCTGTTGCAAAGATACTCGATATTCCGGTGGTGCTTGTTGTATCCGCCCAGAGTATCACCCGGAGTGCTGCTGCGCTGGTGAAAGGATTCCAGGTATTTGACCGGGACGTCAATATCGCCGGTGTCATTCTTAACAATGTAAAAGGCGGTTCGCACAAGGAAAAAGCGCTGACGGCAATAGAACACTATTGTGATATACCGGTGATTGGAGCTATCCCCCGCATGGAAGAGATGCAGCTTGCCATGCGGCATCTCGGGCTCGTACCTTACCGCGAAGGATCAGGGCGCGGCGACTTTGATGCACGTATCTCAACTATCACAAAAATGATTGGACAGTACGTGGATCTTGAGCGGTTCTGTAACCTCATGACGGAAATTGTGCAGCCACCTCTCCAGAAAACACGCTTTGATATCCCGGCAGACCGTGATGTCCGGATAGGGGTCGCATTCGACGAAGCTTTCAACTTTTACTATGCCGATCTTTTTGATATTCTTCATGCCGCCGGGGCGGAGTCTGTTCCGTTCAGTCCTGTACATGACAGGCTCCCGGATGCAGACGGGTACATTATTGGCGGAGGCTATCCGGAACTTTTTGTCAAGGAACTGGAAGCAAACGATCGCATGCGTGAAGCGATCCTCGAGGTTTCGCGCAACGGCTCCCCCATCTATGCAGAGTGCGGCGGGCTTATGTATCTCACTGACCGTATGACCTTAAAAAAAGGCTGGCAGGATGCACAAAAAGACGAGAGCTATGAGATGTGCAGGGTTTTTTCCGGGGAGACCCGGATGCCGGCAAAAAGGGTCGTCAGTTATGTTGAGGGTACGAGCATGAGCGATTCTCCCCTCGGTGCTGCATCATTCAGGGGCCATGAATTCCATTATTCTGATGTGCGGCTCTCAGCCGGAACCCGCTACGCGTACCAGCTCTCCCGTGGTATCGGTATTGACGACAACCTTGACGGTGCTGTGACGAACAATACGCTGGGGAGTTATACCCACCTGCACCCGGTGGCAAGTGAAGGGATGTTCCGGCATTTTGTCGGACTGTGCCGGAAAAATTCATGAACGTTTTTTATTATATTCCACCATGTGGGTACCTGTCGAAATTAAAAATTTCCGGTCAATAAGGAGTTTTTACCACAGATTCACCGAAAAATTGTGCGAAATTCACGATTGTACCGGCATAAACCGGCATTGATGCACCGTATAATGCGTCCGACGTCCCTCTCAATAAAAATCCCGGGATACCAGAAAACGCGATTTTGGTCATGACAACAGGAAAGAACTCAAAAGACGTTGTTGCTGGTATTGCCTGAAGCCCGAAATCCACATGAGATTTTTTTAGTACCTATGGATAAAAGAAAAAACTACAAAACCCAATACATCCCATAAAATCTATGATCATTTACATTGATGGAAAGTACCTTCCGGACGACCAGGCAAAAGTCTCGGTTTTTGATCACGGTTTTCTCTATGGTGACGGTGTTTTTGAGGGCATTCGTGCCTACAACGGGAAAATTTTCCGGTTGAAGGAACATCTTGACCGCTTGTATGATTCGGCAAAAACAATCGATCTTCAACCTCCCTTCTCCAAAGAGGAGATGACCGAAGTAATCTGCGAAGTGCTCCGCAGGAATGCATTAACCAACGCTTATATCAGACCTATCATTAGTCGTGGAGTGGGAGATCTCGGTCTTGATCCGCGTAAATGCCCGAAACCTTCGGTGATTGTGATTGCAACAAGCTGGGGCGCGATGTATGGCGACCTGTATGATAAGGGACTCCGGGCAGTGACGGTCTCGGTCAGAAGAAATCCCGCTGAGGCACTCCCGCCGAATGTAAAGAGCCTGAATTACCTCAACAACATCCTTGCAAAGATCGAGGCGAACTACAAGGGTGGCGATGAAGCCATCTTCTTTGATACGAATGGCTACATCTCGGAAGGTTCGGGCGACAACCTCTATGTCGTGAAGAACGGCGAGATCGTCACTCCTCCGACGCTCAATAACCTTCGGGGCATCACGCGCATGGTCTTACTTGAGCTTGCAACATCTCTCGGTATCACGGTAAAAGAGCAGAATATCGGGTACTTTGATCTCTATACCGCAGATGAGATGATCTGTACCGGCACTGCGGCCGAAGTAGCTCCGATCACGTGGGTGGACGGGCGCACGATCGGGACCGGCAAACCCGGGCCGGTCACCCGGCAACTGATGGCCGCGTTCAAGACGGTGACCGAGACTGAAGGGTATCCCATCAATAAAAAAAATAATCACAAAAAAAATTACAAAAAATCTTAACCGGAAATACTCTCATCACCCCCTGTTTTTTCCTGTTCCATAATCTATTTATGAGGTGCCGAGAAATTAGATAGAGCAATAACGCGCTGCTATAGTGTAGTCCGGCCAATCATGCGGGCCTTTCACGCCCGCGACTGGGGTTCGAATCCCCATAGCAGCATCCTATTCTGAAGTTGGAATCCCCAAAAACACGATCAGGTTTAAGGATATGGTCAAGAAAGACCATAACGTGTCTCGAAAGATTTTTGGCAGAGCTCCCACACGGTTTGACCGTCCTTTTCATTCCATTAAACCACAGTATGGTCTAAACTCTATCTCGAAGGCACTGAAGGAAGAGAGGTTGACCCAGGAAGATGCCGATCTCATCGGTGAGTTTACCAATGAACGGAAAGCTAACTGCAAGTTAAGCGATGGTCATGTCAACAAGATCATCTATCACCTCGTTGATTGGCGGAGATATGTCGGAATTTTTACGAAGAATACCATTACAGATATCCACGAAGGTATTAACCGGCTCTATGAGGTGAGAATCAATGGTCGACCCTACAAACGGAACACCCTTCACGATAATGTAGAGTTTTTACGTCAATTTTATATCTGGTTAATTGAATTGGGCAAAGTTGATATCCTACTCCCGCGCCTGCTTCAGGTAAAACCCCCGTCAGTAGATCGCATTACCAAGAATTCAAAACAGCTTCTGACTGAAGATGAGGTTGGGAGAATGAAGGTTGTGGACGGTGCTGGCTTCCATAACACCCACGAGATCCGCCAACAGAACGTTCCACTTTCGCACTACTCAAACCTATACATTATCCCTTATAGTTCCAATGTGAATCAGGTGCTATGTTAATCGAACTCCGCAATTCTTTGAAGATAATGGAGGTGTATTGATTGGAAGGAGTTTTGAGAGCGTACGACAAGGATTGAAAAGTATTGCTGACCGCTGGGCACGATCTTCAAAGGCGCTTAAGAAAGAAGATCGGCAGTATGGTGAGGAACTGGTGAAACTGGCAAAAATGCATTCAAGCGAAGCGTTCATTGCCTGTAATGATCCACTCGAAGCTGCGGTGTTTTCGGTATTAGTTGAGATGATTAAACGTCAGGAAAAACAAAAGAATGGAGAGCGGTGTCTAAATGAATCTGGGGAAAGTTTTGCCGAAAAATTCGTCTTGAGGGATAAAAAATGACTGGCGAATTTAATACACTCTATCTGGACATATGCAAGATTTATTTCCCACGATGGAAGCCATGGGCATATACCTATGACACGGGCTGGGGAGCTGGTGGTTATACAAATGCCGACAGAAAGCACATTTACTTTGGCAACCCGACCCGTGACCTGTCCACGAAGGGGCTGATTATCCACGAAATATGCCACGCTGTTGGATATTTCAACCACAATACACGCTGGCAGAACCGGATGATGAAAGCAGCAGAACTGGCAAAGAATCATGATCCGAAATTGTCTGCAGAACTCATTGATGATGTGCAAGGGTATCAGAAATCACCGTGTGACCAGAGGACAGAACGGAGGATGCTTTACCAACGCCTTGAAGAAAAGTTCAATGGATTGTATTGGAAAGGGGAACCAGTTGATGAGGATACTATCGACTGGGTCGTAGTGCGTGAATTATCCGAGGTTGGTGTCAAGAAGGACTGGGATGAAAAGCAGTTCGAGAAAATGTTAATCAAGGGAAGGAAGGTTGCGAAGCGGGTAGAACGGGAAGTTCGTATTGTTAAAGCATCTTTTGAGGGAATACGCCGAGAAAAAACAACAATGCCATTGCATTTTTTTTAATCGGAGTTCATATTAGCATTTTGTTGGTATTTTTTAACATTGTTTACCGACGTTTCTCCTGATATTTTGCACAAACAAGAGGGTGCTCATTTTCACGGCATCCATGCCTATGAACCATTACGAACCTGCCAGAACGAAGGTGTGTGGAATCGACAAAGTTCGAACGACTGTCTGTGAACTGTGAAAAGTGTCATTACTATTTAGAATGCAGAAGTCATGTCCAGGAGAAAGCACGGGCGATCCCCTTGGACATGTAGGAGATACCTTGGCGACGAGCACCCAAAAGAGGGTGTTCTAAGCTCCCATGATAATGGTGAGGGGAGAAGGGAGTTACAGAAAGGGCTTGAAACTCGATTAAAAACTTTAAAGGCGAGAATGCATATACCAAAATAGCATCAAATTTTTATCAAAATTCTCCCTTTTTCATTTTTTTAAGTGTATTAATAATGAATTCTCGGTTTTCTTCAAATTTTCTTAACCCATATTTGTATTCTGATTTACTAGGATCGTCACAGAAATATTCAATAAGTTCTTTCGATCCCCAGCACTGTAGTTGCATTATATATTCTTTATTACATTTTTTATTTAGATTCTTAAATTCTTCAAAATGAAGTAATTCTTTTCCAACCTGAATTCCATCTTTTGAGCCATGAGCAAAAATCCAAATTCTTTTTGCGGTTTTTGTTTTTATTATATCCTTAAATGCAACCTTTGTTGAAGGACGATGGATCATAAAAGGTTCTGGAAGATCATTCAATCCATTAATTAATAATTCTACACCACTTCGAAAAATATAATAATTTTTTCGAAATCTAAAAAAAACCAACCTTGATAATCAACAACAATAATCGCCGTATGATCTTCTTGTTCATTTGCAGTCGATTTAGAGAGAATTGCCTTTTTTCCGTCTTGATAGTAATGATAAGGAATAATCACACGAGGTTGAAGAAATTTGAAATACCAAACGACGAAAAAAACAACGAGAAAACAAATAAAACTTATCCCTGATATCAATAAAAATAACGAAGAATCCATATTAAGAAAGTTAAATAATAAATTCATAAATCACCAAAGCCCTCCTGACGATCATCTCGGATCTATATTCTTTCATTCCACCAAAGGGATTATCGTAACACTGATAGAGTATAACCACCGCCGCCCTGCCCCGCACGCTTCGTGTATCTTCGGCGTATTCACACCTATTTCTATGGGGTTATTGCAGCTACTCCATTGTTGCCCTGCCGGATTCACGACAGGTGATCTTAAAATTCCGCCAATATTTTTTGCATAGTATTTTAAACAACAAACAGTTGAAGACGTATCGTTCAGGATGCGCGTAACATTTATCATCACATACCAGCGATATCTGGGTGAACCAAGGAGGTTCAAAGATGAAAAAAGGTTGGAACAAAAAGGGGGATTCCAACCAGAACACCGAATGCCCCATAGCAGCATCCTGCCAAGGAGTTAAGTTCTAATTTGAATTTTGATTCAGATATGAGCCTCTTTTGAAAAAAGACAAAATTAATTGGAGGGGATGTGGTTTCCACGGTCTTCCACCATGGCAATAATATTTCTTAACATCTCGTTGATCTCTGGATCATTCAGGAGTAAATCACGCTCTATTTCTTGGTCTGTAGTTAATTTTTCTATCATCATTCAACTCCATTACGTGCCTTGCTATTAGTTCAAGTAAAAAGAGTCATTTTCATAAATAAAAAATGATGTGATACGGATAGTTATGTCAAAAACTTTACAATTAAATAAATAACAAAGAACAGCACTATTCTGAATCGTATAGCTCTGCAATCATGGCATTGAATCCCCTGGCAGTATTGCCCGGTATGTGATAGCTTAAAAAATGACAGAAAATCAATTAGTTCATATATTCGCTCAACTAACACAGAAAGGTTGAATTATGGATCGGGCAACATTTTTGATTGTTGAAGATGAACCCGAAGTAGCTGAGACTCTGGAAATCAAGTTGAAAAAATTTGGCTATACCGTAGTCGGGCGAGTGAGCTCGGCAGAGGATGCAATAATAAAGGCCGGCGATCTCCATCCGGATATTGTCCTGATGGACATTGAACTCTCTGGTAAAATGGATGGTATCCAGGCTGCTGATGCTATCAGGAAAAAATATCACATCCCTATTATATATATTACCGCGATCTGCGATATGAAAACGCTGGAGCGTGTTGGTTCAAGCGTTCCATACGGGTATATTCTGAAACCCTTCAAAGACGACGAACTGCATACTGTCATTGAGATTGCTCTTGATATTATAGCAAAAAAAGTTTAATTTCCTTTTCACGCCGCTTTTTTTGTAGGTTGCAGAGTTGAACAACCAGACCCGGGATAAAAGCCAGTAACTCCTTTCCTTACCCTGACCTCTTCAGAAATACCTTGATGAATCGGAAAATACTGGTATTCCTCCAAAGTAAGATTCCATGATCGTCGTTCTGCACTTGTTCTAAAAGAGTAATACCGGGCAGGGGTGAAATTGAAATATTCAATAATTTACATCGAACTTGTGAATTTATTTTTCCTGGTGGAGACCAAGTTCACCAATGGCCATTTCACCGATCTTATTGTATAATTGTGATTTTTCCTCATCGGTCATATCTTTTTTAAGTGCCCAACGAAATTTTTCATTCCCTTCGTTATAACTGCCCTCAAATTCAATGAAACCCAATTGTTTTGCAGCTGAAACAAATGTGTTTTGAAACTCGTTTATCCCTTGGGGGTACGGCATATCAGATACTGGAGTGAATTCTCTATATGATGAGAAAGCGGTAATAAATTCGCATGCTTTAATACCATAATCCCAAAATTTTCGGAATCTGTCATCTAAAGAAATTCTCTTAGGACTATTATCTTTTTTCATGAATCCACCCGGTGATAAGGAGCATTATAGAAAACACGGATTAATAGTTATTGTGGATTAATCATAAGGATACTGTAACCCACAGCCCCTTGAAAAACGCCAACAGAAACGCACGGTAAGACTCACAAATACCATTCTATATCGGATAGTCCGATCATGCTTTTATGATGGTAGTATAATTTTTTGTTTCTTTTTCCGATATCGTTGTGAGATTTCCTTCATACCAATGCTCTTTCCAGAGCGATGGTTCGGGATCCTATTATTTGGTAAATCGGCCATACCAGGAAAACTGGCCGTCAGACCTGACCAGGTTTTTCCCCGGAGAAAATACCAGGTATTCATACAATAATGCTTGTTAAAAGTCAAAAAATAGGACTATCTATCTTATCTGCCGCAGTACAGATTAATACACTTCTCAATGCACTGCGTTGCATCTTTGATCTGCCCGGTTTTCTTCAAAGTCATTCCTTTATTAAACCAGGCCTCTGCATGTTCGGGATCAATCTCAAGTGCTTTGTCATAGGATGAGATCGCCTCTTCAACTTTATCGAGGCAATCATGACAATTCCCCATTAATGTATGTGCATTGACATTCCTGGGATACTTATCGATTGCTTCTTTAAGATATTTTACCGCGGTAAAATGATCTCCTGCCACCACTTTTTCCTGCGCCTGCCTGACAAGATAATCTGACTCTTTTTTAGCACTTTCCATCCACTGCACTTCCATTTTTTTCCTCCAAGCCACGTTATTATTTCCAGGACCTGCCGTGACTAAACTTAAATAATTTTTATTTATTTATATTAATTTGCAAAATATAATTGCAATGCATATTTGCACTTGAGATCTGCATCAGGATTTGCCATGCAAATATTTTAAGTAGCTAATTCCTGGAACTCATTTTCCTGTTTGTCCTAATTTCAATGTTTAACTACATGATTGAGAGATGTTGTATGTCAGACGACGCATTTACCCCCTTTTGCAGTTTTGCCAATATTTCACGCATAAAACCCCATACTTTTTTAGTTACCCCATGAACGTAACTTCGGAAAACAGCAAGGTGATGTGAACCGGGCCGTAGTGCAGTGAGCGCAAGCGAGTGGAACGAGGGCGAGTGAACATGACCGGGCGTTCATCAGGCCAGGCGTAACCGGGGTCCCTGCATTCGATGGGGGAAGCAGGTTCATGGGGGACGCAGACAAAAAAATTAATCGTATTCCCGGAACAACGCAGGATTCTGTCTCCGAATCCACCAGCGCCTTACAAGGTATGCACCGGTGATGATGGCAATTGCCCCTATGATCCCAAAAATAACTGTTGTCAGGGGCATCCCTTCCACCGGGGCTGTTGCCGGTGCGGGTGGCACGGTCTGCGTCTTTTCCGCAGTTATTGTGACTGGGGAGGAGGGGGTTTCAGTTACCGGGGCTCCTGCCGGAGCCAGTGTGGTTGGGACCGGAGTGCCCGTTCCCATAGTAGTGCCGCCCTTCTGGTATGCAATCGCAAAGTACGAGAGGCCCGTCGTTGTCGCACGGTAATACACGTACCCACTTTTCTGGGAGACAAACAGGGTGTCGAGCGTCTGCCACTCTCCGTCCACGTTCTGCATCATGACAATATCTCCGATAGTAAACCCGTGTTCAGTGAGCCATGATTGCGGGACGCTGAAATCAAGAGTGATCTGGCTGACGACTCCGGTTATCGTACTTGACGTTATGGACAGGTACTGGTATACAGTCGTAGGAGGGGGAGCCATTGTTGCAGGCAGACTGCTCCGCGGCATGGCAGTGATTACAAGGTTCTTTCCGAGACCTGTTCCAGTCATCCCGGCGCGGGTTACTGCCGATCCGCCCCCTACATTGACGATTTCTGTTCTGGATACCCCGGTAGTATTGGTGAAGGAGGAAGGGTAATCTTCACTGGAATCAGGACTGGAATCGAACGGGGGTGATGGTGCTGTTACGATGATATATCCTGTCTTCCGCATGCTGGTGTATCCTCCGGCATTGTATGCCTGCAGTGCTACCTGATAGGTCCCCGGCGTGGTGTAGGTATGCACCGGGTTCTGTAACGATGACCCGGCAGGTACTACCCGCCACACGTCATTCTTACGGCCGCTATTGTCATTACCGCCCATCAGTACGATGCTGCCGTCCGACATCGCTACGCTGCTGTGACCTCCTCTGGGCGTCCACCCGGCACTCGCGCTCACCTCACTCCACGTCGCGCCGTTATCCGTTGACCGCCACACGTCATTCTTAACGCTGCCGCCGTCCAGACCACCCATCAGCACGATGCTGCCATCTGGCATCGCTACACTGCTGAGGCTATTTCTTGGCGTCCACCCGGCACTCGCGGTCATCTGTGTCCACGTCGCGCCGTTATCCGTTGACCGCCACACGTCATTCTTATAGCTGCCGCCGTCCTGACCACCACCCATCAGCACGATACTGCCGTCAGACATCGCAACACTGCTGTGACCATATCTTGGCGTCCACCCGGCACTCGCGTTCACCTGAATCCATGTCGCGCCGTTATCCGTCGACCGCCACACGTCATTCTTACGGCCGCTATTGTCCAGACCACCCATTAGCACGATACTGTCGTCTGGCATCGCTACGCTGCTGTGGCCATATCTTGGCGTCCACCCGGCACTCGCGTTCGCCTGAATCCATGTCACGCCGTTATCCGTCGACCGCCACACGTCATTCTTAACGCTGCCGCCGTCCAGACCACCCATTAGCACGATACTGCTGTCTGGCATCACTACGCTGCTGTGCAGGAATCTTGGCGTCCACCCGGCACTCGCGTTTACCTCACTCCACGTCGCGCCATCATCCGTTGACCGCCATGTGTCATTCTTAAGGCTGCCGTCATTACCGCCCATCAGCACAATGCTGCCATCTGGCATCGCTACGCTGCAGTGATATACTCTTGGCGTCCAACCGGCACTCGCGTTCACCTCAATCCACGTTGTGCCGTTATCCGTTGACCGCCACACGTCATTCCTTAAATTGCCGTCCTGACCACCCATCAGCACGATACTCCCCTCTATCGCTACGCTGCTGTGATATACTCTTGGCGTCCACCCGGCACTCGCGTTCACCTGAATCCACGTTGTGCCGTTATTTGTCGACCGCCACACGTCATTCTTATAGCTGCCGTCAGAACCGCCCATCAGCACGATACTGCGGTCTGGCATTGCTACGCTGCTGTGAGCATATCTTGGCATCCACCCGGCACTCGCGGTCATCTGTGTCCACGTTGTGCCGTTATCTGTCGACCGCCACACGTCATTCTTATAGTTATTTGTGTTGTCCCGACCACCCATCAGCACGATACTCCCATCTATCGCTACGCTACTGTGATATCCTCTGGGCATCCACCCGGCACTCGCGTTCACCTCAATCCACGTCGCGCCGTTATCTGTTGACCGCCACACGTCAT
Source organism: Methanoregula sp. (assembly GCA_035527915.1). Classification (GTDB taxonomy): domain Archaea; phylum Halobacteriota; class Methanomicrobia; order Methanomicrobiales; family Methanospirillaceae; genus Methanoregula. The sequence goes on along the minus strand of DATKZP010000020.1, from coordinate 120 downwards.
TCTTAATGCTGCCATCATAACCGCCCATCAACACGATGCTGCCGTCGTCTGGCATCGCAACGCTGCTGTGAAGATATCTTGGCGTCCACCCGGCACTCGCGTTCACCTCACTCCACGTCG
>DATKZP010000019.1:0-2745 GCA_035527915.1 Methanoregula sp. | reverse complement strand
GTGGGCTCATCGAGGAAGATGAGCCGGGGTTCGTTGATGAGTCCCATTGCGATCGTGAGCCGCCGCTTCATGCCCTTACTAAACCCGTGCGTCTTGTCATCCTTCCGCTCCCACAGGCCGAAGAGCTCGAGGAGGTCCCGGCCCCGCTTCTCGCGCTCGGCCTTCCCGACATCGTAGAGCTGGGCGGAAAACATCAGGTTCTGCCAAGCGGTGAGATCGGTGTAGATGTTCGAGGTCTCGTGCACGATCCCCATAGTCCTGCGTGCCGCGATCGTTTCATTGACAATATCCTTACCAAAGATCTTTGCGTCCCCTCCGGTCGGGACCGTGATGCCGGTCAGGATCCGGATGGTTGTGGTCTTTCCTGCACCGTTTGGACCAAGAAAACCAAATGTCTCGCCTTCGTCCACGGAAAAACTGATGTCGTTTAATGCGACGAGTTTTCCGAAGTGCTTGGAAATATGATCAACCTCGATCGCATACATACTATCATGGTACTACATGTATTGGATTTTAAACGATCCTTTCGGGCTGTCTGCTGGCAGTAATCCCGGTAACCGTTGTGACAGGAGCAACTGATAATGAAATTATGAGAGAATTTATAGATCATGCAGAATCTGCACATACTATGAATGTACTAACCGCTGATGTCATTTATCGGGCCAAAAAAGCGATATAAAAATAGTATCTTTTTTTAGGATTCATTCCCGGATCAACCTTATCTATACCAGTGTTATGAAACGCTGCCATATCAAAATCTCAAAAAGAAAAAGCTTTCATTTACAAAATAGAGCCAGATTCACCATATGCGACCCGGTTACCTTGACACCGGGAACTTTTCTGAAATACGATCAAAATCCTCTTTTGGGATTTCCAGGAGTCCGAACCTGAACGCATACCCCCACGATTTTTTATTCCCGATAAAGGTCAAATCCCGGATCAGGGGTCCGATTCTGACTTCCCCGGTTTTTGTATACAGCACCTTTCTCCTGAACGGTTTGAAATCCGGCGATTCTTCGACCTGGAACATTTCTTCATCGGCGATCTCGCCGATTGCGGTAAAAGCATGGAGGGTCTTAGTACTCTCCAGCTGCGCTTTCGGGGAATAATAGACAATCTTGTCGTCTTTGTGCATTCTTGCAAGTCCGGACCGTTTACCATGCCCTGCCTGGGCAATCCCAAGACAAACCCCCCGCATTACATGGTCTTTTGATGCAACGATAATCCAGTACTTCGATGTCATCACATGTCTATTCTGACTGGTGGTATAATTAATCTGATCTCCCTGCTGGCCGAGCCCTGCTCCGTTTCCATTTTCCGGCATGCAAAATATCACGAATCCGGCAAAAAACGGCACTATTGTTTTGGGATTCCCACGGGTCTTTGTCCGTTTTGCTGCAGGGGGCTGTATTGCAGCCGGAAATATCCACTAACAGCATCTGTTGCAAGGCAAAACTCCACTCAGATGGGCTTGGGAGTAGCACAATGGGGAAAAAGGACTGTTTCAGGTAATCGGGATTTTTGGGATCACCATTATAAAAACAACCAGAAAACAAAAATTCCCAGGAGTAAGAGGACAATTCCTGCGATCACCCGGATCTTTCCTGCCTTAAGCTCTTCCTGGGTAAGCGGCCGGATCTTTCCTTCTTTCTTGTATTTCGCTTCCAGGGCCAGACCTACAGCGAGACCAAAAGGCATACCCATCGCGATAAAACCTGGATTATCCAGGATAGTTGCAAAGACTATCCCGAAGGGAATTCCCAGCGCCAACCCTATGGCTAAAAATGGCCTTCAGGATATGTTGTATTGTCACCGTCCATAAAAAAATCCCTTTACTAATTATTTCTGTTGATATGACATACACGATTTTTCATCAGTAAAAAAAACACGCCAAGGGTACTTCTTTTTCCTATGAGAACAGGAAGTAGTTTTTTAAGAGGGTGTGAAGCTCATGGCAGCATGATACCGGTAACCGCAGCCCGGTTAATATAAAAAACTATTTATTCTTGAAAAATTAGTGAAGTATATTTTCAGGGCATCCAGGGAATTGTGGTGAGATGCATGGGAAGAGGTGAAAGATATTCGGGACACAGGGGCGGGGAAGGATTCAGGCGTCATGGTGTAAGGGGAAGTAATGATGACCGGCGGAACCCCGTGGAGCCGGAGAATGATCCCTACCGTGACCTGAGGGACAATGATGAAGACCAGCCGGACCTCACCAATAATGAGTATATCTGGCCCATAATTGAAGAAGAGGAGGACATTTGAAAAAAACCAGTCAACCGGTTTTCCTCTTTTTTTTTTTGGTCCGGGGCCTGACCTTCCGATTGCATTGGTCCGTTTTTTATAAGAGAGAATGTGCCAATGAACGGTCAGCCGCCCGGACCACGGGTGCACGAGAGTTTTTTAAAATCTGTTACTAAAAAACCACTGCGTCAAAGAGACTGGCTCAGGAGATCGCAGGCAAGGTTTTTCTCAAGGCAGAGTCCTGAAAATTTCTGCACGTTCTTCCCGGGGTAAAAAAACCCTCAGGTGCCGTAAAAAATCTCATAAATAAAGCACTTATATGCCTTTTGCCAGAATTGTATAGAATGACAAAGCCCCCGGAAGAATACGGACAGATTGTCTTGCCGGTGAACGGCGTTGCCCTCACCTCGTTTCTCACCCTTTACTGCCACGCGATTGACGCACAGTCAAAAGATCCCATCCTGAACGATACGGGATCGGTTGGGATTGCGACAGCCA
>DATKZP010000018.1:0-5167 GCA_035527915.1 Methanoregula sp. | reverse complement strand
AGACACAAGTTCCTTATTTTTTACCCGATGTCCGGAAAAAACGGCAATACCGGCTGATCGGGCAGATTTCACATTTCGGTTTTTTCGCATCGCAGCATGCCCGCCCGTGGGCGATCAGGACATCGGTGAGATCCCCCCATTGCTCCTGCGGGAATGCAGCCATCAGGTCATGTTCGATCACGCTCACCTTGTCCGTATCGGAAAACCCGATCCGCTGCGCAAGCCTCCGGACATGCGTATCGACTGCTATACCCTCGTTTCTTCCGAATGCATGGTAGAGTACAATGTTTGCGGTTTTCCTGCCTGTGCCAGGGATCTTCAGGAGCTCTTCCATGGTCTCTGGTACCCTGCCGTCAAATTCCGATAACAGGGCCTGTGAAGCGGCGATGATGTGCTTTGCCTTTGCATGGAAATAGCCGAGACTGTGGATGATAGTTTCTACATCTTCGGTCGTTGCCTTCGCGAGCGCTGCCGGAGTCGGATACGTAAAAAAAAGCGGCTCTTTTACCCGGAGCACTGCGCGATCGGTGGTCTGTGCCGAGAGGATAGTGAGGACGAGCACTTCAAAGGCAGAGCCCTTCGAGAGCCTGGCAGGAGAATCACGGGCATCAGGATACCTTATGCAAAGAAGCGAATATATTTTTGCAGCGTCCTGTTTTTTCATAAAAAAAACATCCCCGCACGTGACAGGGCGGTTATGGGAAAATCCCTTTTTTTGGGATTTTTATTGGTCCGGATGGGGTAGGGCGGATTCGAACCGCCGTCAAAGCGTCCCAAACGCTCTAGGATGGACCAGGCTACCCTACTACCCCGTGCCATCATACTTGTGACGGGAACATAAAAATACGTAATGGTTCCCGGGGTATTCCGGGAGCTATCAGAGGGGCAGGATCTTTTTCTTTTTTTCGCTTACGACACTGCCGGTGAATTTTCCGGTGAGTATCGCGCGGGAAAGGTTTTCGGGGTCGCGCCCGTCAAGCACTACCAGCGGGATATGGCTGCGCTCGACAACACGGGCAGCAACGATATCGAGCACCGTGTTGGAACCCGCAGTGAGTGCGGTGACGCCGACGATATCCAGCAGCTGCTGAGGTGAAAGCGTGTCGTAGCGCTTTGCATTTTTGTCCTTTTTGGGATCGGCAGAATAGATACCGTCGACCGAGGTTACGTTGATAAATACTGAGGCGCCCACGCGTTCAGCAAGTACCGCGGCAACTGCATCGGTTGTCTGGCCGGGAGTGATTCCGCCCATGATGACGATTTTTTTGGATTCGGCGAACTTTTTTGCCTCGGCATGACTCTCGGCCACTTTCGGGTAGGCTGCATCCCCCAGCGCGGCAATGAGCAGGTTTGCGTTCAGTCTTGTGACCAGGATGCCGATCTCATCGGAGGTTCCCTCGTCAATACCGAGAGTGCGGGCAACGGTGATGTAGCGACGGGCTTCACCGCCACCGCCGACTACTACAAACAGCCGGTGGTGTGCTGCAATCTCTCCAAGTACCGGGACATATTCCCGGATTTTGTTCTTCTCAAGTGATGGGATCAGGATTGAACCGCCAAGGGAGATGACAACCGTCTTCATTGCACTAGTTTTTGTGCAGGATGCTCATATAGAGTTGTTGAATATGCTGTGCTGTCCTGTCTGTAAAAGCCGCGATATCTTTCCGGTTGCCGGAGGGTACATCGGCCAGGTGTATCTCTGCAAGAGTTGCCGGTATCGCGGGTCATTTGTCATTGAAGCCGATGAAGCAGATATGAGGCCACCGGAAGAAAAAGAACTATAATGATCGCTTTGCCCCAATTCATTTGAGGAGTCTTTCATGCACGAAGCGCGCCAATACGCAAAAGTCGAAAACGATGCGGTGAAGTGTTCGCTCTGCAACCACCGCTGCGCTATACAGGAAGGCAGCCATGGGATCTGCGGTGTGCGGCTTAACGAGCACGGCACGCGGTATGCTGCTACCTACGGCAGGATCAGTTCTGAAGCCGTGGACCCGATCGAGAAAAAACCCCTCTTCCACTACCTGCCGGGCACGCTTTCGTACTCGCTGGGCGGCATCGGCTGCAACTTCCATTGCCAGCACTGCCAGAACTGGCATATCTCGCGGGCGACGTTTGACAATGCACATCTGCGGCCGCTCTCACCGGAAGCCGGGGTTGAGCGGGCAATTTCCAGCGGGAGTGCAAGCATTGCGTGGACGTACAATGAACCGACCATCTGGCATGAGTATGCGCTCGAAATGGGAGCGCTTGCCCGTACAAAAGGCCTTGGGACCATCTACGTGACAAACGGGTATATCACGGAGGAGGCACTGCGCGAACTTTCTCCCATGCTCGGTGCATTCCGGGTGGATATCAAGGCATTCACGGATGATTTTTACAAGAAAATCTGCGGTGCAAAGCTCCAGCCCGTGCTCGATTCCGCGGTGCTTGCACGGGAACTCGGCATGCACGTTGAGACCGTTACGCTTGTCATTCCCGGGCTCAATGACAGCAGGGAGGAGATGGAAGGTCTGATCCGCTGGGTGATTGAGCATCTCGGCCCGGCAACCCCGATGCATTTCTCGGCGTTCCACCCGGATTACCAGATGACCGACCGGGGCGCAACGCCCGTTGCTACGCTTGAAAAGATCTACGTAATGGCAAAAGACCTCGGGCTCCGGTTCCCGTACCTGGGGAACGTGTACAACCACCGTTACGAGAACACGTACTGCCCGGCATGCGGTGAAGTGCTTATTAAAAGACAGGGATTTTCGAGCACGTTCCCGGCACTCGACGGGAATCAGTGCAGGAACTGCGGTGAGAAGATCGAGATCGTGCGCCATGTCTCCTGACCCGCGGTTCATTACCGACCGGATGCTGGGAACACTCACCCGTTACCTCCGGTTCATGGGCTACAACACGGTGAGCGCGAACGGGTTCGAGGAGGGAAATGCAAAAGAAGATACCCTGCTTCTTGCCTGTGCCGGGCAGGAGGACCGTATCCTGCTCACCCGGGACGCCGAGCTTGCACGGCGCGGGAAGGAGCGGGCTGTGCTGGTCAGATCTATGGACGTGATGGAGCAGGTGCAGCAGCTTATTGATCACGGGTTGATTGTACGGCGGCTGGTGATGGACCGCTGCTCACTGTGCAACACACCGCTTTCTAAAGCAACGGAAGAAGAGATAGCGGGGGCAGCAGAGTATGCTCCCCGGGACAGGACCGGGCTTACCTTTTACTGGTGCAGGCAGTGCAGCCGGCTCTACTGGAACGGGTCGCACACAAAACAGCTCACTATGAGAATCGGGCAGGAGAAGTGATCCGAAGGACCCGGTAAATGCAACTTTGTATGACCCGGAAGTGGCTGGCGTTAGTCCGGGTTCTGGTTCCTGAAAGCAATAATAATTATTTGTGTAATCAATTTGTGTAATCAACAGTTCTCCGATTATTATCAGGATAATTTTCATTTTTATCTGATGATAGTTTAATAAGTAAAAGTGATTTACTAATATTACAAATATTACTGAGGAGTAAGGTTATGGTAAGTAAAACAAAAATATCTGAAGGATATTCTACCGTTCTTCCCGCTGAAATCAGAAAAGCGCTGGATCTCGCGCCGGGAGATATTCTCCAGTGGGATGTCGAGGATGGCATCATTACCATCCAGCCCCGGAAAAAAGTGACCCTTTCGAAAATTTGTGGCGTCATCAGCTCAGGAGGAGATGCAGTGAACGATAAAAAGAAGATCCAGTCCGGGGAATAATGATTCTCGTTGATTCGTCATTTTTTATTGCGCTTGTGGATCGGAAGGATCAGTGGCATCCTGATGCAAAGGCACTGCTTCCCATGCTGGCTGATGAGACCATCATTATTTCAGATCTAATCCTTGCGGAATCCGTAACTATCACAGGCAGGCGGAGCGGGGGTAAAGCGGGGGAGCAACTGTATCACTATTTTATAGACAATTGTGATCTTGTTTTTACCGATGAAAAAAATCTCAAAGGAGGTATGGTGGTTTTTCTTCGCTATGACGGAACCTTATCAGTTTCTGATGCTGTATCCGTTTTTATCATGGAGAAGAAAAATATCATCAGGATCGTTTCATTTGATTCAGATTTTGATAAAGTCGCGGGAATTGTCAGGATACATAAGCCCTGATAGAGAGCCTTCTTTTGGATAATGGGAAAGGTCAAAAAAGAGGGTGAAAAACAAATGTTCCGGAGAGCAGGTCACGGTGAAATAATCGGGCAGGGGAAGTGATCCGAAGGACCCGGTAAAAGCACACCCTGCGACCTGGACAAAACCCCTCGTTTTTGACCACCCCCCAAAACCATCTCATATGACCTGAGTCAATCGGAGCCCTGTACGCGTCCCGATTGGCGTCAGACATTGCCAGACGGAGACCATATCGGGCTTCTTTTCCAAAAGTCAAAGAATTATCGTTATTTTGCCAAACGGACAATTTATACGAGGCTCATAGATGTGTTTTGTGACCGTTTGTTACCAAAAACCCGGCTGAAGTATGCTGCAGAACTACCTGCCAATAAAACGCGTCCATGAGGGCCGGGAAGGCATTATATACGGCTCAATTCTGACGTATTTTTACGATTGGGGGCTGTAATAACAGGATAATGCTTCTATCGGGGGTAAATGAGGTACCCGTGAAATGTTCGGGCAATGGGTACCTGTGTTTGGTAACCATCTGCCCCCTTTGCCATTACCGCACGTACGAGCAGGATAATGAGTTGCCAGTACCTGGTATGCCGGTACCCTGGACGCGGGGAAACATTTCCGGTACTGCAGCCACATTTCTATAATGGTCAAAGACGTGTCGCCCCTCACACCCGATGATAACAAAAAGTGGGGGAATAATTAAAAAAACGGTCATGCGGGGGGGGTGGGAAAACATATCGTTTTATCCGGATCCAATTGAATCAGAGTTGGGAGAGCAGATTATATCATTGATAAACTTATCGGTAATTTCTAATTTTTATAACAATTTTTATATAGAAATATCCTCCCTGTGAGGTTGCCAAGCACCGGTGCCTTGCATCTCTATATATGGATTGAATTATTCTATATGGTCTATACGTTCTTTGGAACGTCCTGAACAACGATGATCAAACATTCGAATGTGCACTATCACATGCACGGGTGACGACCCCTCCTATGATGATTCGAAGCGTT
>DATKZP010000017.1:0-13854 GCA_035527915.1 Methanoregula sp. | reverse complement strand
GTATGTGCCATCCGACACTACCGGTAAGATGGTGGGATCCGGCGGGACGCATATATGGGACATTTCAACCGTCGCTATCGGCGAACAGGAGATCACGGCTGTGAACAAACGGTCATGGGAGCCAACAACCGGCAACGAGACTGCCTTTTCACTGACTGTCGTGGTTGCATAAAAATTCATTTCCTTTCTTTTCTTTTCCGTTTAAAAAATTCCATGATATCCCTTGGCCACAGGTATACAGGATGAAAATGCCAGGGGGCATATTCATAGTAACACACCATTCACCCCGTTTCCGGTGTACGATCATAACATATGAAAATCGTGAAACGATTTTTATTCGAAAAACATATGCCCGGCCGCGGCAACCATTCTCTTTTTAATAAAAGTTTCCGGGTCCGGTTTGAACGCAGCATCCCCACTATCCGGTTCACTTCTCCCTCCGTGCGATGGTATCGACCACCCGAAAAAATGACAGGAGGCAAAAAAATTCCTGCACTGGTCTTTTTTGTATCCTGGTCAACCAGCTGCACTCCTGCAGTAAATGTACCAAGAACGCTGCTGATTTCCCGGGCGGTGCAGTTAATTCCTGGTGCCCTCTCCTATCCACTCAGGCGATACGATCCCGGTGAACCCCGGTCAAAGTATTCCTCGTAGATCACATACAGATTGATATCATTCGGAGCCTTGTATGGTTTCGGCACGTAACCCAGGATCCTCCGCACATCCCGCCGGATATAAAATGAACGGTTTTTTACCAGAGCCCGCTGCTTTCCGATCGACACCGGCAGCCGGTGGATATGGACATGGCATGACTGGCAGACTATCAGGATACGTGTTGACGGGTCGTGTTTCATCGCCTTGGTCGTATACCTTGAGATGACATGGATTTCAAGAAACGCTGAAGGATAATAATCGTGGCAGAGCTCGCAGGTGTTCTCGACTGCAATTTTTAGTTTCTCTTCCTGCACCGAAGTTATGCTCATACACGTACATTCCGGCATGGTGTATCTCCTCCTGATCATCCGACCAATGTCGGCAGACGATAAAAGATTTCCCCCGTCTTGCCGGTGCCTTCACCCATAAGCACCCCACCAGAATTTGGCAGCATACCGTGGAGCAATGATACCCGGCATCCCCTTCACCCTCGCTTACTGCTGCCTGACTTCCGGTGAACGATAGTCCCAGCCAGCTGCATCCAGTTTTTTTAAGGCCTCAACAATTGCCGTTACCAGCGTCTCTTTCATGACAAGCCCTTTCTCCCGCGTGGCTTTTGTAGGATCTCCCGAAGCCCCGCAGGTGGTAAGCTCGGAAAACTTCCACATCACATCAAGGTTGGGAGGGAGTTCCGGCACAACCCCCCGTGCATGTTCCGGCTGGCAGAGCTCATTAAACAGCGCAAGCCCTATGGATAATTCTCCCTCGCCCCCGTGCCCAAGGCCGTTCCAGACCTCAAAAAAACCGGGTGGCAGCAGTGGCAGGAGCGTGTTCCACCACGCCTCGAGCCCGACAATTTTTAAGTCCGGGTGCGCCACCTTTGCCTGCCGTGCAGCAATCTCTATCGACGGGATGTTCCCGTCATGCCCATTCAGGATGAAGACCTGGCGGATTCCCTCGCGGTACACGGATTCAAGGATGTCGCGGATGATGGCAGTCTCGGTCTCAGGCTGGAGTGATACCGTAAAAGAAAAATCCCGGTAGTACTCGCTCATCCCGTAATTGACGGGCGGCAACACTGCAGTCTTTGGTACGCGGGCTGCAACTTCAAGCGCCAGCAGGTATGCGGTGAGGGCATCGGTTCCAAACGGCAGGTGGGATCCGTGGCACTCTAAGGACCCCAGCGGCAGGATGACGGTCAAAAACGGGGCTGCTGCATAATCTGCGGCAGTGAAGTGCTGGATGAGAAGTGGGTTTTTTTCCATGGGTGACTGCTCCGGATGAGAAAATAGTCAGTCCTCCCATTTATAGCCACAGGGATCCTGCGTAAAAAAATGGACCAGGTCCCCGCCAGCCGTCACCCATAATTCCGGACGCACCGCAAGGGTACTAAAAAATATTGATCCCGTATCCAGGGAGATTTTGTGTTGCTGACAGTTCAGTATAATGAGGAAGATCCCTGCCGCTCAGACCCCGGGCTGCTGCTGGGTTGCACAATGGAATGTGCCGAACCCCTGAACCATTGCACGCGCATTGATCCCGATAACTTTCCGGTCCGGAAAAAGATCCTGAATAATCTGCAGCGCCACTGCATCATTCGGGTCACGGAAAACCGGTACGATGACAACGGTATTTCCGATGTAGAAGTTCGTGTAACTTGCCGGGTAGCGCTCATCATCCCGGGTGACTTTTGCCGGCATCGGGAGTTTCACGACCTTGAGCGGAGTGCCGTCCTGGTCGCTTGATTGTTTCAGGATCTCGTAATTTTCATGCAGGGCCGGGTAATTTGCATCCGCTATGTCCGTCTCGTACGCACACACTACCGTTGATGGAGCAACAAACCGGGCAATATCATCGATATGGCCATCGGTATCGTCACCCACAATCCCGTCGTTCAACCAGATCACCTTCACTACCCCGAGGTACTCTTTGAGTAATTCTTCAATCTCATCACCAGAGAGGGACGGGTTCCGGTTCGAGTTTAAAAGACAGGAGCGGGTGGTCAGCACCGTACCCCTGCCGTTCACATCAATGGATCCCCCCTCAAGTACGATCCCCGGAACAAACAGGGGATAATTCAGCCAGCGGTTCATGATTGCAGGGATCTTCCCGTCCCGCACCTGGTCATCATATTTCCCACCCCATGCATTGAAGTTCCAGCGCACCATCGCAATCCGCTTCATGGATCGGTTGACGACAAACGTAGGACCATAATCCCGGATCCAGACATCCGAGAAATCGGTAGTATGGAGGTTAACCCGCGAGAGATCTACGCTGGTTTCCCGGAGCCTGGTACGGATCTTACGGTGCACAACCGCAGTGGGAACAAACAGTTCAACTCGTTCAGAGATGTGTATTGCCGTAACAAACTCAAAATAAGCCTCTTCAACATCAGGGAGTGCCGGGAAGGAATTTTTGTTGTGCGGCCACGAGATCCAGACCGCATCATGGGGTTCCCATTCCGCAGGCATATGGAACCCGCGGTTACGGGGTGTGTCCCCGGAACGGAGATCAGGAAAAGCTCCGTCATTACCTGGAAACAGGGTGCAGCATGCAGCGTACGTGTCCGGGCGCCGGTTCCGGAAGAAACCCCACGATTCCCGGACCGCCGTGTTCATGGCCAGATCGAGAGAGCCGATCAATGTCTCTTCTGAATCTTTACCGTGCACGATTATCTTGCCAAACGCGTCACAGATAAACGATCCCCCGAAGAACCGGATGTCTGCTTCCTTACCCACCCGGTTGAGGGCTGCTACATGGACACTGTTTGCTACAGCATGACCCCGCTGGATGAGTTCCCATGCTTCCTGCCAGTTACCTTCAGCAGGTTCTTTGCTGGTGGGATGCCCGATTGCAGTCGGATAAAAAATAATTTCCGCCCCGTCAAGGGCAACAGACCGGGCAGCTTCCGGGAACCACTGGTCATAGCAGATGAGCACCGCGATGCGCCCGTACCGGGTTGTATGAGCATAATACCCGTCCCCGGGGTAGAAGTATCCCTTCTCAAAAAAACCAGGGTCCTGCGGAACGTGGACTTTGTGGTAGGGTGCATGGAGGGTGCCGTCCGCATCGATGATTACTGCACTGTTATAGAACCTGCCATCGGAGGACTTTTCATAGAGCGGGACGATGATAACAACCTTGTGCTGGCGGGCAATTTCAGAAAATGCCCGGGTGGATTCTCCCGGAATCGTTTCTGCGAGGGGTGATGCATTCACACCAATCCCCTGCGGGAAGTAAAGAGTCCGGTAGAGTTCGGGAAGGCAGATGATTTGGGCTCCGTCTTTTGCTGCCTGCTCAACTTTTGCTACCGCTTTTTTGAGATTCTCCTGCGGATCCGGACCAGCCGCCATCTGGATGAGACCCACAATTACGTTTTCGTGCTGCATATGCCTCTTAGTATACGAGTTTTTTTTAATGGGATATCATGCTATCCAAACATTTTGATACCGGTGCATGATAATCAGCGGCGAACGGACGCCGTTGATCAGGGATTCCAAACAACACTCCATGAGTAGTAAAAGCATGGAGCGATAGGAAAATAAGTCTAACAAAAAGTAAAGTTTATATTCTAATATGTTAATTATTATTTACAATAAGTTATGGAAGTTGGACATCCATGGATCGTATTGAATATCGAAAACTCACGCATTCAGACCATGACCCTGAATGGCGGGAAGGGCATATGCTGGTTGTACTCACTGCTGGCGCATGCCTTCTTGCACTCGTGATTGCACTCAAAAATATTCTTAACATTCCAACAGAGCAACTCACAACGGGTCTGGTCATCTGCATCTGCATATTAGGCGGTCTTGCCACATCCTATCCTCTTGTAACGAGGAGACGATCAGCATCGGTAATCCGACATCCGGGTCTCTGGATCGCTCTCATTGTGATTGTAACCATGGCCATCATCGTTATGTACGCACTCTGATTCCCGGGACCATCACTATGCAGCAGGATTATGCAATACTATCCGTATTCATACCGGGTTCAGGACCGAATAGAGAGGTCTCCGGCATTGTGAGAGGGGGCAACCCGGTGATCGCGATCCTTTACTTCACTGTTACGACCGTCGCCCTGATCCTGCTCACGGGTAGTACCCTTACGCACCGTGATGCTCTGCCGGCATCCACCTTCAATCACGATTCCCCCCCATGAGTGGCAGGGCAGGTTTCCCCAATCCCGTATACCAGAACAAAATTTGGAGAACAGGGCAATGAAAAACAGGATCAAAGTCTACCGGGCATTGCGCAACCTTACCCAGGAAGCGCTCGCTGCCCAGCTGGGAGTGACACGGCAGACGATCCTTGCTATAGAGAAAGAGAAGTATGATCCATCAATGGAACTCGCGTTCCGGATCTCCCGGTTGTTCAACGTCCCGATTGAAAAGATGTTCTTTTTTGAACCTGGTAGTGAAGAGCAACCACTCTTTGAAGAATAACAACGCCGGGTATTCACCACCCCATACTCTATAGGTAATTCGCCCGGACAAGGCTCAAGGTACTATCATCAGGAGCTCAATACAGGAACTGTCGGGATTACCCGGGCGAGCGGTACAGAAATCAGCTACAGGTATGGTGGTATCTGCATGCCGGTAAAAAGCGAATAATAAGAGCAAATATCCCCGGCTGATTTCACAAATTATATCAACCACTGCGTAAAACGCCTATCAACGGGACTATGCTGTCATATCGGCATGAGTTATCAGTGAAATTGTCCTGATTGATTCCTGCATCACCCCTTGCAGTTAAAAAACGGGTGATGGCATCAGCGATATTTTTGGAAATGGTTTTTCCGGTTACCGCAGTTACCCTGGTACCGGCCGTTTTTGCACACCAAATCCAGCCACTGAAAGAGTATCCAGGATTGTACCTGTCGCGTTTATACTCCTTATCCAGGCCATGGTTTTCCTGGTCATGGTATCACCAGTACATGCACTGGACTGGACAACGGAAACCGTCGACAGCGCTGGTGACGTTGGATGGTATACCTCGCTTGCCCTTGATGATGCAGGTAATGCCCGGATCAGCTACCTGGACCTGACAAACCAGCATTTGAAATATGCCGCAAAGTCAGAAAGCGGATGGATCAATGAAACCGTGGATACGACCAACGCCGCAGGGGAATTCTGCTCATTAAAACTCGATCTGTCCGGACAACCTTTCATCAGTTATTATGACGGGAATGCCGGAAACCTGTCCTTTGCAATGAAAAACGGAGCTATCTGGAGCATCGTGATTGTAGACAGCGGGGGTGTAGGGAGATACACTTCGCTTGCGGTCGATAGTTCCGGGAATCCCCGGATCAGTTACCAGGATCTTCTCGATTCAAAACTAAAATATGCGGCAAAGAGCGGGGGAACCTGGACCAATGAAACTGTTGACAATTACGGTAATGTTGGTGCCTACTCATCCCTGGCACTGGATACTGCCGGTACCCCGCATATCAGTTATTACGATACATCGAATGGGGATCTGAAGTATGCAGTAAAGAGCGGCGGGCAATGGACCAACAAGACTGTTGACAGTACCGGTAATGTCGGCTATTCTACTTCGATAGCCCTTGATGGTACGGGAAATCCCGCGATCAGTTATTATGATGGAGTCAATAAGAACCTGAAATATGCCAAAAAAACAGGAAGTTCGTGGAATATAGAGACCGTGGACCGCGCCGGGAGCGTCTGGAAGTATACATCCCTTGCATTCGATAGTTCGGGAAATCCACACATCAGCTATTATGACGAGACCAGTGGTCACCTGAAATATGCTACAAAAACCGGCACTGCGTGGACAAACGAAACCGTTGACCCTGCGGGAAGTGTTGGAGAGTATTCATCGCTTGCGCTGGATAATTCAGGAATTCCGCGGATCAGTTACCGGGATGGCGGAAATGGAGACCTGAAATATGCCACCGGAATTGCCCCGTTGCTGCTGAATTTTACCGCTTCACCACTGAATGGTACTGCCCCGCTTACCGTTGAGTTTTCAGACACTTCCACAGGAGGTTTGCCATCGCTGTGGAACTGGTCGTTTGGTGACGGGACTTATTTTAATACCAGTGAAAATGCACTGCGAAACCCGGAGCATGTGTATGAAACACCAGGGATATACAGCGTGAGCCTGACTGTACGGAATACGACGGTCACCAGTACACTGAATCGTTCGGGATATATCACGGTTGAAACCCTGCCAGTAACTCCGGATCCTACACCGGATCCCACGCCGACTCTTACTCCTACACCTACTTCTAATCAAACACCTACACTCCCGCCCACTCCTTCAATACCCTCTGGCGCTGGACAGGGTGGCGATGATGAAATTCGTCCTACGCTGTCATCAACGCCGGTCCCCCCCGCAGAAGGACCATTCGTTTACCAGACCGTGAATGTTGGCGGCGATTCAGCAATTTATCGCGTCACGGTGAGAGGGAAGAATATATCCGATATTATTGTCACTGCAAAGAAGCCTGCCTCCCTGCCATCGGGTGTTATTCCCCTGGATATGCCGGTACACCAGTATATTGAAGTGATACCGGCACACTACTCGGTCATTTCCGATGTGCAGATAGAATTTGACGTTCCGCTTGAGTCAATCGTTGACTATCATGCCACCCTGCAGGATGTCAGCTTGTGCATATTCAAAAACGGGACCTGGGTTAACCTGCCGACATATTCGACAGGAAGCAAAAACGGCAGGGTGCTGTATCGTGCAGGCAGCCCGGAGTTCTCCCTTTTTGCCATCACCATCCGAAGTGAGCCATCCAGCCCACCGCGGGAGGCTGCAATCACGACATTACCTGGAACGGACGATAAACCGGAGGAGGAATCCAGAAAGCCCGGCGTTCCGGTCATTCCCGAACCACCAGCACCACCCCTTGAACCAGTCACATCAGCAAATGCACAGGATTTCCTGCCTTTTCTTGCCGGTATCACCGGAATCATCGGGATGGTAATGGGTGCTTTTCTCCTGCGACACTGGTGGATCCGCCGGCAGAACCCGCCATCATTATAATAAAAAAATAGCATTGCAGAGGCAACTGGTTGGTATAAAGCAGATTGGAGAATGGTTTTTCAAAAAAGAACTATATTCCTTTTACCAGGTCAAACACCCACCGGCTCACCCCCGGTGCGACATTCCCGCATCGCCGCTGGATAACAACGTCAAACCCCTTCTGCCCGAATTCTGTAAAAAGTGCATCTGCCTGGTCCCGGTTCCTGAAGGTATAGAAATGGATCATCCCCCCACGTTTTACCCGAGGTGCGATAACGTCAAAGATCGCGTCCATCCCGTACGGTGCCGGGATGATTGCACGATCGAAGGGATATGCCGGGAGAAGAGTGGTATCAAACGCATCGCCGGGAATTATGGTGACCCGGTCCTGAACGCCGTTTAACTTCAGGTTCTCTGCAAGCCAGCGGCACGCTTCCGGATTCTGCTCTACGGAAACAATCTCCGCACCCCGGGCCGCTGCCGGGATCACAAAGGGTCCGACACCACAACAGGGAACAAGGACCAGTTCACCGGATTGTACCTGGCCCGTGACACGTTTGCGTTCACTTGCAAGCCGGGGATTGAAAAAGACGGTGCCCAGATCGAACCGGTATGCAAAGTCATACTCATGATGGACAGTAATTGTACCCGTACCTGTAAGAATCTCATAGCGAGCCGTACGGTTACAACCTTCGAGCCGCGAGGTTTTGTTGAGTACGGTTTTGATGTTTTTACGCCGGGAAAGGATGGCATGGACGATTGCCGGCTTATAGCCGGAAAGGGGTGGGGGCAGGGAGAGGACTGCAACAGTGCCAATAACATCGAAACGGTCTGAAAGGTAGCAGAGCGCATGATCCGGAATGATTCCCCTCAACTGGTCCTTCAGACCCATGATTGCCGGAATATATAATTGCAATCCCGATAAACGTGAGCGCAATCGTATCCTTTCATGCACCCTGAAACATATATTGATGCATATATTAATGAACCATCACTGCCAGTGTCTCATTATGACACAGGTGCGGACAATCGAACGCATCCTCAGGGCATACAGAACGGTTGAAGGTGCCGGCGTGCGCCTGTACCGGGCATTTGGCAGCTACGAGGTCCCGCAGTTTGACCCGTTCCTGATGCTGGACGATTTCCGGGCACGGCAGCCGGAAGATTACCTGGCGGGTTTTCCTACTCACCCGCACCGGGGTATTGAGACCGTTACCTATATGCTGAACGGATCGGTGGAGCACAAAGACAGCATGGGAAATGCCGGGAGCGTGAATGCCGGTGATGTGCAGTGGATGAGTGCAGGATCCGGCATCATTCATTCAGAGATGCCAAAACCAATGAACGGGAAGATGGGCGGATTCCAGCTCTGGGTTAACCTGCCACGATCCCATAAGATGATGAATCCCCGGTACCAGGAGATCACGAGGGACAAGATACCCACCGTCTCTTCAGGTAAAGGTGTCACTATCCGCGTGATCTGCGGTTCGGCAGAAGGGGTGGAAGGCCCGGTGAGGGATATCGTTGCGGATCCGGAGTATTTTGATGTAACGATGGGTCCCGACGTAGTGTTCTCTCATCCGGTCAAAGACGGGTACACGGCACTGACATACGTTATCAGCGGGGAAGGGACATTTGATCCAAAAGAAGGGTACAAGGTGAATAACCGTGACCTGGTCCTGTTTGGTAATGGTTTATCCGTACGGGGCCGCTCTTCTGAAAAAGGGTTCCGTTTCCTCTTCTTTTCCGGAAAACCTATCCATGAACCGGTTGCTTGGCGGGGTCCCATTGTCATGAATACGACTGATGAACTGCGTCAGGCATTCAGGGAATATGAAGAAGGGACATTTATCAAAAAGGAAGCGTAAGTACCCGGTGTGTCTGGTTCCGGGCAGGATCAAATGAAAGATCCCTCAATTTTTACCTCAACCGATAATGTGAAATTTCTTGTTCAGGATACCGTGTTCCGGCAGATCTTTAACGTACCGGAATATTGGTTCGATGACATATGTGCCACTGACCGGGTGATAGATATTGGTGCAAACGTGGGAGCGTTCTGCATCCGTGCTTCGCGCCGCTCAAAAAAAATTGTCGCCGTGGAACCCCTGACGGCATCGCTTCTGCGGGAGAATATCCGGCTTAACGGTGTTTCTGTCCAGGTTATTGAAGGGGCACTTGGTGACGGGAAGCCCAAAAACGTCAGGTGGGATGACTACGAACTCTTTACACCCACCTACCGGCTCCGGAAAATCATCGAAATGGCAGGAGGCTGCGATTTCCTGAAATGCGATTGTGAGGGGGCAGAATGGCACATCGAGCCGGAGGATCTCAATGATGTCCGCCGGATTGAGATGGAGCTTCACCTCCCCCCGATCAGTAGATCCCCCAACCCGGCGCTGCTCGACTACATCAGCAGGCACTATAATTTCGAGATTGAACAAAAACCTGTTCATACAGCACTCGGGGTTATGGGCGTGCTCCACGCTGAGCGAAAAACGTGATGGCACCTGTATTGCTCAGGCAGAGTATATTTTACCCGCATCAAACCGACACCCGGTTACCCTCTTTGACAAGTTTCAAGAACCTGCTCTTTTAACAACTGTTCAGGTATGCAGTATGGGGTGTGACACGGACGACCAGAAAAATATGTTTCTTGACAGGATTCTCGCAGAACGCCGCTCCTACCGGATGTTCAAACCGGAATTGCCACCCGAAGATGCGATCCGGCGTATCATCCACGCAGGACTTCCTGCTCCGTTTGCAGCGGCGGCAGTGGGAAGTTCAACAGATTATTTCCGCAGGTTCTTTGTGATGAGGATGGGATCGCGGAGCATGAAAGCGGCATCTCCTCTCGTTATGGAACAGGTCAGGATCATGGCAGATGCCTTAAAAAAAAAGATGGAGAAGAATCCTGCACTCCGTAAAATGGCAGGTTCCTTTGCGCAGCGCCTTGATGCGATCCAGACGATGGGCCGGGTGCCGGGTATCGGGACGGCCCCGAACTATGTTATCGTTGCTGAACGCAAAGGGTATCCTCCTGTGGAATTGCAGTCGCTTTTCGCACTGCATGGAGAATATGTGGCTGAAAGCAACTGCACTCAATCTCGGGTTCCACCTCGTCCCGGTCACATCGGAGATGTCAGCGAGCCCGGCGTTTTGTAAGATTCTCGGCATTCCGGCTGGTGAATGGGAACTTATGGGGTGTGCAATCGGTTATCCTCAGGATGAACTTTCCCCTTCAATCCGCCCGCCCGTTGAGGATGTGACGCAGTGGCTGGAATAATTTTTTTGGAATTGTAAACGATCCACCCCTGTTCACGGGTAACCATCCATCAAAATTCCTGCCCGGGAGAACCACCCCTGAAGGGTGCGTTCACACCCGGGCCTGCCAGTTGCATCGATTGCGGACCTTTAACGTTATTCTGTGATCAGTCCGGGGGATGGACAAGCATCCCCCTCACAATGGAGGGATTGCTCCCATGGTTATTTGGTGAGCGAAGCTGGCTTATACGCTTTTTACTGATTCGATGGATTTATGCTGCACTATCAGGTACACTTGCTCTATCAGAGTCAGGGTTGTTCATTTTACCATTTAATCTTTACACTACCTCTGCAGGTTCTTACAATTTATTCTCATTACGGTTTTTCCAGGGCATTTTTTTCATGCGTTTTAACGAGTTATTTATGTAATGAATTGCAATCCCATTAATGAGTTAAAAATGAGAAAAACTGCCGATTTGGTTAATGAAATGCGCAGAGAAGCAAAAGAAGCCTGGCTGGTTGCAATTGCCGTCGGGTTTGAAAATGAGACGAAATTTGTATTCAGTTCAAGCACCCATCCCCTTGAAGACCTTAATAAATTTGTAAAAACTGGTGGAGCTCCTATAGGGTTGTTACGATTTGAAAAAGAGAATACGAGCGTTCAGGGGTCATATCGTCCTTTTGAGGAATATCAGAATGAAGCCTGGGTCACCGGTTATCTCTCAGGACTTTTAGAAAATACTGAGGGTATAATTTTCGAAAGTCAGTATCAGCATAACGTACCGGATTATTAATACAAATCCATATTCCTGAAATTATTATTTTTTAGGATTGAACGTCCTTCTGGCTCTGTCTGACATTTTTTTCCGGTATATTCAGGAACCCAGTCCAGATGTCTGATCAATTCCATATTTTTCATCCATCTCTGCTTCTTTTCTCTTCCGCGCAACCGTGGCAAAGACACAGGATGGACGACAATTGCACGTAGTATATCCCTCATTCTCCCGGCGTGAGACCCGGCTCATTAATGCATATACCGGGGGAATGAGTACCGGCATCAGGTCATACGGTTGTCCGGCAGGGAACAGGGCTCATGCAACAAAGGCACCGTGTTTAAAGCATACGGACAGCATGTGTGAACCTGCTGCCGACAAAAAAAGAAATTTCGTTTTAGTGTCCTGCAAACTTCATATCCCAGAAGATGTTCTTTCCGGATGCCTTGAGCGGGATGCCATACGCAACACTGCATCCCTTGAGCATCCCCAGCTGCAGGGCAACAACACCGGCACTGAACATAATCCGGTTGTCCACATTGTGTATGCCTGCGGTCTTGACCGCTGATCCGACGGCTATACCAAGATCAGAGATCTTCAGGACGCAGTTGGGACCCGGGTAGAGTGCTTTTTTGTTCTTTGTTGCCTTTAGTGCTTTTGCCATCTCAGCACAGGTAGCATACCCGCAACCGCCGCAGTTTGCTCCCATTACCTTCTGGCCTTCAACCCCGATTAAGAGCGTGGCATCACTTGCCTTTACCTGCTCGCCATTGATCCGGAAAAAATCTATCTTTACCTCTTTTCCCATTTTGATCATCTGTTTTGCAAGCTTGTCCTGATCCTTACCGGTCAGTACCTGGACTTTTATCGAGTCCAGGCCAACCGCCTTCGGTGCCGTCCGTGCCGAGAGCGCCATGAGCCCGGCTACGTATTTCACTGCATCAGATTCAATGGTCATGGTGGAGTGATAGTATGCCCGAAATAAAAAAGGTGCAGGTGGATGAGGAGTCCTGCAACCGGTATGCAGGTGCCGTACTACCGGATTATCCTTCCCCAGGTAGTTATGATACTCATGGTCGGTTTTTCCTCCACGCAGGCAGGATTGACCATATCTGGCAAAGATGCTCTAAAAAAGATTTTTATTAAAAAAAAGGAGAAGATCTTCCGGGAACTTTTCGCGCGCCGGAACAAAACGAACCCCTGTTTGTCCTTCCATGTGCACAAGATCCTCTCCGGAATTTTTTCCTGCATATCGGGATTCTTTTTTAATTCTGAACCATCAGGAACGATTTTGTTGGGATTGAAAGTATTGAGGACTATCCGGTTTTATCCAGACTATCGCCATCATTAATGTCATGAGTGTTCAGAATATTTTTACCGGATTAGACCGGAATGGAGAGTACCTTACATGACCAGATTCTTTAGAATATGTATAGGAGCGATCCTGCTTGCACTGGTTTTCAATATCGGGATTGTGTGTGCAGCGGATGGAGGAGAAATACAGGCTGACCTCAATGTCTCAAAAGTTGTCAGCTCAACCGGGCCTTATGAAATTGATGACGAAGTAACGTGGGTTGTAACGCTGTGGAATAATGGACCCGGCAACGCTACGAACATCACCGTGGCAGAAGATGTATCAGGTCTCATTGGGCTGCAGGACATAAATGCCGTAGCTTCTCTTGGAGAATACGACACCACCACGAATCTCTGGAATATCTCAGAACTTGAGAATGCAACTTCTGCTAACCTCACACTCACTACAAACTTCAGTTCTACCGGGGAGAAGGTAAACACGGTTGCCATTATTGCTCTCAATGAGACGGATCCAAATGGGGATGACAACTCCGCAAATGCGACAGCAGAGATTGAAGAAAAAGAGATCATTCCACCGGAAGGACCTACAGCCGATCTCAGCATCTCAAAAATGGTGAGCTCCACCGGACCGTATGACCTTGATGACGAAGTAACATGGGTTGTAACGCTGTGGAATAATGGACCCGATAATGCCACAAATATTACCGTGGCTGAAGAAGTATCAGACCTCGCCGGGTTACATGACATTACTGCCGTCCCATCCCTCGGTGATTTCAATACCACAACGAATCTCTGGAATATCTCAGAACTTGAGAATGCAACTTCTGCTAACCTCACACTCACTACAAACTTCAGTTCTA
>DATKZP010000016.1:0-3665 GCA_035527915.1 Methanoregula sp. | reverse complement strand
CAGGAGGCCCGGGGATGGACAGCCGCTCTCGCGTGGATGACGTTTAACTATGGTCTCATTCTTATGGTGGGTGGAGCTTTGGTCATGCTCTATAATAACCTTAAGGAGGAGCATCCGCACCAGATCTTTGCGCTGGTATGGTCACTTGTCATGCTGTTTTCAACATGGCAGCATGTCCGGTATGAGTATTATCTTGCAGTAAATGTTGCCCTGCTCTCTGCTGTTTGTGTCAGTTTTACCTTTGAACGCGGATTGTCTGATATCCGTCGGCTGGCAACCAGAATATCATCAGATACTGCCGTGCCTGAATTCAACACGGGGGTAAAAGAGAAGTCTCCAAGGAGTAAAAAACAGAAAAAAATCCACAAGAAAGAATCTGGATCCTCTCAAACGGATTATCTTGCCATAGCATTGGTAATTTTCACTGTTGGACTCGGCATTCTGTTTGCCTACACCTCCGCATCGCTCAGCTACTCAAATGCAGCAAGCGACACCATACGGATGAATCCCGATTGGCGGGAGTCTCTTGACTGGATGGGGAATAATACTCCGGATACCGGTGTGAATTACTACACTATTTATAATCCTGATACGTTCCAGTATCCTCCCGAATCATATGGTGTCATGTCCTGGTGGGATTATGGGCACATGATCACCTATATTGCAAAAAGGATCCCTAACGCAAATCCATTCCAGGCCGGAGTTACCGGCCCAACAGGATCAGCAAATTACTTCATGTCCCTATCAGAAGATGAGGGAAATCAAGTACTTGATCGCGCCAAAACCCGGTATATAGTCACCGATATTGAAATGGACACGGGCAAATTCTGGGCCATGGCAACCTGGTACAATGCATCGGATGCCGCCAGTCCCTACCAGATGACGCTCCTTACCCCTGCAAACAATAATCCTGACAGTTACGAGTCCGTCCTTCTTAATACCCGGCTATACTATCTGACCATGATCTCGCGGCTTCATAACTTTGATGGCTCCCTTACGATACCCTCGACTGCCTATTATATCGAATATGCCGACTCAACCATCTCGCAGGTTTCCCTACCGGTAATCACTGGCGCAGAAGCAATGAATGCCACAGAGGCGATCAATCATGCAGCTGAATATAATCTCAATGCACCGGCAGGTTACCATGCAGATGCATTGAGCCCTGCCATCACGCTGCCGATCGAAACCGTTCCAGCGCTCAGGCATTACCGGCTTGTGCACGAATCTCCCAGCAATGTCTTTAATTCAAAGACTGCTGATGTAAAATACGTCAAAGTATTTGAGTATGTAAAAGGGGCGCACATTAAAGGAGAGGGCATAATCGAGGTTCCTGTCATCAGCAATACCGGAAGAAATTTCACCTACCGGCAAATGAGCGTGAATGGAGAATTTATCGTCCCCTATTCAACAACCGGCAACCCGTATGGAGTAAAAACAACCGGCAAATACCGGGTGATTGCAACAGGACAGGAATATAACGTCCCCGAATCCGCCATTTTGCAAGGTGCAGTAATCCAATAATATTTTTGCATTCCTTTTTTTGTCACGAAACCAAACCTTTTGAATTAAGGAAAATATAGTTCGGATCACGCAATCATGGTTCACTGTTCTGCCATTTACGGGGAAATTTTTTCGCATGATGATCGGGGGAATCATGATGAGTGTGGCACCCGGCTCTATGAAGCTCTTAAAGGTGTTCCCAAGGAAGTACCAATTATCGCGCCGTGTTGTGCATCAGAAACCGATCTCCTCAGGGTCCATACATCATCCCATATCCGGATGATCCGCGAATTTTCTTCGCATGGGGGGCAACACTTCATTGATCAGAACACATATATCGACGGGGAGACGTTCGATATAGCTTCCTATGCAGCAGGCGCTTCCATAGAAGCTGTAAATCGTGCAATCGATGGTGAGTCATGTTTTGCCATTATCCGCCCGCCCGGACACCATGCTGAACGTGACCGGGCAATGGGTTTTTGTATTTTCAACAATGCTGCAATTGCCGCAACCGTTGCACTGGATCGTGTGGATAAAGTCGCGATCATCGACTGGGATCTCCACCATGGGAATGGTACGCAGACGATATTTTCAGCAGATGATCGGGTGCTCTTCTGCTCGATACATCAGGGAAACATCTTTCCCCACACCGGCTGGGTGGATGAAATAGGTACCGGAAAGGGCAAGGGATTTACTATAAATGCACCCCTGCGAACTGGATCAACCATAGCCGATTACCGGCTCGTCTTTGAGGAAGTGTTCATCCCTGCTCTTGAAGAGTTCAAGCCGGATGCTGTAATCGTGTCTGCAGGTCAGGATCCCCTTTTCGATGACCCGAAAAGCGGTATGCTGCTGTTTCCTGCAGATTTTGGTACCCTTACTGCCATTTTAAGGGATGCAACCGATCAACCGCTGGCACTTGTACTCGAAGGGGGGTATGGACCTTCACATGGTGATGCCATCAGCCAGATTTTTTCTTCGCTCCATGGATCGCCTGCTCCCTCCGGAAGTGGTGAGCCACACCGCACCACCAGCAATATTGTAGCAGTACTTAAGAAAATAAGGAAGTAATTTCTGGTTTACGTAAAAACACCTTTATACAAGAATATACATCATTCTCCATTATGTTAGCAGAAGAACTCACTCTCGGCATGCGGGTACGGTACCCGCGGACCGGAACAACCGGTACCATTCTGCGCATCGAGCAGGTGCGGGGAGAGGTATTTGCGGAACTTGACAGTACGAATCTCCTGTATCGTATTGATAACCTTATTCCGGCATCCGGCCCGGAAAAAACAAAAAAGACATTTGTTGATGACGCAAAAAAAGTAATCGAGAAAGAAAAGGAGTTTGCTTCAGGACGCGAACTGCAGGACGCTTGGAAAGATACCGACCAGAGCTGCGAGGGCGGAGGTTAATCCTCCAGCCCAATCGTGGTCAGTTTTACCGATTCGACTCCTTTCTGCGACATCAACCGTTCGGCAAGTGCCTTAAGCTGAGTCCCGTCTCCTCTCAGCAGGATCACTTCAAGACAACGGTTCTCTGTTACATGAGAATGAAGAGAGGCCTGGATAATTGCTTTGAATTCGTGCTGGATGTCGGTAAGCAGGGCTAACAGGCCACGCTGGTCGTGATCGTAGATCATCGTAATCACTCCCTGACGTTCACCCTTGACATCTGCCATCCACTTATAGTGCTGGATATAGTTCCGGATTGCGTCCCTGATTCCTTCAGACCTTGAAGAATAACCACGATAATTGATAATTTCATCGAACCGGTCGAGCAAATGCCTGGGCAGAGATATCCCAATACGTGAGAGCTCATTATCCATCGTCATTTAGATCCTCATGACTGTATGACGCCACCAGAATGTTTAAAGTTTCGATAAAAAACTGGCAGGTGTAATACTTGGTAATACTTTGCTGCAGAATCTGCGCCTTCAGGAAAAGAAACGGGGGGAAAACTGCTGGATTTACTCCGAAGGGTATCCTTACTGGTTATGTATAAGTATGACCATTATATATAGAGTAAGGAGGTTCGATTTCATTTGCATGATGTAAAAGTTCCCAGTGTCAATATTGGAGTTGTAGGTCATGTCGATCACGGCAAGACCACTCTTGTTAACGCACTCACTAGGACATGGACAGACCGGCACAGTGAAG
>DATKZP010000015.1:0-68290 GCA_035527915.1 Methanoregula sp. | reverse complement strand
ATGACAACGGGGACCGGCATTTTCCTGTTAGGTATTGCGTGGCTCTTTTTCTGGCTCGGGCCTGCCTTCAACCTGTACCAGGCAGATCCACGGTGGGCCCACAACTTCGCGTTTGCTCTCATCTTTATCATTGTCGGGATTGCATTTTACCGTCCATCGGTATCCTCAAATATCATCTCAATGATCGCCTCCTTTATTACGATTCCGACTGAACTTTCGTACTGGTCGGGGATTACGGCCACACTCATGGAGGTGGCATTGCTGGGGGCAATCCTCATCGTCGTGGCGGCTGAATGGCAGCTGAAGCGGCCAATCCTCACTCCCGGTCCTCAGGCGGGATTCTGGCTGAAGATTCACCTCCCTGTCCTTTCCTATCTCGGCATCGCCCATGTACCCTTGATTTTTTTCCTGATTCGGTGGAGTAATTCAGTCCCGTATCTCACCTACCTCCCGCCAGAGCATGAATACTCGACCACAATCTTCAATTTGATGGTCATTGTCCTCGTAGTATTCGCTATAGCCGAACGATATGTGAAAAACGCCAGGGGGTTCAGTGTCCCACGGGCCGGTTTTTACTGGGCTGTCCTGATGCTGCTTATCCCGCTGGCATCGATCGGCATCTTCGGGCAGTGACTGCTGTGAAAGTTATACCCCCCGCCGCTCCACCTTCAAAGGAACAATCGGTGCAGGCACCTGTGCCGGGTAAAACGGTCCGTGGAGATCCCGGTACGGTCTCCACACAGGGGTGTTTTCATCCCGATCATGCCGAAGTCATCAGATTTTTTGAAAAAAAACAGGTCTATGCAGTACAAATCGAATCATGCCTTTCCTGCACGGGAGGCTGCCGGTATTGTTATGCATCGGCACAGGCTCCCCTTTCTGCTGAACTCCCGGCGGCGTGCATCGACCGGGTCTTGTACGACGTGAAGGAAGCGGGAGTCCGTGCGATCGACTGGCTGGGGGGAGATCCCCTCATGCGGAAGGACTGGTATGAGCTTGCACGGGCTGCACAGGATCTGGGTTTCATCAACAACATCTGGACGAGCGGGATACCTCTTGCCGATCCCAAAGTTGCAAAACAGGTTACTGAAGTAACATCCGGGGGTTTTGTCAGCGTCCATCTTGACAGTCTGGATAAAGAGATCTACCGGGTGCTTCATACCGGAGACCCAGACACCAAAATCCATTCAGTTTTACGAGGTGTGGAGAATCTTCTCGATTGCGGAAAACAACCCGGGGAGATAATAAACTGCATCACGTTCACCCGCCCGCTCGCGGGAAATGACGTGGTAAGCACTATCCAATACTTCTCGGCCAAGGGCATCAGGACCTGCCTGACCCAGATCTGTATGGCAGGGCTTGGGAAGGAGCACCCGGAGTGGGTGCCTTCAGGATCTCAGATCCGGCATGCCATCAGGATACGTGACCGGGTGAACTATCCCGGATCAGATCTCTCGATGAGCACAATGGACGTGAACAAGTATTACTGCGGCGGGACGGTCTGCATCACGGTTGAAGGGGATGTAACTCCGTGTTCTGTCATCCGGCAGGGGTTTGGGAACGTGAACCACATGCCGTTTGGGGAGATTATCAGCCATCACCGTCGCGAATTACTCTTTATCCCGCTCCGAAAGAACAGTAAAGCCGGCAGGTGCAGCAGCTGTAAAAACCAGCCGGTCTGCTGGGGATGCCGTGCCACGGCATACTATACGACCGGCAACCTGATGGCAGATGACCCCAATTGCAGGGTCAGGAAGAGACAGCATGAAAAATAAACGGATTGATATCAGCATCGCAGAAATCAGTGAAGCCTACGCGGGGCCAGTTGGTACCCTGTGGGAAATGGTGATGGGGGAGGAGATCCACATCGGCGGTGCAATGGCTACCCGTGAACTGGCGGCTATGGCAGGGATCGGAAAAGATGCCCGGGTGCTTGACATCTGCAGCGCTCTTGGGGGACCGGCCCGCCACCTTGCTGCAGACTTCGGGTGCCGGGTCACCGGGTTAGATGCAACACCAAAGATGGTGGAGGAGGCAAAAAGGAGGACTGCTGCTACTGGTCTCGATGGTCGGGTAAACTTCAGGCTGGGAAATGCAATTGACCTTCCGTTCAGGGCATCATCCTTCGATACAGTCTGGGGCCAGGATGCCTGGTGCTATATCACCGATAAGGTGAGACTGATCCGCGAAGCCGGCAGGGTAATAAAACCCGGAGGCACCATTGCATTCACTGACTGGATCCAGATCGGAGATGTACCGGACAAGGAGCTCGATCCTCTCCTGATCTTCATGCTATTTCCCTACATGGAAACGACCGGGGGGTACACACGTTTGCTTGAAGAGAACGGCTGGGAGGTGACCACTGTTGATAACCTGAGCCGGGACTTTGCCGGGCAGTTAACCCGGTATCTTGAGATGATCCGGGGAGAACTCCGGCCGGAGATCACACAGCGGTTTGGTCACCGCTTCTATTCAGCGGCAGAAGAAGGTATTGCTCTCTGGAAAAAAGCCGCCCTCGAAGGTCAAGTCGGGCGAGGACTATGGGTTGCCAAAAAGACCGGTACCTGAACCGGTCGGAATGCGCCATCGCCGTCATGGCAAAACTGCCGGAGCCCGGGAATGTCAAGACCCGGCTCTGTCCGCCGCTTACGTTGAGGCAGGCTGCGGATCTCTACGAGGCGTTTTTCATCGATACTGTTTCTCTCGTTTCCGGAATTGATGAAGCCGATACGTTCATAGCGTACGATCATAATAGTGCTTTGGACTACTTTTCCCGCACGCTGTCCGCTCCCATGAAGTGTATCCCGCAGGGACCGGGGGATCTGGGAGCCCGGCTTTCAGGGATCTCCCGCCAGGTGTTTTCCCGGGGATACCGGAAGCTCGTCATCCTCGCGAGCGATACACCCCATCTGCCGCAGGATTTTATCCGGATGGCATTTGCCCGGCTGGATGATACCGATGTGGTTCTCGGGCCCTGTGAAGACGGGGGGTATTACCTGATTGGATCATGCCTCCATGCGCCGGCACTGTTTGCTGGAATTCCCTGGAGTACATCACGGGTACTGGACCGGACAATCGGGCGTGCACATGATGCAGGTATGAGCTGGGATCTGTTACCCCCCTGCTATGATATTGACACTATAGAAGATGCAGCGCGGCTGACAACGGATTTGCAGGTCAGCGCTATCAGTGCCACGAACGGGTGTCCCCGGACGAAAGAGGCACTCGCTGGCATCGCACATATCCTGAAAGACATACCAAGGTGGTAACCCCTCTATCCATGCCAGTGATCCAAAAGACGGATAATACCGATCAATTACCTGGGGTTAGATGATGAATGGTGGATTCATCTCTGCAGGGTGGGGAAGCATGGCAGGGAGTTCACTTAACCAACCCCCTCGGAGAGCCCTGCCCTTTGTGTCTGTGGGCATTTTTCAAAAAGTCAATCAGTGATTATATCCAATGGTAAAAGAAGGGCAGTCCGGGTTTGCGGGAGTGCAAAAATCCCTGGTACTGCTGCAACTATCAGTGCTGGTAACGTTCATCATCTGCCACACCTGACGCGTTCATTTTTTGTCTGAAGAAACAGATTTGTCCCCTGTAAGAAGATCCTATTGGGAAAATCTATCTTGTTATCCGGAAATAATTCAATGCAGTTAATACCGATGGCGTAGAGGTTTAGTGAGATGAAAAAGAACCTGCTGATGTGGGATGAGACACTCTTCCGTGACCCCGAGGTACTGGAGATTGATTATGTTCCCGAGCAGTTCGAATTCCGGGATGCCCAGATGCGCGAACTGGCATTCCAGATCCGGCCCGGCCTCCGTGGGGGACGACCACTCAATTCGGTGTGCAAGGGATTGCCCGGCACAGGAAAGACCACCAGTATCCGGAAACTTTTTGCAGAGATCGAGGAAACGACAAAGAAACTTGTACCGGTGTATATCAACTGCCAGATCGACAACACAAAATTTGCAATACTCTCCCAGATCTACAAAAAGCTCGCCGGGCATCTCCCGCCGTCATCCGGCACATCCTTCAAGCAGGTGTTTGATGCCGTCGCCCGCATCCTGATCAAAGAGGAGATCGTGCTCCTCGTCGCGCTTGATGACGCAAACTACCTGCTCTACGAAAACGAGATTAACAAGGTGCTCTACACCCTGCTCCGGTCCCATGAAGCCTACGAGGGAACCCGGATCGGGGTGATGGTGGTTGTCAGTGATCTCGATGTGGATCTCACCCGTGCGGTCGATGCCCGTGTTGCATCGGTATTCCGTCCCACCGAGATCTATTTCCCGCCGTACGAAAATGCTGAAATCCATGAGATCATGAAGGCGAGAGTGATGCAGGGCCTGTTCCAGGGTGTGTTGAGTGAAGAACTGCTTAATCTTGTCGTCGAACAGACCCTCAGGAGCGGGGATCTGCGGGTAGGCATTGACCTTTTAAAACGGGCGACCCTCAGTGCAGAACGTGCAGCCCGGCGCAGTATCGAACGGGAGGATATCTGCGGGGCGTATGAGATCTCAAGATACCTTCACCTTTCCTACACGATAAAAACGCTCAAGGACGAGGAGAGGCTGATTCTCAAATCATTTGCTGAAAGAAGCGCAAAGGAACATGAGATGAACGCCGGTGATGTGTATAAATCCATCAGGGAATCGCACTCGATCGGCTACACGCGGTTCTATGAGATCGTTAAAAAAATGGATGCAATGCGGCTGATAAACCTCCAGTACCGTAATGGAAAAGGGAGAACGCGGATCATCACCCTCCGGTACGACCCGGCAAAGGTCCTGGAGTATCTCGCATAATTTAAAGGATCAGTTTGAAAAATATTATCTGTTCCCAAACCCTCTCTTATGATACAGGGGTTTTTTCATATGCTGAGTGTTAATGAACTGGCACTGGAGATTTTTGAGAGTTTAGCAGAAATACCAGAGGAATTCAACTGTGCCTTCCATGAACTGGACAACGGCGCACGTATTGTTGACTGCGGTGTAAGCACCCGCGGGGGATATGCAGCCGGCAGGGCATTCACCGAGATCTGTATGGGTGGTCTGGGCGAGGTCAATTTCCGCATGGGACAGGTCAAGGACTTCCCCATGCCGTTCATAGATGTTATGACCGACTTCCCGTCAATTTCGTGTCTCGGTTCACAGAAAGCCGGGTGGACGGTCAAGGTGGGCAACTACTTTGCGATGGGAAGCGGCCCGGCCCGGGCGCTCTCCCTCAAACCAAAGCACACGTTTGAAGTGATCGAGTACGAGGATGATTTCGACTGGGCGGTAATCTGCTTAGAGAGCGACCACCTCCCGAACGCAGAAGTCATGAAAAAGATTGCAGAAGACTGCAATGTGGATGTGGCAAATGTCTGTGCAGTCGTTGCACCCACCTCTTCGATAGTCGGTTCAATCCAGGTTTCAGGACGCTGTGTTGAGACCGCAATCTATAAGCTCAACGAGCTCGGGTTTGACACCCGGAAAATCGTCGCTGCAATGGGAACCGCACCTGTCCCGCCGGTCAGGGGATCAAAGTTAGCCATGGGTGTCACCAACGACGCTACTATCTATCATGGCAGGATTAGCCTCACGATGAATGCTCCTGAGATCAAGGACTATCTCGAGAAGATCCCGAGCAGCAACTCCAAGGGATACGGCAAGCCGTTCAACGACATCTTCAAGGAAGCAAACTACGACTTCTACCAGATTGACACTTCGCTTTTCTCACCTGCAGAAGTTGTCATCAATGAGCTATCCTCAGGGGCTGTGTATCACGTCGGCAAGGTCAATACCGATGTGACGCTGAAGTCGTTTGGGTTGATGTAATCCTCCAATCTCTCCTTTTTTTAAGTGTGTTCATACCGGAGTAAATCATTACAATCGAGCTTGCGGGTTGTTCTTCGGCACTACTATTCCGATGAGCGGTATCTTAATTACTGATGTTCTTCCCCGTGAGGTGCCTCCCCCTCCCGGGAAGAGAGGGGGTGACCCTCATCGCTGGAGCAGAGAATATGCGAATTATGAAAAAAAAGAGGATTTCTCATGAAAATCGAAATATTCAGATATAATGGGAGAAGGTTGAACGGGAGTTCACACCCGAACTATGAAAATAGATTATTTACGATAGTCCCCCGCCTCAGGGCCTCTCCGAGGCACGGCGGGGCAAGGAGGTTTTTTGCATTTTTCAGTCACTTAAACCGCCGCACAAAGAAGCCCCGTCGGGGGCAACGGCGTTCATCGCAATGGAAAAAGATGAAGTACGTTTCAACAAACCTATAATATTGTTAAAATTGTTTTCAGGTAATCGGGGTATTATGGTGCTTTTCTGAATGTTAACAGGAATGGGAGCAGCAACACGACAGCAATGATCCCGAGAAACTGCAGGAAGAAAAATAACAGATCCTCGCGACCCTGGTCATAGAACCTGAGATCTACAGACAGCGTGGTATTCCACTGGACCAGAGTTGTATTGTCGGGATATCGCGTGACAACTGCGCCAGGGCTGAATCCGGCAAGCAGGGGGTTTTGCACATTGAATTCCTGCGGGAGGGTAATATTGACGTGATAGGGACTCCTGAAATATGCCTGCAGGTGGTTATCGCGAAGGGGTGCGATATACGACACGGTATAATTCCCTCGTTCGAATGTGATGAACCGTGAATTGCTGGAAAACGAGGGACTGGTCATGTTGAAGGCGCAGGGAGAACAATTCCCGGACAGCTGCACATCTCCCACCGTGAGAGGTATGGGTTCACCCATCATACCGGCATCCGCAAACTCATACCGTGACACATCGGCAATTTCGATCGAAGCCCGGTATGCAGTGCCGTTGGGGAACACCTGGTAATCAGCTGAGAGTGCACCCACGGGAGGGATAGCGATCAGCGTGATTATAAGTGAAGCGCAGAGAGCAACGAAGACAGGTCCGCATCGATTTCTATGGGGGGTTCGCATTGTTTGATCACCGTATCCGGATCCTTGAGCAGGTGCCCGGTAACGACACAGACAATCCGCTCATTCCGGTCAATCATACCACTTTTTACCAGCTTTCGTATACCTGCAACTGAGGCAGCTGATGCCGGTTCAACACCTATTCCCTCCTTGCGGGCAAGATCCCGCTGCATCTGCAGGATCTCCTCATCGGTGACTGACTCGGCAAGTCCGCCGGTCTTCCGGATTGCCGTGAGGGCTTTTTCCGCATTCACCGGTGCCCCGATCCGTATGGCTGTCGCCACGGTCTCGGGATTCTGCTCCGGAATCACTTCCGGAAGATTCTCACGGATTGCACGCACGACCGGGCTTGACCCCTGGGCCTGGATACCGGTCATCATCGGTATCCGGTCCATGAAACCCAGTTCCTGTAACTCAAGGAACCCTTTGTAGACTGCAGAAATATTACCTGCATTGCCCACAGGCAGCACAAACCGGTCCGGGATCTCCCCGAGCTGGTCAAGTACTTCAAAACCTATGGTCTTCTGGCCTTCCAGGCGATAGGGGTTGATTGAATTTAACAGGTAAAGTCCATGCGATAAACAGAGATCGTGCACCATCTCAAGAGCACGATCAAAATTCCCGCGTATTGAAATAACCTTGGCACCGTGCATCAGGGCTTGTGCTACCTTGCCAACCGCTACTTTTCCGGCAGGAAGCAGGACAACTGCGGGAATCCCTGCTTTGGCTGCATAGACTGCAAGACTTGCTGAAGTATTCCCTGTGCTTGCGCAGGCGACACTCTTTTTCCCGAGCTGAAGTGCCATCGAGACACCGACGGTCATCCCACGATCCTTGAATGAACCGGAGGGGTTCATGCCCTCGTGTTTTGCGTACAGGTGTGCAATTCCCATCTCTTCACCGAGTCGCTTTAAGTGATAGAGCGGGGTGCCGCCTTCGTACAGGGTGACCGGATCGATCCTTACCGGGAGTAGTTCACGGTACCGCCATACCGAGAGCGGCCGCTTCTCCCACATCGCTTTTGTTACGGTTATTTCTTCCAGCGCGTATTTCACCGCAAGAAGGTGACCGCATTTTTTGCAATTATACAGGATCTCGTCAGCGGGATAGGTAGCTCCACAATTGACGCACACGAGATGGTACATGGAATAGTATTGGTCTTTTGATCACATATAGGCGTGCGGTTTCACATGATGCGCAGGTGCATTCCATTGATTTTTTTTGAATCGTTTCACGACAGGCTGGGCTGGTGTCATTTTTTGTGCACTACCTTCTCATCGTAAAAAGTGAGTGATAGAGTGCATCCTTTCGGTCTTTCTCTACCGGAAATCCGTTACGCGTTCTCTTTACTTCCCCGGGATCAATATCTGAGAAGAGGAGCTGCTCTGCGTCATTAGCACGACTGACAATCGTCCCCTGGGGATCTGCTGTCATCGATGCACCCGAATACTGATCAACCGGAGTCTTTCCGGTCGTATTTACCCCCAGAACATACATCTGATTTTCTGCAGCCCGTGCCGTGATGAACAGTTCCCAGTGCCTGATGCGGCTTTGAGGCCATGCCGAGGGAACAAAAACTGCCTGGACTCCCTTTTGTGCGTATATCCGGAACAGCTCCGGGAACCGGAGGTCATAACAGATCGCAATGCCGCAGGTAAGCGAATCAAAAGTAAATATGCCCAGATCCGTGCCCGGGGAATTTCCTTCGTGCTCGTTGCAAAAAGAGAACAGGTGCATCTTTGCATATTTTGCAAGAATCCTGCCATCCCTGCCGATGGCAATAGCAGTGTTTTTCGGAAGCGGATCATGTTTTTCCCGAAGTGATCCAATGATACCAATCCGATATTCTTTCGCATATGCCTGAAGGGAAGATAGTATGCTCCCGTGAATATCCTGAATATTTTTGTGGGGTTGGGGGTCCCAGCCTGTTGCAAACTGTTCAGGAAAACAGATCAGTTTTGCGCCACAGTCAGCAGCATGCCGGATGAAAGTTTCTGCCCTGGTAAGTGTCTTTTGCGGATCTTCCCAGCTACTCGTGATCTGTGCACTGCACACTCTGATACTATGGCTGTCATCCCGAATTTGGCTTTCATTGCTGGACATAGGTTACTGAAGCCCCTTAGATCCTTACATTCGTACTCTTATCGAACATTGCTGCGATAGCAGGCAGGAATCTTTTGCGCGAACTTCCCGGGCAGATCTGTCCGTTGTCATGATGAGGGGGATATAAACCATGCCCCCCCTGAGTAAATTGGCGATAATTATGAGACAGGAAAGGGATAAAAAGCATAAAATTGAGGATATCGCCTGCCATTAAGCAATAGTGCGGCGTCAAAGAGTAATAGAGATTATGGTTTTACTATAATGGCGCAAAAGAAAAAAGGGTTTTAGTATTCGTATACTACGGATTCATCAATCCGTGTATACGTACACAGTTCGTTTTGCCCGAAGTGGATTGCAATCTCGCGGGCTGCACTCTCGGGCGAGTCGGAACCATGAATGACGTTCCGGCCGATATCAATACCGAAATCTCCCCGTATGGTGCCGGGTGCCGCTTCCTGCGGATTGGTAGCACCGATCACTTTACGGGCGATCGCGACCACATTCCTGCCTTCCCAGACCATAAGAAAACAGGGTCCTCCCATGATATACTGTTTGAGGGAAGGAAAAAATGGTTTTGCGAGATGTTCCTGGTACTGTTCTGTCACACGGGTTTCGGTAAGTTTCTCGAACCGCGCTGCAACAAGTTTTAATCCTTTTTTTTCGAACCGGGAAACGATCTCGCCCACAAGACCGCGTTGAACCCCATCGGGTTTTACCATAACAAAGGTGCGGTCCATTGAGACCTCACTCCTTGCCTGCCGCCTTTCTTCCTGCAGCAGTCCACGAAACGCGGCGCGGAACCCTGCCGAGCTTATAGTTATTCTGGCACTTGGTGCCGCAGAAGTAAAAGATGGTGCCGTCCTTCCTGACATACATCTTTCCAGTACCGGGTTCAATCTGAGTACCGCAGAAGCTGCAGGGATGTTGTTCAACCATTCCCTTCACCGCCTCGACATTTTCTTTGCTTCTCGTTCAGTTTCAAGGAGCATTATAATATCTCCTTCACGGATTGGACCAACCGTGTTGCGGGTGATGATCCGTCCCTTGTTGTTGCCGTCAAGGATTCGGCACTTCACCTGCATTGCCTCACCGTGCATGCCGGTTGAGCCAACAACCTCAATCACTTCGGCTGGCGTTGCATCGTTTGCCATAGTAGAATCCTCACGCCTTCAGCGCGGTTAGCTGCTTCGTAAGATCGTCAATCGTTTCTTTTGCCTTGCCGGGTTTGACGATTGCAGCAGCAGCTGATCCCACATCAAGACCACTTGCAGCGCCAATGTCGTTTTGCTTGTTGATGAAGATATACGGTACTTTCTTCTCATCGCAGAGTGGTCCCAGGTGCATTACGATCTCTTCTGGTTCCACGTCCGCACCAATCAGTACGAGTTGAGCGATACTGCGCTCAATGGCTTTTGTTGCTTCGTTGGATCCTTTCTTGATTTTGCCTGTATCCCGTGCAACTTCAAGGGCTTCAAGCGCCTTGTTCTGAAGCTCTTCCGGAGCCTGCGTTTTAACGTAACCTTTTGCCATAACTCACCTCATTCAGGAGTAGAATGCTCCTTCATTACTCATCAGTCAGCAATGATGCAGCCATATCATTTCATCAGGAGCGGAAATAAAGGTTTGTGAACTACCGGCCGGGAACTAAAAAAAATCATTTTTGTAAACGTTAAACCTGGTGCCAGTCATCCGGTAAGCCGGTAAATTTCTGTTCCTCTGGCAGAATATACTTTCTCAAGACCGGTTGTGGGGATATTTACCTCGTATCGCTCACGCTCAGCATCGCCAATATAGAGAAGTGTGGTATTGTATTTTTTCATGAGCATGACGGTCTTTTCAGGTTCCTGATAGATTGATGTTATATCCTCCAGTCGCGTGCTAAACCAGCCTGTATCATCACCCCGCCACATGTATTCATGAAATGGCATTCCAATAATTGCAGGAATCCCGGTGAAGGATGATACCCGCGAGTAATAGGTATAGTCTCCCCCCTCGGCCTCAACAATGCGTTCGTCACCTTCCCGTGCCCGCAGCCAGGCGACTGCTCCGGCATCTCCGGCATGCGAGTTTTCGAGATATGCGAGTCCATCGAGAGTTCCTGTTCCGTAACTCACGGTGAAGGGTATCACAAACGGGATCACAAAGAGTATGACGACCACGATAGCGGTAACGATGGCAGTATTCCGGGCTGAAATGTCCGGGATCCACCTGCTTTCAGACAGCCATTTCCCCCCCATTGAAAATGCTGCAGTTCCGAGGATGATCCATGCAGGAAGATAACACTTGAAGATGGTATTCATCCGGAAGTAGGTATCCCCCATGTTATCTTTGAGATAAAAAATTTCGCAGAAGATCAGAATAAAAAGCCCGGTAATGGCAAGGATCCCGGTAAAACTGTGGTGTTTCCGTGCGATGAAATAGATGAGCGGGATAACCGCAATCGCCGCAGCGACATAGCCTGTGAGTACAAACGGAATCACGGCAAGGAGTAAATACGGCCGCTGTAGTATGTCGCGCCAGAGAAATGCAATAAATATTGCAATGAACAGTCCATTCACCAGCAGGAACTCTAACGGATTCGATGGAATGTGAACAATCGAGAGACCGCCGGTATTTGTCTTCAACTGGATGTAGAAAGGCAGATAGCACAGGATGGCAAGAGGCGGGACCGTCACCAGGTTCCACCATGATAAAATGCCACCTGCATTTGTCCTGTTCCTCCAGATGATCAGTGCCCCGAATATGAGCGTTATCGGCGCGTAAATCAGAACGTCCCAGGTATTGAACAGCGGCATGGAACCAAGACTGAGTGCACAAAAAATACAGATAAGCCATTTTCCCCGCGATTCGAGGAATTCCCAGCGTTTATATGCAAAGAGAAGCAGGAAGATCAAAAATACCTGGTTGAAAAGTGATACCACATGTGCGTGGACATCCCCCCAGATGAATGAGAAGAGGGGGTATTCGTTGATGGTATTGGTGATTGTCCGGGTACTATCCCATAAAACCGTATTCAATGCTTTTCCCTGTGCAATCTGATAAAAGAATGATGAATTTGGAATAAAAAGAACAATGAGGGGCAACCACCGGAATTTTTCCAGTAACAGGGTCCCTATGGCATACAGGTTGATCGCCGCAAGACCAAAGATTGTTGGTAAAGCGAGGTTGAATGCAATATTCGATGGCACACCGGTAACAATACCCAGGCATCCGAACATCCAGTATCCAAGGTAATAATAGACATTCAGAAACCCTCCGGAAAACCATGGGTCAAGAGGAGGCACCACCGGATTTCGCATCACCGATGCGAGAAACGCGTGGTCCATGAATTTTTCTGCATACGATATGGTGGGGTTGACAAACCGCACGTCAAGCATGAGGAAAAAACAGATAAGAAACAACAGCTCCCAGCGCCATTCTGCCTTGAGATCTTCAAAAGTATAGTGGCGGTGATAAAGATGGAACACGAAAAGTGCCAGAAACGGGATGAGGGCAAGCTGTATGGGGACCCGCATGAGTCCGCAGTACCAGGATAGAATAGTAAATACAAGGATCGATGCGGAGAACGAGACCGGAAAAGCCAAGCTCTTAAACGTTTTTTTCAGCGATGGATAGAAAGAAAGCTGGAGCAGGGTAATGACAACGAGCCAGCTTATTACAGAAACAACCTGCTGCTCAACGGTCAGGAATTATCTCCCCCTCCAGGTTTTGAATCAAGTGCAGTGCGGATACTCGGGATGACCCAGTCCCCGAGGTAATAGATCGATACGATGCCACCCGCGAGGGTTATAAGGTTCTTAATCAGGTGGTCGATAACGGCGATCAGTGTTGCAACTGCAGGATCAACTCCTGCAAGTCCGAATGTTATAGCCAGGGAAATCTCATATGTTCCCACACCCCCGGGTGTGAGGGGAACCGCCTTGACAAGATTACCAATTACAATGGCAAGAACGATAACGGCAAAGGGAATCTGCTGCTGAAACATCATTACGACAGCAACGCAGACGAGTACGTCAAGGAGCCAGATTACGACCGAAGAACCACCAAGCAGTAGAACAGCCTTTAGTGAAAGCGAAGCCCGTTTTATCTCGTGCAGCATGGTCAAAAAGATTGCAATATACCTGTTTTCCGATGAAAATTTTCCCATAAAACGTAAAATGACAAAAAAAATCACGCCGGCAACAAGCGGCAGAACAATGACAGTATAGAACCAGGAAGGCACGTTGAGCACAAAGAAGACCGATACAGCCCCAAGGAGCGCCACCGTGAAGATATCAAAGACCCGCTCGACAACAAGCGAGGAAACGCCTTCGGAATAGGAAGTGTGGTATTCATGCTTCAGGATAAATACCCGGACAAAATCG
This sequence comes from Methanoregula sp., assembly GCA_035527915.1. Lineage (GTDB taxonomy): Archaea > Halobacteriota > Methanomicrobia > Methanomicrobiales > Methanospirillaceae > Methanoregula. The sequence continues at coordinate 54,873 of DATKZP010000015.1, read as the reverse complement.
CCCAGCCGTGCAGGGACTATCAGGTTAACCGTCTGGCTCACGAAAATACAGGCTGTGGAGACCGTAATGCTGACCTGGTAATTGAGATTTTTAAGGATTATCTGGTAACGCCATCCGCGCAACCACCATGCAGAAAGGCAAATCACCGTGCCCACGGCAAGGTATACAGGAATGATATTATTGAGCGCGATGAACAGATCATCCCAGACCCTGAAGAGCATATAGGCAATAATACCAATGGCAATAATGGTCGGAATGACGATTGCGCTAATTTTTCGATACATGAATCTGCCACCATAACTTCAGGATCGATGAACCCATCTCAAAAACATCTTTTATTTTCACGGTAGTCCCTTTACCGGCCCGCCAGCGTACTGGAAACTCAACGACACTGCATCCCTTTCGCTGTGAGCGTACGAGAAGTTCAGTGTCCCAGAACCAGTGATTCGAGCGTATAGCAGGGAGTACAGCGAGGATGTATTCTTTATTGAATGCTTTAAAACCACACTGGTGATCGTAGCACCTGCTTCCCAGAAATAACCTGACCAGAAAATTATATGATCGACTCGCTATCTCGCGACCCCCCGTCCGTACAATATCGCTTCCCGGCATAAGCCGCGATCCGGTTGCAATATCTGCCCCTTCACGGATTGCACCTATAAGCTCGGGAAGATGGTGCATATCCGTCGCGAGATCAACGTCATAATAACAGACAATTTTTCCTTTGGATTGATACATCGCCCGGTTAAGCGCTTTACCCCTTCCCAGGCGCTCATCACTGTGGAGAAGATGAATGCGGGTATCCTGTTGTTCGTACTGGCGCACGAGTTCAGCGCTTCCATCAGTACTACCGTCTTCTGCAATAATCAGTTCAAATCCATTCGTTATCCGGGACAGGAGTTCAATAGACAGGGGGATGGCAATCTCAAGCGAGCGGTGGTCATTAAAAACGGGAATGATAACGGTTACTTCAGGTTCGGCCATCGGTACTCCGGGTTTTGACGCACTCAGCTACTTTGGATCCTGCACGTATGGATCCCTCCATACTTCTCTCAGGGTAATTTGTCGGCGAAAACATCCCTGCCATAAAGAGACCCCGGTGCTCGTAGGCCGGGATCAGCGAACGGAACCCTGTTCTGTATACCGGGCCAGCCCATGGATCCACAGCCATGGTATGCCATTTGATCTCAGAGGGTGAAACAGAAAACCGGGTGCAGAAATCGTTAATCATATCACTATCAAGGTGTGCCGGGACCGTACCGGAAAAGTATGATGCCAGGTACACAATATGTTCGCCATATCTTTTGGCAGGAATAAAATTCGTGTGGGTGACCACAGCACCGTAGGGTGCGGTATCTTTCATATTCAGCCAGTAAATGCCCTCTGTTACTTCCCGGTCCATAGCAAGGGTCATGCATGCAGCACCCTGGTAAGGGATAAGAGGTATCGACGGACCTCCAATTCTTTCAAGTACCTGGGGGGGGATTGTAGAAATAATCGCATCGTAACGGGTACCATCTGCCTCCCACGCACCATTCATAGAAGAAATTGATGATACGGGTGTGTGTTTTTTAATCACCCCCCCTTTCGATGTAATCGATCGTTCGAGCGAATCGATAAGAAGATGAAATCCCCCGTTTAAGTACCCGAGACGTTCTCCTGAAACACCCCGGTCTGATCGAATCGCAATCCGGCTGATCAGCCAGGCTGCAGAAACATCTTTTCTTTGTTCCCCGAATTTACTTTTTAACAGAGGCTCAAAAAATGATGAATAGATGTTTTGCCCGAGATGCCCGATAATATACTGTTCAGCCGGGATGTCATCAAGTGCTTTAAGATCGGTTCTTTTTGCCGTTAAGGTGAGCCATGCAAGTTTTGCCTTATCAATGATCGAGAGTTCAGGATAGCGCAGGATCTGCCCGGGGGTGTTCAGGGGATAGATCTTGTTTTTGGCAAGATAGCCGGTCGTTCCCGTTTTCCATTCAATCTTATCTGACAGGCCCATTTCGGCAATCAGCGCAAAAAGACTGCTGTCGCCCGAGAAAAAATGGTGATAGTATCTCTCTACCCAGTAATCGTTCACATTATAGGATGAAAGGCAACCCCCGAGGTAAGGCATTTTTTCAAAAATGTGGACCTCGTGCTCCGGTACAAGTCTGTTGGCAGCAACAAGTCCGGTCAAACCCCCACCGATAATCCCGATCTTCATATTTAATAATCATTAGTATTTTCAGGGCGAAATGAAAAAGGCTCCGTATAATTACTGTAAATCATTATTATGCCCTCGGAGAAATGATAAGAAAGTTTTTGTGTTGCCGAAATCAACGGTTACTACAGCAAAAGGACTTAAAAGAATTAAAAGAAAGTAATTATCTGTCAGCCCATCGGGATGGTGTCAACTAGATGCGCGTGTTTTTCATAGGTTTTGGTCAAGCGGGCGGTAAAATTGTCGATATGTTTATCGACCAGGATAAAAAGCTCGGAACTAACAGTTTCAGGGGAATTGCCGTCAATACAGCACGAACTGACCTGATGGGTTTAAAAAATATCGAGATGAAGGACCGGATTCTTATCGGACAGACCATGCTCAAAGGTCATGGTGTCGGTACCGATAATGTAACAGGTGCCCGTGTCACGGCGGATGAAATTGACAGCATTATCAGCGCCATTGATACCCGGGGTACACATGATGTAGATGCGTTTGTTATCGTCGCCGGACTTGGCGGGGGTACCGGATCCGGGGGTTCACCGGTACTTGCACGTCATCTTAAACGTATCTACCGTGAACCGGTGTACGCACTGGGAATTATCCCTGCACCAGAAGAAGGACGGCTGTATTCCTATAATGCAGCCCGCAGTCTGACAACGCTGGTGAATGAGTGTGATAATACGTTTATTTTTGACAACAGTGCCTGGAAAAATGAAGGTGAAAGTGTAAAAAGTGCATTCCAGCGCCTGAATAATGAAGTGGTGCGGAGGTTCGGAGTACTTTTCCGGGCGGGTGAAGTAAGTAAAATGGGTATTGGTGAGATGGTTGTTGACTCAAGTGAGATTATCAACACGCTCCGGGGAGGAGGCATCACGACTGTGGGATATGCAATCAGTGAGGTGATGAGCAAGCATACAAAGAAGCAACGAGGCATCATCAGAAACCTGAAGGACAAGATCGGCAGGAAGCGGGAGGCTAACGAAGAAGTCCTGCTCGGTGAAGATAAAACCGCAAAAATTGTTTCCCTTGTACGCAGGGCGATGCTTGGACGGCTCACCCTCCCCTGTGATTACTCGACAGCTGAGCGGGCATTGGTGCTGCTCGCAGGTCCACCGGATGAAATGGATCGCAAAGGTGTTGAGAAAGCGAAGAGCTGGGTTGAAGAGAACATTGCCGGTGTAGAAGTGCGGGGTGGTGATTACCCGGTCAACAGTGAGTATGTTGCAGCTGTGGTGATGCTGGCGACTGTTGGAAATGCACCGAGAATCAAAGAGCTTCTTGATATCGCAAAAGAAACAAAGGAAGATGTTATTAAGTCCAAGGAGAAAAAATCGATTATGTTTGAAGATGGCATAGATCCTTTATTTGAGTGAGGTTTACCATGAAAGGATTAATGAAATGGACTATTCTTATACTATTTATCATAGTGTGCATTCCCCCCGTATGTGCAATTTCTGTATCGCCGATATCGATTGATCCTTCAGGGTCATTAACCCCAGGTACTCCGGTAACGGTCTCATTCAAGATTGAGAATTCCGGTGTATTTCCCTCTGATGGTGAGATACAGTTATTCACCGACCTTGATAAACAACGGTGGACCTACACCATCATTGTAAATAGTATTGAAAATTTACGACCTGTGATGAGTGGGCGTACGCTTTCGATTAGCGGTTTTGAGCTGAGTTACAAATCAGATGACGATGTATCCGTTCGTATTACGTTGGAAGGGACCACCCCTGCGGTAACCCAAACCTCGAATAAAACGATCGTCAGGATTACAGAATATGATGGAGCTGGCAAACCTATCACAAGTACACAGGTTGAAAAAACTGCCATGGTTATCAATATCGGTGAAGTAGCCTCCACTATCGCTGCCGCTGATGCAGACCTTCAGGTATACAGGATGCACATCGATGAAAAGGCTGTCATTGGTATTGACACATCTGCAGCTGAGGCAAAATACAATGAGGCAATGCAGAAAATCAACTCCGCCCGTTCTCGCCCCTCAAATCAGTATGCTGCGGCACTGAGCGATCTCAACGCTGCAACAGTTGCCATTGCAGACGGGGAAACGGCACTTGACAAAGCATGGGCGGAAAATGAAGTTGCCGCTGCCCAGGTTCCCATCAATAATGTAGATGCCGTAATCATGTGGTTCAAAGGCAACACCAGCACGGCAAATGACCAGCAACTTCCGACCATTATTACCAAACGCGAAGTGGCTGTGAGTTATCTCTCAAATGCACAGGATGCTATTTCTGATGGGAATTATGCACAAGCCCGTGTCAAGGCACAGGATGCTTTTGCAAAAGGGAATGAATCCTACACTGAAGCACTCGCACGACAAAAACAGCTGTTATCCGGGTGGAGCCTCCCTAAAATTGACGGGATCGTATTCATAGTCTTAGGTATTGTTGCAGTAGCCCTGATTGTAGTGGGTGTTATTATCTACCGCAAACGTTCCCGATGGGATGAACTCGGGTAATTCCTTTTAATCCTCCTGTTTTTTTCCCATTGTGTTACTTCAATAAATGCTCTCATATCCCGGATTTGAAGAACAATGCTGGAGCACCCCATCATAACGATTGGAAGGTGTCAAACCCACTATCAAATCATGTGCTAAAAATTATCCTCCACAATCTTGGGAGGGGGGACCGTGTCTGGCTCTCCATTTTCCACCCCGGCGGTAGTAGCAGCCAGCGACAGGGCGGTTGAATCAGGTGGTTCTGCGGTCTATTGCGATTAGGTGCTGCCCGGGTGGTGGGAGCAAAGTCCTGAAATACGGTTGTGCATTTTAAATTTGTTCCAGAGCTGATTGGTGGTGGATGGCAGCTGAATAACAAGTAACCGTATATACGGTAATTGTATCTGGTATACAAAATGAGAAATCACCAGAAAATGAATCGTTCATGACCCCCGCTGGAGGGTAAAAACATCGATATTGATACTGCCCATTCTGCCATCCCGGTGGAGATAATAATCGAGCAACCGGTTTTCATTGTCATAGAATGAGAACCAGTAACCCAGTTTATAGGTCTTCTTGTCATACCCTTGAATGGATGAATAGCTGGCGGCATCGTGGAGTATGATTACCCCCGGGTCTTCCAGGGTAAGTGTTTGTTCATCAGTGCTATCAGCGTAAAATTTGATTTTATTCCACCGTTCGCCCCGGTAATACCAGGGAAGCGGCCAGTAATTCTTTGATGCAACGACAACATGGTCGGAAGCATCGATGAGTTGCATTACTTCACGCATATCCTCGGAATTCTGTACCTGGACGATCGGTTCATTGATATCGGCGGGAATAAAGGCAACATGCCATGTTATGAGAATGAGGAACATACATCCTGCAATGGCAAAAACCATCTTTTTCCAGTTCAGCTTGTATACTGCGACAAGGCACATCGGGAGCAGCTGGGGGATGATCAACCACGGCACTTTTTCCCCGACAACTGCATAGAATGCCATTATCAGGATCATCCAGTATATACAGAATCTGAAGAACTCATCAGATTTGGAATATTCGGGTTTTGGCGTTCTCAACTGCTGCAGGCTTATGGCAGCAAGTTCGGCTGTGGGGATACCTGAACTGCAATATTTTATCCGGTTTATCATCCGTTTGATGAATAAGGATGGATTAAGACCTTTACACAAGAAGAGAACGGTTCCGATTAGTGCGAGGATAAAAATCGGCAATTCGTAGAGAAGATAGAGGGGGATATAATAGAACCAGGGCCCTCCCAGCCGTTGCTGGTTATGCATCGCGGTCCAGTGCTCAACAGCCCTGTACCACCCGGTTGTATTCATCGCAAAATTCTGACCGACAAGCGTGTCAATATGAGCCCCGAATGCAGAATACATCACAGTCATGATCCCCACAACAATGAATAATCCGAGTATGAGATCATATCTCCAGTCGGGGGGTAGTCTGAATTTTCTACGCCACACGGCATATATGAAAAATGATGCGAAGATGAGAATGATGATCGGCATCTCTTCTTTACAGCACAAGCCACCGGCCATGGCTAGTGCTGCGATGATCGCAAATCTGGTTTGTCCATATTCGAAATAATAAAGGAGAGCGACAAGGAGGAGGAGCGTGAAAAAGAGCATGAATATATCATGCCGGAGGAAACGGGAAAAATATACCATATCTGGAGAAAGAGCAAGGAAGAGAGCAGCGAAAAGAGTCTGTTTCTTATCGATATATCCAATGCGATAGATACAATATACGAGAGGAATAAGCAGGGTTCCAAAGAGGCAGGGGAGTAACCGTGCGACGAGATCTGAATCCCCAAAGAGGGAGAACATACCAGCGGTAACGTAATAGAGAAATGGCCCGTGATAACTTGGATCATATACCCATGTACCTTTTGTCAGCAGTTCATAGGAAAACCATGAATGAATTGCCTCATCATGGTGAAGCAACTTGAGATCCAGTTGCCAGAACCGTAAAAAAATGGTAATTATAAAAATTAAAAGGAAAATTCTTTCAAAAGTAAATAAATGTTTGATTTTTTGAAAAAATTCAGCGGCCTGCTGCATGCACGCCGCACCCCTAACTCTCCAGGACTATTTCAATGCCGATATCTTTTGGCACCTGAATGCGCATGAGCTGACGAAGTGCACGTTCATCAGCATCGATATCGATGAGGCGTTTGTGAATACGCATCTGCCAGCGATCCCATGTGGCTGATCCCTCTCCATCCGGGCTCTTGCGGATGGGTACAACCAATCGTTTGGTGGGAAGCGGTATCGGACCGGCCAGATTAACACCTGTGCGTTCTGCAATTTCGCGGATTTTATTACAGACCATCTCTACTTTATCAAAATCAGTCCCTGTCAGGCGAATTCTGGCTTTTTGCATGTTATCTCCCCCAAAAAATTATCTCATTTGTTTTGCCTGAATAGCGATACACATGCCAGCGGCAATTGTCGAACCCATATCCCGGACGGCAAACCTTCCAAGTTGCGGGAGCTCCTTGACCGTCTCAATGACCATTGGTTTTGTTGGTTTGATCACGACAATTGCAGCGTCTCCCGTCTTGAGGAATGTTGGGTTTTCCTCTTTGGTCTGACCTGTACGAGGGTCAAGTTTCTTTTTGAGCTCCATGAATGTACATGCTGTCTGCGCAGTGTGACAGTGGAAGACCGGAGTATACCCGACAGTGAGAGCGCTCGGGTGCTGGAGCACCACAATCTGTGCGGTGAATTCTTCTGCAACAGTGGGTGGTGCTTCTGCGGGTCCGCAGACATCGCCACGGCGGATATCTCCTTTTCCGATACCACGGACATTGAAGCCGACGTTGTCGCCCGGTAGTGCCTGGGGAATTTCTTCATGGTGCATTTCGATGGACTTGATTTCACCATCTTTGTTGGCGGGCATGAATGAAACTTTCATACCTTTCTTCATAATGCCCGTCTCGACACGGCCGACAGGAACAGTGCCGATCCCGCTGATGCTGTATACATCCTGGATTGGCAGGCGAAGTGGCTTGTCGGTTGGTTTATCTGGTGACTTAAATGTGTCAAGGGCGGTGATCATGGGCAGGCCCTTGTACCATGGGGTATCCGGGCTGTTTACCTTGATATTCTGACCGCCCAGTGCGCTGATTGGTATGAAAAGGGTCTCGTCAGGTTTGTAACCAACCATCTTGATGAGATCTGAGAGGTCTTTCTTGACTTCATTAAAGCGTTTTTCATCGAATTTTATTGCATCCATCTTATTGATTGCAATAACGATCTGGGTGATTCCAAGGGTACGGGCGAGGAAGACATGTTCCTTCGTCTGCTCCATAACACCGTCAGGGGCAGCTACAACAAGAATTGCAGCGTCAGCCTGTGATGCACCGGTGATCATGTTCTTGACGAAGTCTCTGTGTCCCGGACAATCTACAACCGTGAAATAAAATTTCGGTGTATCAAATCGCTTATGGGCGATATCAATAGTGATACCACGTTCACGCTCTTCTTTTAAGTTGTCCATGACCCAGGCGAATTCAAAGGTTGCCTTTCCCTTTGACTCAGCCTCCTTCCGGTAATTTTCAATAATGTGTGCAGGTACTGCACCGGTCTCGAACATCATTCTTCCAACAAGAGTAGACTTCCCGTGGTCAATGTGTCCGATAACAGCCAGATTCATATGGGGCTTTTCAGATGCCATTTTTTTCCTCCAAAATGTTTGGGACTGTCCGCTTACAGTCAGTTTATGCGAGTATTACATATATGAGAGCCATCTATATAAATTATTTCGATTCGGAAGGTCCGGATCTCCGATGAAAATATTGCATCGACACTATGATATCAGATGCCTGAATACCTTCTCATCATGAAGACCTTGCCTTTCCAGCGTGATGAAAAAAAGAACCGGGTTACTGTTGCATGCGCTGACGGAGATATTTCCGTGTATAGTCATTGCGCATACTGCAGGCATTGCAAAGGGATTTGGGTGGGGAAACGACTTACCCCATCACCCCAGACACAGGCACTATCTGATCTAAAACGAGGCACTACTGGTGATGATACGCTGATGAACGCTGCCATGATGTTTAATACCCTTATCCGTGATGGGTCGTCGTTAGACTGTGATGATGACGAGAACCAGGGATTTCAGCGGATGTATTAAAAAAATAGTGATTGCTAAATTACGGCTCTGTAGAAAACCTGATTTTGTTCATTTTTTTGTTAACTTAAAAAAAATACGAAGGTGACCCCCTCTCTCCCCAGAGGGGGATGCAGCCCAAGGGGTGTATCCCCTTGACCCCATTCTACAATCTGGTTAACCTTATGAGAGGTAATCGCAATGTGGGGGGATGCCCAAGCGCCGGGGGCGTAGGTGAAACTAAAAGCCCCCAAGAGCGTTATGATTTAATTTTTCTCAAGCATTTCTACAGAGCCTAAATTACCCTCTTTATTATGTATTTCAGATTCAATTTTTTTTAAAAATTGAAGAAGTTGCTGATAAATTTACACGCTCGTTAAGGGTATCAGCTTTGATCATAATGCCAGGAGGGAAAAAAATGTACCCATAAGAAATTTTTTACTGTTTGCCTCCATTGCCATCGTAATCATTGGATGCGGCAGTCCATTTATTTTATAAAAAATTTCACGAGAAGATCCGGATTTATAGAGCAGACCGATTTTTTATACAAAAACTGATTGGGGATTTTGGGTATCGTGGCTCAAATTGTGGCATCGCTAAAAATCAGATCCTGCCTATTTTTTCTGAGACATTGTGTAAAATTTCCTGACGGAATTTTTCGAACTGGAGATCATCAAGCTGTTCAGAAAGCAATCTCCCACTCCACGCGCGGCGATAAACCCAGTTCACGATTTTTTCAATGACATAGATAACGTGATCGTCATTTTCCACGGTGAGCAGTTCCCTCCCGATACGGGGGTGTCGTCCCCGTCTTCCCCCGACAAGAATAAGGTAATGGCGATGGTCTGCCTTTAAGAGATCGAAAGGACACGACTGGATGCAAACCCCGCACTGGACACATCTGGCAGGATCGAGAACCGAAATCCCGTTTTTTATGATAATAGCTTTTTCCTTGCAGTATTCCACGCAGGTACCGCAACCGGTACAGAGTCCTTCAGTTCTCAACGGGCGAATTCGTCCAATAATTCCAATCTCGTTGAGCATTGGACTTGTACAGGCGTTCGGACATCCTGATACGGCTATCCGCATTTTAACCGGCATTTCCTTGCCGAATAATTTTTGATCGATCTTTTTTGCGAGGTTTATGGTGTCGATATTGGCAAATTTGCAGCGTTCGACCCCGGGACATGCAATTATATTGACAATTTCATCTTTTTCTGAACCAATTGGTGTACCGTTCTTTTCCAGAGATTTTTCGATTTTTTTAAGCGATTTTGGGTTAACGTGGGGAATCTCAATAGTCTGACGTGTAGTGCAGTGAACAAGCCCCGATCCGTATTTTTTCGCAATCGAGGCAATACCACGCATCTGCTCCACTGACAGAATACCTGCAGGTGCCCTTATTCTGACTGTACAAAAATCTGTATCTCTTTCGGTGATAATCCCGCCTTTCATATGAACGCCAAAACTCGTACGCATCAAACAGTAATGAGGGGAATCTGGATATAAAAGATGATGTTGTGACAGGAATATCAGATGAGGGCAATGGTGAGGATGACACATGCACGGGTAATCTCGTTTGAAGCACCAACCACATCGCCATTAACACCCCCAAACAACCTTTTGGAGATGATAGAGAGAATTGCCGGGCACACCACCATCGCGACGGCAGCTCCAGCAAGTTTCAGGGGTGATACCGGAAGAAAAACAAGCGGTATACAGAATAGTGCTGCAATGAACGGGAAGTATGGCTGCGAGAACTGGTGGAGATAACTATGCATACCCTCCCTGAACGGAGTGCCATATGCAGTGAGAAGCGCCATAGAAAATTTTGCGCAGACCTCGCCGATGATTACTGCAATAATAATGGATGAAGATGCCTGCAGTCCTGCAAACAACAGAATTGTTACGGCAATTCCTGCAGCGATACCACCTGCTCCAACCTGGCGGTCTGTCAGCGCTCTGATTCTTTTCTCCCGGTCACCGTGAGCCATCAGGCCGTCTCCAAGATCAAGCAATCCGTCAAAATGGTGGGCACCTGAAATCAGAAGGATACAAGCTATAGCAACAGCGGCAGCAAGTGTACGGTCTGCAATGAAAAAAACCGGCAGTGCAGTAAGCCCGCCAATGATATAACCGGCACACGGGTAGATGTAAGAATGCCGGGCAAAGGTCTCGGGATCCTGCGGTTTACCAAGCGGGAGTATGGTAGTGAACTGGAGCAGGGAGATGAGAGCTTTCATACACATTCGCTGTATAAGCGTGAGGTGCAGCCAGCAATCAATCCTGCTATGGCATCATCGAGAAATGGTCCGAGTTTTGATAGTATTCCGGGCTTTTTCTGATCATACCGGGTAAACTCAAACCGGGCATAGGTTCCCCCGATGCACTCCGCGATTGCCATACCGATAATCTCATCACTTAACAGAAAAACCGGGTCGTCAGCAATTTCTGAATCTTTCCGTTTGTTGAAAAGCTCATCTTCAAGAAGTATCGCTCCGAGGAGTAATGAGGATACATTGGGATCATCAAGATATTTTATTATTTTTCGTTTGATTTCCACCGCTGCCTGATCATCCGGCATTCCATGGGAAACATACAATCCCATTGCCGCAGCAACAATATCATCAATGGTAATTCCGTTATCGAGCAATCGCCGTTCAATTTCAAACATATGAATAGGTGTTCTGGTGACAGGACTATTATATCGTTGTGGAATTTATATCGTTGTGGAATTTTTTTAAATAACCGATATCTTCAACTTTATAAAAAAAGAAATGGATGAGCTGATCACGATGGGATTCCTTTCTGAAATACCAGATATTACCTTTAAAAGCCCGCTTTTTTGTGGCATCCTTGGCAATACGCTTTTATCCACGGTCCCCGGAGTTTCCGGTGCAGGGGCAACCCCGGAAAAGACCCTTCTCACCCCGGTGCTTGATGCGGAGCTGATTACGTGGGGTGCTATTACGAGCTATCCGATAAGACCGGACACCCCGACCGGCTGCCCGACCCCGGCATCGATCACGCGGGCAATGATGGAACTGTGTGGTATGCAACCGTTGTTCATCAACGCCGGTCTTCACCACACGCCAACCGTTCCCTGTCTTGATGTATACGGTATGGTGGGTGATGACCCCCGGTTCCGCGATGCAGTTCCGCGTGCGCATGACCTTTTCAGGAAAGGAGAAATCATTGGCAGATTCCTTTCAAAAAGCAGTGATCTTCTTATCCTGGGAGAATGTGTTCCCGGAGGAACCACTACAGCCCTGTGCGTAATGCGGGCAATGGGATATGAGGCATCGGTGAGCAGCAGTTTTGTGAACAATCCCGTTTCCATAAAAGAAGAAATCTGCCGGGAGGCGCTTGGAAGGATTAAAGCTGATGCAATTTCATCACCACTCGATATTATTCGGTATACCGGGGATCCCATGATGCCGGTTGCTGTCGGTATTGCAAAGACGTATTCAGGAGAACTTATTCTCGCCGGGGGTACCCAGATGCTCGCAGTAAGTGCGATCATAAAAGGTGTTGGAGGACGACTGCCGTATGTGGTTACAACTTCATACGTGAGAGATGATCCTTCGGCTAATGTTCAGCAGATTGCCAAACAGATCGGTGTTAAAATCATATATGTTGATCCGGGTTTTGGTGATCTTGGCCATTCAGGACTTGCCCGCTACTGTATCGGTGAAGTAAAGGAAGGTATGGGTGCTGGTGGTGTGATGTGTCTTGCCCATCTCCTTGGTCATTCACCCGATGAGATCAGAAAAGTAATTCTCGCCGCAGTGAATGCCTATCGTTGAACATTCTTATAGGATTTCAATACAAATATCTGAGTAATGCTTCCCATCTGCGTGATCAATAATTTCGGGCAATTCAATCACCTCATTCATCGGGCACTACGGGATCTGGAAATTGATGTATCGATGGTTCCAAATTCAACCCCCCCGGAACAGATATCCGAGGGATGCAGGGGGATCATTCTTGGGGGTGGACCAACGATAGAACGTGCGGGGAACTCCAGCCTGTATCTCGATCTTGGGCTGCCTGTACTGGGAATCTGCCTTGGGCTTCATATCATCGCAACCAGATTCGGGGGTGAAGTTCACCAGGGATCACGAGGTGGATATGGACCAGTTGAGGTAGAAATCTGCGAGCACGATGATATTCTTTCCGGGTTTCCAGAAAAGATGAATGTCTGGGCTTCACATGCCGACGAAGTGTCAAGGATACCAGAAGGATTTACCTGTCTCGCGCATTCACCTGTCTGCAGTGCAGAGGCGATTGCACTTCCTGCTAAGCATATCTATGGGCTCCAGTGGCACCCTGAAGTCAGTCATACATTCGAGGGAAAACGTGTTTTTGAAAATTTTAACCGGATCACTCTTGAAAACCGGAAATAATTACCCGGGATATCATCTGGTGATATCCGGGCTTTTTTCAAATCATGATACTCAGTTTGAACGGATCATCGCATGAACCATACGCGGTAAATCCCTTCCTCAGGCTACACTCCCGTTCCCGGACTTCGGGAAATATCGACCCTGCAATCTTATTGACCCTGCTACACCCCCCATTCAAAAAGGCGGGTATTAAAACCCCGCTGAATTGCAGGGGTAAATCCTCATTAAAATTGATATTTCTTGAAAATAATCCGTTAAATGCATTTTTTCCTTTAGCATGGACACAACTTCGCATGGAACAAAAAATGAGACAGTCAAATGGGTAAACGGAGCCCTCATAACACCCGGAATAGATTATCTTTCTCCTGTACCCTAAAAACGCCGGGATTCACCCGTGTCAGACATTCTCCGGACCCACAATAGTGACAACACTCCGAAAACGTTCGATTGGACACGGGTTCTAAAAAGATCACCGGGTTCATTTTTATATATCAAGAAAGAAGATGGATGACTATGATAAAAAAGGATACAACAATCCTTATCCTTCTGGTGTGCATCTTCCTTTTTTGTGTGGGTCCGGCGTCTGCAGCGATCAACACGATCAAACAGGGAAATGCAGTATTCATCGGTGAAGAAGGACTCGACATATCTGCTGCCATGGGGCCGGATACCCAGATTGGGTGGTGGGCTTCGGCTGCTGATATCACCGCAACCTCCCCGACAAAAACTATTGATCTGAAGGGCAGAACGAGCAGTTTTATGGTCAGTCAATCCGACTTTGACGGCTATCTTGGCAACTGGTACCGGCTCAACAGTTCCGGAAAATCAGATGGCATTGCATTCCTTGTTGTAGATCCGCAACTGGATTTGAAAGTCGAAGATACCACTGTCCAGGTCGATGTAGAACTGCTTAAATGGATTCCAACGGGTGATGATATACAGTTCAGGATAGAAACAAACCTGGTACAGATGGCGTCACAACGATCAGCACCTCCTCTCATTACCATAAAAGTGCAGTCACCGGCTGGCGGAATCTACTCTTCTTTACTCAATGCAGCGGGAACCCCCACCTCAATTGTAGATATCCCTGTTTCCACAATCCCCTTTTATACAGGTCCTATCTGGAATATGGGGGATCCTGCCATGTATGCTCCGGGAACCTACACCCTCTGGGCAACGAGTAACGTAAACCAGATGAATGATAATTACGATGTACCAGGGAAAACTATAAGCAAAAAAATCACCCTTCTCAATCAGGGTGCGAACCCGCTGATTACAAAAGCAACGCCTGTCTCAACTCAGATTACAGGGATTCCAACACTGGCGACCTCCCAGGTAACAACACAAACCGTTGTAAGCACCACGGTGCCAATACCTTCACCTACTGGACTCCCGATAACCACCGCTTCTGAATCCCCCTCCCCCTCTCCCAGTCAGACACAAGCCCCGGGTTTTGAAGCAACTCTGGCGGGTGCAGCTTTACTTTTCGGCCTGGTATTTTACCTGAAAAAAGAATAATCATCTATTTTTCTTAAATCACGCAACCTTTTATTACCTTAATTTCCCATTCCGGTGTATGAACATTGTAACTACCGTGATAAAATCCCGGCATAGTGTACGGAATTTCAAACCCGATCCCGTCAATGATCTTGTAATTAAAGACGCAATCGAATGTGCGGCTCATGCACCTACCGCCATGAATCTTCAACCGTGGTTGTTTGGGATCATCAAAAACAAAGATATGCTTTCAAAAATTGCGGAACTTACCGAACATGCAAAATTTATTGCCAAATCCCCTCTCTGTTTTGCAGTTTTTGGAGAGAAAAAAGAAACATATTATCTTGAGGATTGCTGCGCGGCAACGGAGAATCTTATTCTGGCGCTCCAGGCACATGGAATCACTTCCTGCTGGGTGGCAGGGGAAAAGAAGCAGTATGCAGAGGCAGTGAGAAAGATGCTGGGAGTTCCGGAAAATTACACGTTAGTCTCACTTGTGGCTGCGGGATACCCTGCTGAGATTTCTCTCGTTAAGAAAAAAGAGATGAAAAAGTTGGTTTTTTTCGAGGAATTCAAGGAAAATTAAATTTTTTTTAAAAATACAGCAATCCTTACGATGAATAGCAGGTCGTGCATAATCAGATTTTATCCAATTGACGAATTAACCGTATCTCGTAATGATTAAGAATCAGGCCAGTCACATCATTGATCATGAAAAAAGCGGTCCTGCAGGTTGCACTTGATCTTCTTGAACTGAAACGGGCATTGCAGATCGCACAGGAATCTATTGACGGTGGTGCTGACTGGATTGAGGTAGGGACACCGTTAATCAAAAGCGAGGGAATGCACGCCATCCGATCGATGAGGGAGCGTTTTCCGGATTCAATAATTGTTGCGGATATGAAGGTTGCCGACACCGGGACATTAGAGGTGGAGATGGCAGCAAAGGCAGGTGCAAACATCGTTTGTGTTCTTGCAGATGCTGATGACTCGGTAATTGCTGAGGCCGTGCGGGCTTCCCGTCTGTATGGAACAAGGATAATGGCCGACCTGATCAATGTTAAAGATCCCGTCTCCCGTGCCGGTGAACTCGAAGTGATGGGTGTAGATATAATTTGTGCCCATGTGGGGATCGACCAGCAGATGATGGGTAAGAATTCCATTGAACTTTTAACCTCGATATCTGGTAAGGTTCATATTCCCCTCGCGGTTGCGGGAGGAATTGATGCGGCAGGTGCGGGTGACGCGGTGCGGTGTGGTGCGGATATAGTAATCGTGGGCGGGTGGATCTCCCGATCTGCTGATGTTACCGGTTCTGCAAAAAAGATCCGGACAGAACTGGATAATCCTTCGATACGATCTGTTGAAAAAAAATCTCCTGATGAAGAAATCCGGTCCCTTCTCATGCAGGTGTCGGCACCAAATGTCACGGATGCGATGCACCGGAAAGGGGCGATGTCAGGAATCGTTTCAATCTGCGGCAATGTAAAGATGGCTGGCAGAGCGGTAACGGTCCAGACATTTGCCGGGGACTGGGCAAAACCTGTAGAAGCAATTGATGTGGCAAGAAAAAATGAAGTAATCGTGATCAACAACGATGGTGCGACACATGTAGCCCCCTGGGGAGAGCTTGCTACGCTGAGCTGTGAGAAAAAAGGAATATCCGGTGTTGTTATTGATGGTGCAATCCGGGATGTCGATGAAATCAGAATAATGAAGTTCCCCCTTTTTGCAAAAGCTGTTGTACCAAACGCAGGAGAGCCCAAAGGATTCGGAGAGATCAATGTCGAAATCCAGTGTGGTGGCCAGTATGTTCGCCCGGGTGACTGGATTATCGGCGATGAAAGTGGCGTTGTTGTGATACCCGCCGAACGTGCATATGAAATTGCGCGCAGGGCACAGGAAGTGAAGAAAAATGAAGAGAGGATCCGGGAAGAGATCCGGCGGGGAAGTACTCTGTCTGAAGTGGCAGAACTCATTAAATGGGAAAAGAAGTAAATTTTGATTAGTGGAACACCGAGCGCTCCAGGAGTGTTGCACCGGAATTTTTGATCTTTTTTATTGCCTCTTCAACCTGGTCAACACGAAGAATGAGCACTGCTCCTTCTTTTCCTGAATACGCATAGGAATATTCGATATTGACTCCCGCGTCTCCCAGAATTTTTGCAACTTCATACAATCCGCCAGGCTCGTCTTTCATACGTATTGCTATCACATCGGTAAACGCGACGTTAAATCCCAGTGAGAATAGTTTGTCATGGGCTTTTTCGGGGTTATCCACGAGTGCCCTGACCACACCAAACCCATTTGCTTCAGCGATACTGAAGGCAAGAATATTGATCTTTTCCTCGCCCAATGCATGCGCAATTGCTGCAAGTCGCCCCGGGCGGTTTTCAGAAAATATTGAAATCTGCCTGATCACAAAGTTTTGCGTGTCCATTTACATCGACCTCTTGTCAATAACTCTTTTCGCTTTTCCCTCAAATCTGGGTAATGAACCCGGTTCAACGAGTTCAACGTTGGCATTCACGTTCAATGAATTCCTTAACCGGTGTTCAACTTTCTGCCGAATCTGCATAAGATCAGTAATTTTATCACTGAATGATCCCTTGGTTAACTCGACACGGACAAGCAGATCATCGAGTGCCCCTTTTCGTTCAACCACAATCTGGAAATGCTGACCAACCTCGGGGATCGCCATCAAAGCGTACTCAATCTGTGAGGGGAACACATTGATACCCCGAATGATCAACATATCATCAACCCTGCCTTGTATTCTCTGGATTCTTGGATGGGTCCTGCCGCAGGCACAGATGTCATCCTCCATTGTTGTGATATCCCCGATCCTATACCGGATCATCGGAAGCGCCTCTTTCTGAAGGATGGTAATGGTGAGCTCGCCTTTTTGTCCGGGTTCAAGAGGTTCTCCTGTCGCGGGATCGACGATTTCTACGAGTGCAATGTCTGACCAGATATGAAACCCTTTTTGCTCCATGCATTCGGTAAACATTGGTCCTGAAAGTTCACTCGTTCCATAGATATCATATGCCTTGATGCCCAGCCAGTCTTCGATACGGGTACGCATCCGATCTGTCCAGGGCTCGGCTCCCAGAATTCCGGTGCGGAGTTTTGTATCTTTTTTAATATCAACGCCCATCTTTTCTGCAACCTCACCCATATGGAGGAGATAGGAGGGAGTGCAGGCAATAGCGGTCGCACCGAGGTCCTGCATCAGTTCAATCTGGCGTTCGGTGTTTCCTACGCTGGTCGGAATTACTGTTGCGCCAATACGTTCCGCCCCATAGTGCAATCCAAGTCCACCGGTGAACAGACCGTACCCGTAACTTACCTGGATCACATCTCCCCTGCCAAGTCCACAGGAGGTCAGGGCACGGGCAAGCGACGTTGTCCAGGTATTCAGGTCATTCTGGGTATACCCGACGACTGTCGGTTTCCCCGTCGTCCCGGACGAAACGTGATAGCGGACAAGTTCCTCCTGGGTTGAAGTAAAGATTTTATCAGGGTAATTGTCCCTCAGGTCACGCTTGAACATGAACGGGAGTTTCTTTACATCGGATAGTTCGCGGATGTCATCCGGGTGGACTTTCTGCTCTTTCATCCTGTCATGGTAAAAGGGAGAGAAACTGTACAGCCTGTAGACAAGACTTTTCAACAGTTTATACTGCATCCTCTGGAGATCTTCTTTTGGCATCTCCTCGATTCGTGGATCCCAGCTCTTCATTATATCACCTCTCTTCGATCAATCACTCTCTTTGCCTTTCCTTCAAACCGTGGCAGGGAACCAGGCTCAACGAGTGTAACCGTTGTCCTGAGCTCGAGTGCATCCCGAAGTTCTTTAACAACTTTTTTCTGGAGTCTCGCAAGATCCGCAAGTTCACCACTGAAATACTCACGGTTGATCTCAACTTCGACAGTCATTTCATCCAGATGATTAATTCTGTCGATATATACCATAAACTGATTGCCAACCTCAGGTATTTTAAGAAGCACGTGTTCTATCTGAGACGGGAACACGTTGATTCCACGGATTACCAGCATATCATCACTTCTTCCCGTGATTCTTGCAATTTTTTGTCCCCGTCTGCATAAGCAGCCATCCTCCATCTTTACCGTGATATCTCCTGTACGGTAACGGAGTAGCGGCATTGCTTCTTTGACCAGCGGGGTTACCACCAGTTCACCGCGTTCACCATCGGATACCTGCTCGCCGGTCTTTGGATCGATAATCTCGACAAAAAAACTATCGTGCCAGATATGCAGCCCGTCACGTTCAGGGCATTCGAACGCAACGCCAGGACCAAAAAGCTCACTTAAACCGTATGAATCATACGCAGTGAGTCCAAGTCGTTTTTCAAGCGTCTGGCGTACGCTTTCCGACCAGGGTTCAGCACCAAAAATGCCGGTCCTGAGACTGTCGAGCGATGCACCCATCTCTTCTGCTACTTCCGAGAGGTGCATTGCATAACTGGGTGTACAATGGATTGTAGTCACGCCAAAATCCATGATCATTTCGATCTGGCGTTTTGTATTCCCTGTCGCACTCGGAATAACGGCCATGCCAATTTTTTCTGCACCATAGTGAAACCCAAGCCCTCCCGTGAACATGCCATAATTCACCATATTCTGGAAGATATCCTCTTCACCAACACCAACCATGGTCATGTTCCGTGCAATAAGATCTGCCCATGTGTCAAGGTCTTTTTGGGTGTACCCAACGACAGTTGGTTTTCCGGTCGTTCCGGATGTTGTATGGATCCGGACAATTTTTTTCATGGGAACCGCAAAGAAACCAAATGGATACCCATCCCTGAGATCCTGTTTTTTGGTGAACGGGATCTTCTGGATATCATCCAGTGTTTTAATTGCTGATAGTTTTACGCCGGCATCAGAGAGAAGTTTCCGGTAAAAATCAACGTGTTGTACGAGATCGAGTGTTTTTTTCAGACGTTTGAGCTGAAGTTTCTGCAATTCATCAGGCTTCAATGTCTCTATTTTCTTATCCCAGAACATGTATTGCCCCTGTTATGCTATTGCATGACAGAGAATATATGGCGTTTGTTACCGTTTAAATTCACCGAATTTATTGAAACGATTTTCATGAACAACTTCAAAAAAGGTAGAATTTACCTTGGAACGGTCTGATGGCGTAAAACGATGAATTAATCAAGGGGAAATGGAGTAGTAATTAGATCAGTTGTGGAAAATATTTCCCGGGGTGAATGGTGACGGATTATCCATGGTTATCGGTAAGCGGTTTTGGCGCCCATATAAAATCCACACAGAAAAAACTGATTATCCAGAAAAAAAATATTATCGAGGAATATCCTCTTGATTCAATAAAAAATCTGCTTATCGTTGGTGGTCACACCATCAGCTCATCCACCATAGTAAATCTCGTAAAAAATGGTGCATTTATCTCATTTTTTGAACCTGATGGTAATCCAATAGGAATCATAAGGCCATTCGGGGACAGGACTGATGCAGAGATCCATAGAATACAACAGGATATCCCACGTCATCGTTATGCTATTACCCTGGCACTGGCAGCAATAAAATCCCGTCTCTTTGCCATTGAACGTGTTCAGGAAATGCAGAACACTTCTTTGTTCTATGAAGGGGAACAGCAATTTCTTCATAAGTCCCAGGAGGAACTGGAGTATCTGATAAAACTGGATGAAATACGTCGGTTGCACCGGTTAACTACGGATATGTATTACGAGATCATGTCCCGGAATACACCGCCGGATTTTGGATTCAGGAGGAGAACAATACGGCCTCAGTCAGATCCAATCAACGCAATGCTTTCATTTGGGTATGCGATGTTATTTGGAAATTGTTGTGTGTCTGTAATCGGAGCCCGTCTTGACCCGGATTCCGGCTTGATGCATGAAGGGAAAGGAAGCCTTGTACAGGATTTGATTGAACCGCTGAAAACGGAAATGATTGATAGTGTAGTATTTCAGGTTGCCAGGGAATCTCTTACGCCATCTGATTTTGAACAGACACCAAACCGGTGTATGCTCTCCGATGAACTCATAAAAAAGATGATCGTAGTATTCCATACTACAATAAATAATGAAAAAATCGACGAACTGGTATATAATCTCTATAATGCAATAACGAATAATCGTGAATTTATAGTCCGGTACTGATCCGTCCTTCTGCTTTAATGATCGAAAAATCATTTAACGCCATAAAAGGAATTTCAGATGTTTTTAAATCCCGTATTACTGCACGGGGGCAGCCATATAACATTGAAATAAACTTTTCAAGAATCATTAACTCTGCAGTAGCATAAATATGAACTCTGCCATCGGGAAGATTTATGACCGTACCGGTAATATGCAAATCGGTTGCTATTCTCCGCACGCATGCACGAAATCCTACTCTCTGAACTCTTCCGCTGATAAAAATCTCAACGGTCTTCATAGTTACATTCCCTGCATAAGTTTAATTGCAAGTCCAAGTTCATCAAACACTTCATCCCGTAATGATGACTGACGGATATTCGTTGCAGCATCTATTGCAAGATCAAGCACCTCTTGTGCATCCCTCTCACAACCAGATGCATAGGTCTTCATTGCAATATCACACATGACAAAAGCCCGCCTTGAAAGCGGCCGGATTATCCGGGACTCTTTTATTGCACTCTGCAGCATCCGGTGGGATATTTTTTCAGCCCCTTCTTTTCTGAACATTACTGCAAGGTCACAGAACAGGATCGCCTCTTTTCCACGATCTGCGACAGAACGAATCAGTTTTTCAAGTGATGCGATCTGACTCGGGTGGGCACCTTCTTCAATTATTTTCTCAAAAAGAGCCCTGATTTTTTCATACTGGGGAGATCCTTCACCGGACTCTTTATATCCCATCTTCGTAAGGCGACGGAGCCGTATTTCGTCATTATCAATTGTTTTTGCGACGGCTATCGCACTGTTGAGATAGGTTGTATTGTCGTGTTTATGGTATAGCATATAAAACATCTGTGCGATGTTGTCACGGATGGTATCAGCAATTTGTTGAATGTTTATCTTTCTGGTTAATGCATCTGCTTTTTTAAGCAGGATCACTGGCATATCATCATCGGAGTTTTGCAGTGCAAGAGGGATGATATCAAGAAGGGCTGATGCTTTTTCATACGGTGAAGGGATCCTTTCAACAGCTTCTGCCAGGTGTGTTAATATTTTATTACATTGATCCCGGTCATTTTTGATCATGCTGAACACTGCAATCAGCGAATCTGCATATTCAACCGGATCTGCGATTTTTGATGCCACCTCTAATGCAACACTGATTAATTCGCTGTCTGGTTTAATCTCATTGAGTTGGACAATCGCTAATACAATCCGTTTGCGAGTCATCGAATTTTTATCGGACTCAACGTTATCCAACCGCAGGATCGCATCGTCAAGGCATTTTTTCGCTTTGTCCGGATCGATAGTGCAAAATAAAAGGGTAAGATCAGAAAGTACCAGGACTTTCTGGAATTCAGCCGGAATTTTATTGAGTGAAAGACATACATCATCCAAAATCTCCCGTGCACGATCGAATTCGTGTAATTTGATGGATGAGTCTGCAAGATTGCATAATCCGGTCAGTTTGATATAGGTATCATTGATTAACTGGAGAAAGCAGAAAATCAGATTGATCATGACCGGGTTTGAGGTTGAGTACTCATTTCTCTGGAGGAGAAATGTCATAATTTCGTAGGGATCAGTTGAGTCCGGGTACGTGATGTTCTCGTTAAGGTTCGAGATAATCCGGGACATCATGGCGTCTCTTTCCAAAGGATTTTTTATTTCTGCAGAGAACATTGCCAGAGGTATCGCATAATCCGGGTTATTACTAACGCGTGAATATGACAGGATAATATCAATTATTCCGGCAATCTTTAGCGATATCCACGGTACCCTGACGTTCTCTTTTATTATTGATAATCCCCATTCAAACGGGTATATCTCTGAAGAAAAATCATCAGAGTCTACACGGGATTTCGGCTCTTTTAAAAGGGTACACCCGATTGTTACGAAACAGTTTGCAATCTTTTCGAATTGTTGGGTTTTTAACGTTGGATCGGTGATATCTTTTGCTATCTGATATGCTTCTTCAAGGGCTTCAGGAGAATTTTTATCGACTGCATATTTTATTATTCCTTCAATAATATTTGCCATTGCAGTTGCGGCAAAGTTGTTTTCCAGAAGGGAGCTGCACCATACTCTCATCCTCAAAAGAAGGTTAAGATCCCCTTGCTGTGCAGCAAGAATTGAGGCTTCATCGATAATACTACTCATGGTTATAGAGCGGGTGTCCTGACCATCAATTTCACCGGTAAGACCGACGGCTCTTTGGAGATAGTCGCGGTTTTTAATCTGCACACCAATTTTTGCGATTTGTATAACAATATTTGATATAGCCTGCTCCTTTAAGGTCTGATCCCTGATCGATTCGGCTATTTGTAGCAGGATATCCGGATCATGCAATTCGAGAAATCCACGGTCTACGAGAATTGTAATGCTTTCTAAAAGGAGAGGGTCCCGCCTGGGATGCCGGAGGATGAGATCATTGATTGATTGAGTATGGGAAATTATATCCTCACATGGATTATCCGTACTCAATTCAATAATAGCCCGGTATATTGAATTGTGTATGATATCCGTATTCAATCGTTTGAGGATCATGTCGTTGACCAGAAGTATGCGATCTTTCAAAATCCCGGTTTTGAGGAGATGCGTGAGGCAGTCTTCAAATTGGGGAAGGTTTTCTGTCTCATGGCTGATTTTTCTGAATATATCGAGAGCAGAGCTAAAATCCCCTGAAGAAAGCATAATCTGTGAAAACTGAAGGTATATACGCGATAAAAAGACCGGATTGCTATTCTTATCAATAATAGGGATTAGATCCGACAGGACAGGCATATTGTTTGATCGCTTGGCAACAGAAACACCGGCACGGACGAGTTCCCTTAGGGGATATGGTTCAGTATCCAAAAAAATCTGGTGAAGGGTGATCGCGGCGGAAAGGTACCATAAATCTCCTGACAGTTCTGCTTTTTTAAGGAGATAGATAACAAGGATACTGGTGACAAAAGGCATCCTTTCGCACAGAGTCTGAAGGATAGTGATAATCTGGGTTTTATCCTTTACCCGCTCCAATAACTGTTCAGTCAGGGCACTGACAACTTCAAGTTGTCCCTCCTTTGAAAGATCATCAAAATTTTGTATGAAGAGCGCAATATCCAACATCTCTTTTCCGAAAACAGATTTCGCTCCCTTTTCAATAATAGATGAAATACATGCCTGCCTTCGAATCTTCTGGTGGATCCTGGCTGCACTATGGATACTGTCAAAGAATAACACCCGGTTCTTTTCAAGAATGGCGATTGTTGCCAATGCTTGTGCAAGTTCTGCATGCAATATCGCACGTTTTGAAATATCACTAATTTCCTCAGTGAGAAGATATGAACGATGGAGGAGTTTTTCATCACGGGTGGCAACTGCCCATTCAATCAGAAGAGGAATAATATCGATCATGATATCTGAACGATATTTACGGAAACTGATCCGTTCAATCAGGATCATTCCAGAATTGATGAATCCTGCATTCGCTTCAGAAACCCCTGCATCAATAAGGGCTTGTGCCATCATTGCAAATATCCGCGACTGGTTACTTTTTTTACCTAACGTTTCCGACAGTGCAAAAACAGATTTCAACCATTTTTCATCCTTTGTTGTGATGTATTTCTGTACTATTTGAGAGAATAAGCTGTCAATATCATTGCCGGGGAGATCTGGCAGGGCAAGTAAAAGTTCCGGCTTATTATTATTAAAGGAGTAACTTGTGATAAGCTGGTAAATATCCTTTATGAGTGTCTTTTGTGCCCGTCTTCCCGGTCCTTGATGAATTTCCGCTATGTAGCACCCGATGATTTTCCAATCCTCTGGTGATAGTGCCTGCTGAACCTTCCTGACAATTTCCGGAGAACTGACCATTCTTATATCACAGATATGAAACTATGGGTTGTTAAACTCAATTTAACGCAAATAGTTATTAATTTTTGGATATTATTTACGCTTAAATTTAATTTATATCGTGATAATAAACCAAAATTGTCGATTTTCTTCATAATTTCGCCCATAATCTGAATTAATTTTAAAAAGCGACAAAATTTTTAAATATTTCCCGAATTCTCATTCGGTAATAAAGGTATTCTGGTAACGGTGGATTACCCCCGTATTCTTTTGATTGCCTGGATATGAGATAATTAAGGAACGTATTTTTTTGTAATTGCAGAAATATGGTCCATCAGCTCTTTATGAAAAACCTGACTCCCGTCACGAGATTCGGCATCTACTAAAATCCGGATTATCGGCTCCGTTCCAGAGGCACGTACGAGCGCCCAGGAATCCCCCCTGAAGATTTTTATACCATCTGTCTGGTCCATTTTATCCTGAGAATATGCCTTTTTGAGGAATTCAAGCACTTTTGTTCCATGCGGTGTGCTGATTTTGTCCTTGATTAAAAATCGTTCTGGCAGTTTGTTTATCAGTGCCGAGAGTTGTTGCCTGTCAGAGGCAAGAATAAAAACCATCATTGCGGCTGTCATGCCGCCGTCGCGGCAGAACTGGTGATCGGGGAAAATGAGTCCCCCGTTCCCTTCGCCACCAAAAACCACCTCTTTTCCATGCTCAATAAGTGATCGCATTGTTCGTGCAACATAGATGCTTCCAACCGGTGTGTAGGTAATAGTGCAGCCTTCATTTTTCACTACCATCTCTATCATCTGCGACGAACTTACCGGTGTAACTATTGCACCTTTTTTCTGGTGACATACATGCTGGGCCACCAGTGCAAACTCCTGGTTTTCTTCAACAAATCGTCCATTCTCATCGATGAATACAGCACGATCTGCATCGCCATCGTGTGCAACGCCGAATGCAGCTCCTCTGCTGACTACGAGTTCTGCCAGTCCTTTGAGCCCTTCGGAAGAAGGCTCAGGCAGCCTTCCGGGAAATGTTCCATCCATTATTCCATTAATCGTGAACACCCTGCATCCCATTTCAGTGAGGATCAGTGGTGTTGTAATGCATGCAGGACCAGATCCCGGATCAACTACTACGGTCATACCTGATCCAATCTTATGAGGAAAGTGATTGACTATCGATTTGATGTATTTCCTGATAAGATGAGGAGCATTTACTTCGTGGCCGACGTGCTCCCACGGTCTGGTAGAAAATGTGCGATCAAATATCAGTTGTTCGAGTTTGAGTGTTTCTTCATCCCCCATTTCCGTGCCATCAGCCTCAATAATCTTGACACCGTTGTATTCAGGCGGATTATGGGATGCGGTTATCATTGCCCCGCCGTCAAATCGTCCTTTTATAATATACTGAAGAGCAGGGGTCGGGAGGATTCCGCAATCAACAACATCACATCCTGTTGCAAGCAGGCCTGATTTAATTGCCTTTGCAAGTGTTTCCCCTGAGGTCCTCGTATCCCTTCCTACTGCGATACATCCTTTCCGCATGGTTCCGAATGCTTCACCAATGGTTACTACAAGTTCCGGGGTCAGATCTTTTCCAACAATGCCCCGTACACCATTGGTACCAAACAAACGTTTCTGAAATTTTGTAGTCTGCATGTGTTCTCCTTCACAATATCTGGTTACCGGGAAAAATTTTCAAAGAGATTGAGCGATGTGATGACTTCACTTACCGCAGGGTTGGTAAGGATGCACGTATCAGCATGCAAACTACCGATAACAATTTTGGGATACGATCGCTTTTTAAATCCTTCAATTATGGCAAAATCCATGCCTTGATCGAATAGCATACCCAAAATATCCTCCAAGGTGTTCTTACGTATCGCAACTACTGCTTTATGTGAATCTATTCCTATCGATACATCAGCACCCGCTTCAAAAAAAATGGTGGTGTCTTTTCCCTCTTCGATATGATAGGGATGGTCTCCCAGGTGTTTGATCACCGCTACGTTTCCTATTTTTTTTAGTTCCGGGATCAGATTTTTGATAAATGTTGTCTTACCGGAATTTGAGCTTCCAACAACCTGAATTATTTTCATACGTCCTCTCTCCTGTATGAATTAATTTGCATTGATGATAATGTGGTGAGTTATTGTCCGTTCTTGTCTGCAGGATCGGTGTTTGTTTCAACTGGTGGTGTAATTATATCCGGCTCCTGAACAAGGTTATCATGGATCTCTTCTGAATTTTGTCTGGTTGATAGTGATCCCTCCAATGCAATTTTTTTATTAATTTCGGGAAGGATCTCTCTGTTTTCCAGGGTTGATTCCGGTGAAGGTGAATCGGGTAAAGGTTCGCTTTCTCTGGTTTTTTTATCGATACCCGTTTTGTCCGTAGTTGGGGATTGATGAACGGGAAGACTTTTGAACGCCTTGGATTTTTGTGGCAACGGGACCGGTAGTTGATCTGGTGACTCCTCCTCTTCTGCCCGTGACTTGAGAATGGTTTTTGCTGCTTCCCCCACACTTCTCATGACTTTGGTAATCCGGTCTTCAATGTCAATCTCTTCATCAATATCAAGCGTTGTTCCTTCTACCTCAAGAAGAAACCGTGCGACTTCGCTTGCTTCAAAGAGCAGGTCATCAAGTTCATCGGTGGTAAAAAATCCACACATTGCGCCATAGAAAAATGTGGCGCTCGCCTTTCGGACTTTCTTTTTGAATGAGTTGCGTGCCTGGTTGACCGCCTGGGGTGAATAGGTATCTTCCATGAAAGGCACGAGTTCCGGCAGATGTTGTCCGATAAAGGTCATCTCCGCGCCACCGGAAGTACGGAAATCTGTGCATAATCGTGCAAGCGCCCATTCCCGGGCGGTAATATATGTTCTCTTACGCAGAAACTGGTTTACTTTCCGGTAGGTAGCACCATCCACCTTCTTAAATTTTCTATATTTATTAATCTCCTGTTGAATGCGCGAATCGTCCATTTTTTTATAACACCTGCACGACTTTTTTTTGGTTTGTTCGAAAACCCATTATGCTGGTACGAACAGACTGATAGTCAGACCACTTTGTGTATAGCATTATATGGTTTATTGCTATTAAAATATTAATAAATTTACCTGATCTTTTATGGCAATGATCGTCGAAAAATGAAAATAATTGTTAAAATATCTACAAAAATGAAAGACCCTCTCCCAAATCCTTCATGGTACTGGTAATGAAAAATTCTCCTGAATATGATGATGCATAATAGTTGGAAAATGAGGACCGAGTCAGTATCCGGAGATCAATAAGAGCATGGACCATTAAAAAAAAGGCCGGTCTGTATTTCGTGGGGGTTTGATATGGAAGTAAATCTCGTTCCCGATGTGTCCCATCCCTGAAGGGGTCGCCCGGCTACTCCTGATGGGCCTCGCCGGACAAGGCAGTGTTTTTAAGAATCACGCTCATAAGAACTGCACACGGGCCCCCGCACAAAGAAGTCCCTTTGTGGGGTGGCGACGTTCATAGTATTTTTGGGGTAGGGGCATTTTGCCCCTCTTTGTAATCTTCTCAATACAAGCGTTACCCGCTAAAAAGCAGTGAAGAACAAAAAACAAGAAAATTCCCCTCTGTGTATTGCTCCGTCCTGTAAAGATTATCTTTAATATGTTGGTTTTTGGTGTCCAAGTATCCCTGCCAGATCGAACCGGGCGAGTTTCTTGAAATTTTATTGTAGTACCCCTGGTGCTACCTGTTCCGGTGAGATGGTGTCCACTGCTATTTTGTGTAATAGTGGAAGTGAACGCTGGTGGTGGTATGCTGCAGGGAACTACAAGCTTTCCGTCTCCCCTCCCTTTTCCTGGTTCTTACCAGGAGATGAACATTTTTTAGTGAATCCTGTAAATCGGCGCGACTTTTTTTTAGATCCATAACCGGGGGAGGATCTGCCAAATCTGATAGTACTCCGGATTTTCCTTTACAGATAATTTTTTATCTGAATTTTATTCAACCCCCTGATATACCAGATTAAAAAAAAATTCTGCATTCTTCCTGGATTATTCAACGGTCCTTTTCGTATCTGTTCCGGGCAACCCTGATTGTTTTGGGAACTATTTTTATAAACTTCTCGCTCGTGGATACCCGATCATTGAAGCAAGCGTATGACATGAGAAATATTGGTGATACATATGGCCCTTTGTGTATAGCATCATATGGTTTATATGAAAGATCGGGGTGATCGCGAATGATTAGTGAAAAACCATAATTTATGGATTTTTTCAAAAAATAACTCTAATTCACGTGATTTTATACATATTTGCCTGAACAGTTTTCGGTAACCCCCTTGAGAATGAAACCCTGTAGTACACAAAAATTAAAAAGAGGACACGAGAAATTTCCCCCGGTTCTTTCTCATGGTGATGAATTTTTTCCATCTTCACAAAAAAATCCCGCTTGAATATACCCCGTGGGAAAGGTTTTTTGGATTATTTTTCGTAAATGTATCAAGGATAATGATCCTTTCAAAGACTCTATAGCAACCTCATTTTTAAAAGACGACTATCGCAAAGAGGAGATGCTCCACCGGCGTTGGCAAGAGCATGTTGAAGATCCGTCTTTTATTCCGTCAAATCATTCAGATTCTTTTTTAAGGCAGCTGAATAATAAACCTGCTCTGGCGACTATTGCGTAAAAAAAATATAAACGAGATAGTGTTTCATACGTTTTTCTTGTGTTTCCTGACAAAATGTTGGTTTAATTCCGGTGTTAAATCAGCATTTCTCTCCTTATAAAAATCACCAATTTGAAAGCACAGATAATTTTTTTTAACTTTCCTGGCTCTGTTGAAACCCCCTTTTCAAAGTTATCGGGTAATTCTCTGCGGCAGCTATGAGGGTAACCCCCTCTCTCCCCCATCGGGGAGGCAGCCCAAGGGGAGCATCTCCCTGACCCCTCCCTTTTTACAGAGTATTATTTTCAACCTTCCCGGGGGGTTATCGCACTATGGGGGATGCCCGGGCGGCGGGGGCTAAAAGCACGATGTAAAAAAGAGCCCCCTGGAGCGATTGATTGTTTCTTCTGAGGATTTCAATAAAGCCAGTAAATGAATAAAATCCTGTCAGCCTGATCCTTACAGACCTGATGAGAAATTCTGGCTGGTGGTCGGGTCAGGGTATACGGATATCCATTCAAGAGTTTGGAAAAATTCTCCTCCTGCGGTGAACCTGATACCAGCAGTGTTTGACGGGATTATCTCGTTTCTTAAGACAGGAAAGCATGAACCTCCCTGGTACCATACGGTCTATACTACAGGATCTCTACCTTCACCGACGAAGAACTTTAATAGCGGGCTTCTGGTGGCATTTAACGGAGGTTGGGTATGGGTAGCACCCTCCTTTTGAAATAATCCTTGTTTTTACCCTGCAATTATTATGAAATTTTTTTACTAATGAAAGTTAATGAGTAATGACGACGTGTTACCGTAAGTCCAGGTGTTACCGTAAGTCCTGGTTTGGTGCATCACAACACTGCTCCTGGATTCGTTCAGGTAAAATGGGTGCTCGAAGATTTCAGGTTTGATTCAAAATCGGGAACTTCGCAGAACCGTTATTCTGCGCAAACCTTTATTTATTTGAGATAAGATAGATTAGAGCATGGAAAGCGGGTATTTTTCGGAGTGGCTCAAAACCTACCGCAACTACCTCAGGATGCGCAATTACTCCCCCCGCACGATCGACAGCTACGAGCAGGTGATCAGACATTTTGCCTATTATGTCTGGTTACGCCGCCACACTGATGTGACAAAACTTGTTATCTACTGGAAAGACTTTGAAAATGCCCGAATGGATACCGGCGTAGAAGTTACTCCTGTAATGACTACCGATTTCCTCGCATTTGTTTCATCGATGCGGGCATACAAACCCAAGACCTTTCACCGTATTATATCAACGCTCAGTTCCTTCTACCGGTTCCTGTATACCCAGGGAGCGGTCACAACAAACCCGCTGACGGGTATCGATCGGCCGCGGATCAAACAACAGGATGTGAAATACCTCAAGCATAACCAGGTGCTGCGCCTGCTGGATTCGATTGAAGATCCCCGTGACAAACTCATCGTGAGAACTATCTATGCCACCGGTGTACGGGTATCAGAACTCTGCAATATGAATATTGAAGATATCGATTTTGACGAGCATACCATCAGGATCCGCGGAAAAGGTGACAAGATCCGGACTGTTTTTATTGATGATGATACCCGTACAGATATCTTAAAATTCATTGGCAACAGGATTATCGGGCCTGTTTTTGTCGGTCACCAGGGAAAAAACATCTCATCACGGGCTATACAGCATATCTTCAAGAATTACGCACCTTCAGGGATTACACCGCATAAAATCCGCCACAGCTATGCAAGCGAACTCTACAAACGATCAAAAAATCTCCGGGTTGTGCAGGAAAATCTTGGCCACACTTCTATCAAGACAACAGAAATTTACCTCCATACTGACATCGATGAGCGAAGGCAGGTATATCAGCAGTATTTCCCGCTTTCCGAAAATGATGAAAAATAATCCTGTTATTCCGGGTTGCCTCCAATAATGGAGAAGAGCAGGTTGAACCTGTCTCTTTGAACGGGATTTGGTTTTTTGGATCAGAACTGTCAATAGCATAATCACAAAAAACGATAATTCTGGTCTTTTTCTTTATTTCCACTACAAAATGTCCCTAAATTTTTTTGCGTGCCGGGTAATGAATGACAGGAAATCCCGTAAAGATTGTCAGAATATTTATTGATATAAACCATATGATGCTATACACAAATGAGTCCTTTTTTGAACTCTGGAATCAGGTCGTATACCATCATCCTGCAGTTGGGCGGTACCTGGAGATCATAACCACGTTTGCATCCCCACACCCGTCTATTCAGAGGATAAGAATGCCGACATATTTCTGAACCTATCGTGCACGACAGTATGCACTTCCCAACTTGCATTTTAAGACCGGCTCATGCAACATCGATGGAAAGACAACAATCTGAAGTTGATTTTAATATCTCACATGCCCAAAAGTAATGGAACAAATTTCCGCGATGGAATTTGTGAAGCGTAGAGAACCAAGACAGTATCTACCCCCGTAGTGTAGCGGTCAATCATGCAGGACTTTGGATCCGGCGACACCAGTTCGAATCTGGTCGGGGGTATGCGGAGCGAAATTCGGACAATTTACGCTCAGTTTTCAAAAAAAGGTCAATATTTGACCTTTTTTGTTTATGATAACAATTTTTAGAGTATCGAACTCGGAACGGGAGCGAGCCCGTGCAGACGAACATGACCGAGAGTCATCATACCATGATTACACGGCCCTGATCTATGGGCTTGAGGGGAGAAAATCGGCCGATGTAGATTTCCATTCGAAGACAGATACAATAGACACGGGGCTGTGGCTTTCGCCAGCAATTTCATATCCATCTGTGCACTGAGTGTTGATAGTGTTCGTACTTTTGCCCGAATATCTTTTGTAAATTTCTCTCTTCAAACGGGATGATGACTTAGTGTATCACTGAAAAACAAATAACAGGTGCAATAAACGCCGTTATTGAGCCAAAAATAATTGCTGCACCTGAGGTTGTGATTACATATGCGAGATACATCGGGTTGCGGGAAAGAGAATAGAAGCCAGCTGTGATAAGCGTTGATGGTACTCCTCCCGGATCTGTCGATGTGTGTGTTGCTTTGAGCATCGAAAGAGTGTAAATCGCCAGACCAAGACCTGCAGCAACAACTACCCCCCCGATCAAGTTGACAGGATAGGGGATAATTTCAGTAATGGGGAGAACATGATCTAAAAAATACGCTAATAGAATCGAGCCAATAAGGGTTGCATCGGGAATCGAATTATAGATTTTCTTGCTCACGATATTCTTTGACTTTTCTTTTCATCCCCAATATCATTAACGTGTCATTCACACAGAATGCAGGATAATCTCCAGGCATTTATTCAGGTATGGAACCTCAGGGTGTTTTTCCAAAGCGCCTCATACTCATGATAAGGATGATAATCCCAATAATGAAAGTAATCACTCCAACTACAGCCCATGACGGTGATCCGCCAACAATTTCTTCACAGTTCGCGACACATAATATTGGACGTATCTGAAGAATTCCTATTCCTTGCAGAGACCATAACAGGCCAAGAAATGCTATAAAAGCGCCGATTAATCCTCCGGCTATTTGTTTTCCATTCATACTCGATCGAATTCCATCTCCGATATTAATTAAAATATTTTTTCTATTTGTAGGATTATGAAAGTATTGGGCAAACAACTTAAAATTCATACCGATCTCATATACCGTATATTTTTCATCCTCCCTGGCGTTATTCTATCAATCCCTAACTTCTCTGCATCTTATTGCCTTATCTCAACAATCCTGAATCGCTCTTTTTCCGCATTCTTGAAAACCTGAGGGCATTCCTTCTGGAACTCCGTGATGAAGGTTTTTTGACGACTTCAAAAATAATTATTTTTTATTAAATTTTGCAGATGGCATCCAGAACACCACACCGGCAAAGTTGACGACCCGGCAAGGCTTGATCCGTGGCGCTTCGCCGAACATAGTAGGTGGATACTATCCGGGAACCGGGCTCGGCACTCCTTATTGCATGGAATGGACATAACCCTTATCACCCTTCACAATAATAAAAACAAAATAATATTTCGGGGATGTTGAATTCATGAGAATATTTCTGCACGCACTTACTTTCCTTCTGCTTGCGCTGCTCATCCTGCCGCTCCCGGTTCTTGCGGATAGTCCCACGGTGATTGTGGCCGATTATATATTGACACCATCCGTCCTGCAGCCAGGTGATGTTGGGACCATTACCGCAACCATACGGAATACTGCAAGTTCGGCGAGCATCAGGGAAAATACCGGCATCCTGACCGGAGGGAACTTTGAGAGTACCAAGACAACCGATATCGGGGTCAATATCGAGAGCATTCAGCTCGATTCAAAGGATGTGGAAGTCATCTCCGGCAATTACAAGCGGGTCGGTTCAATCGGTCCCGGTCAGTCAATCTCTATTACCTTCCTAATCCGCGCCCCGGCACAGGACGGGATTTATTTCCCGGAGATCTGGATTGATGTGACCGGCGGCCAGAGTGTCCGGCAACCAATACCTGTCAACGTCAATACCCAGATTGCCCTCCTTAAAAAACCAGGACTGACTGCCCTCAAGACCGTACCTGATGGCGTAAATCCCGGTGATGATTTCAATGTCAGGGTGATCCTGAACAATGACGGGCTTTCCCGGGCTGACCAGATAACGGCGTTTGTCAATTCCGGCACATCGTCCATTGCCCCCAAAACCCCCAACACCTACCATATTGACAGTTTGCTCAAAGGTGAGAATTCCACACTCGACATGGTCTTTTCCTCAGACAAGAAAGCTCCCATTGGCCTGAACCTGATTCACCTTACCCTCTCGTATGCCAATGCAGACGGCACGATCACCACACAAACCGAGACACTGGGAATCCATGTGAAAGGCAAGGCAAAGATCGGCATCGCATCGGTGTCAGTGGATCCGGTCCGTATTAAAAAAGGCGATGCGGTCACGCTCATCATCCGTTTGGAGAACACCGGCACGGATAATGCAAATTCAGTCAAGGCTAGTATCGACATTCCCATGAGCGGGGGAAAAGATGCCTATGTCGGAAAGATCGAACCCAATAACGATGCTCCTGCGGTCTTTGCCCTGCAGGCCGGAAACCCCGGGACCTATCCTTACAACCTGACGGTGCGATACGAAGAAGATTATGGTGTGCAGACCCAAACAGAAGTTCTCCAGATGACCGTGCTTGAAGGGGATTCCACCGGGCTTATCATACTGATTGTTTTGTTCCTGGTCATCGGAGGCGGGGCCGGGTACTGGTACTTCGTGCTCCGTAAAAAGAGAACCGGCGATGTTTGAGGAAGAGCAGGTTGCTTTTTTCCTCGCCTCGCGTCTCATTACCCGGGGGAACAAAGGAACACTTCTGTTAACCATCATGATCATTGCGATGGTTTTTCTTAACCTCATCTTCCTTCCTTCCATTATAGCCGGCATTGTGGTGCTCTTCAACCAGCAGTCAATTGATTACAGTTACGGGAACCTGGTTATCGAACCACGGGAGAACCAGTTGGTCATTACCAATATTGAACAGCTCCAGCAGAAGATCAACCGCATTCCCGGGGTTACAGCTACCGCTCCCCGGTATACTAGTGCAGCAACTATCGTGTACAAAGGAAAATCCACAACGCCACTCCTGATTGCGATTAATCCGGATGATGAAAAACAGGTATTGAAAACTCATACAAAAATTATCAGCGGGGATTTCCTGAATGAGGGTGATACCGACCAGATGGTCATCGGGTATACCCTGGCCGGTAATAAAGACCAGAAAGTCGATATCACGCCAACGCTGGGGGGAGTGGAGGTGGGAAAGACCGTTGAGGTCATCTTCAATAACGGGGTAACCAGGCAGTACCGTATCAAGGGAATCACTGCAACCAATTCGTTCAGTGTTGACTCGAATGCGTTCATCACGAGAAAAGAACTGGAATCCGTGCTGGGTACGAAGGATACGGCAAACCAGATCCTTGTGCGGACACAGACTACCGGCAATGAAAACGTGATGCGCATCACCCTGATGCAATACGGGATCCAGGAAAAGATCTGGACCTGGCAGGATAAATCTGCAGATTTCTTAAAATCCATTGTCGGGAGCTTTGATATTATCAACATTATCAGCACCATCGTCAGCCTGATCATTGCGATTGTTGTTATCTTCATCGTCATCTTCATCAATACCGTATACCGGAGAAAACAGATCGGTATCCTTCAGGCAATCGGTATTGACCGGTCAATCATCATCAAATCCTACATATTCCAGGCACTGTTCATTTTTGCCTGCGGTACAACTGTCGGATGTGCCCTCCTTTTTGCCGTGCTCCAGTATCTTACCGCATCCCCGCTGGTTTTCCCTGGGGGGCCGGTAGCCCCGGTTCTTGAAACGATGCTGGTGGTCCGGGCAATCGGAAGCCTGCTCATCGTATCCCTCATAGCCGGGTACGTGCCATCGTGGCTGACCACGAGAGAGGATATCCTCTCTGCTATACGAGGTTAACATGATCGTTGGTAGCAATCTCCGGAAGATATATGGCAAGGGAAGCGTGGAGGTCCGAGCACTTGATGGCGTGGACATCAGAATACGGAAGGGGGAGTTTATCGGGGTTATGGGTGCTAGCGGGAGCGGGAAATCCACCCTGCTCCACTTGCTCGGGCTGCTTGACCGCCCGACCGCAGGAAACCTTGTCATCGATGGAGTGGATGTGGGTATCCTGAACGAGCGGCAACGGACACTCTTCCGCTTAAACCGGCTCGGGTATGTATTCCAGGACTATGC
This sequence comes from Methanoregula sp., assembly GCA_035527915.1. Lineage (GTDB taxonomy): Archaea > Halobacteriota > Methanomicrobia > Methanomicrobiales > Methanospirillaceae > Methanoregula. The sequence goes on along the minus strand of DATKZP010000015.1, from coordinate 18,733 downwards.
CCTTGTCCCCGAACTGACCGCAGAAGAGAATATTTTCCTGCCCTCAAAGGTGCGGGGTATGACCTCACGGGAATGCACCCGGGTCTGCAGGGATATACTTGGCATCGTCGGACTCAGGGAAAGGGTCAGTTTTCTGCCGGGGGAACTGTCCGGCGGAGAGCAGCAGCGGGTTGCTATTGCCCGGGCGCTCGTGAACAATCCGGCGCTCCTTCTTGCCGATGAGCCATGTGCGAACCTTGATACACGGAACTCGACTACGATCCTTGAACTGATCCGGAAACTCAACAAAGACCTCAACCAGACTGTGGTGATGGTCTCCCACGAGGACTGGCACAAGAAGTATTTTGACCGTATTATCTACATGAGAGATGGAAAGATTCTGACTGATGAAAATCAGGAGAATATTCTAATTACTGAGCCCGGTTAAATCCAGAATTGCCGTTCACTCTTATTTTATCGGTAAACTATGCCTATTTTATACTACAGTTGATCAACAAGAGGCTGATCAGTCTTGTACCATTATTTTGCATATCGGGCATTACTGCAAGGAGATTGCATGCTCTGTGTATCATTTTTTTGAGTTTGTGTTACACAAGAAAACCATCTGTCGATTGCGTCAACAGGTTTCACCTATAATCCTCTTTTTTCCTTGGGGTAAACAGTTGATCCGGAATCAACTAAACGCTCTCACACGTATCACATAGTATACCATTGTCCTTTGGTCCTGGTCAGGTTCTGCTTAACCCTCCGGGTGATCTCCTCACCTGTTGCCGGCCTAAAAATACCATAAAACCGTATCAGATCACGCTTCTTCGCCGAACCGTGGACATGGATGAACTCAATAATCTTCCTCTCCTGCTTAAAAAAGAGCCACTTACCCCACCACCATCCTGTGCTCATCGGATAAGAGCAGCAGCACCCTCACTTTCATCCCTGTGCAGAGAGATCTCCACCCTTTTTTAAAAAGAAATTACAAACCGGGTGAAATCGTTTTACCGGGTTTTATCCGGCTCGTTGGAGTAATCCACCCAGCCGTTTCTGGACCGCTTCAGGCACATTCTCGAATAGTATATCACCTGGCATTTCCCCCAGCCCGATCTTCATTCCATGGCGGATGTACGGGTGGTCGCCAACAGCGGTATGATCAAGATCCATCACAAATGGGTTCCAAAAGAATGCTATACGCTGGAGTAAGCCCGGTAGCAATGGCATATGTCGCTTTGCATCTTTCAACACTGCCATTGCTACCGCCTCAGCCGCTATCGGGTCTGCACTGCCAAAGATCAGTCCGGGTTCGGGACGTACCACGCAGGCCCGGCCGAGGCCGGTTTGACCAATGGATTTGCCATACCGGTCCGGGCCAAACGTGACCTGTACTTCGGTCGCAAGAAAAAGAGTAAGTCTGAGTTTGTTGCGGATCGCGTCGCTGATCTCCACTATCTTTTCGAGAAATTTTCCGCTACCATCATCGGCCGATGTAAGGTTACTACCCTTTGCTGCCCGGGTGATGGACCCGTTGAACGGGCCGTTCGCATGAAACTCCATCCTGCTGTCTTGCCGAAGCATCCCCACCATGCTCTTGAGGCCAAGTGTCGTCCCCGCAATGCTGTGCGTGCTCACCCGGGGAAGACTGATGATATGGTCGGCTTTCTTGGCCCATGATGTGATATAGAACCCGTTCTGCCATGATCCTGTGAACGCTGAACGGTGGTGAAAGAACCCTGCGTCCCATCCGCCCTCTTCAAAGCCAATGAACCTTGTATCGTTGCGATCCCCCATGCCCGACCGGGCAAAGTTATCGACTGTCCTGCCGCGGATAACGCCGCCAGAATCGTGAAGGACATGTTCTATGCCGGACTGATCCCCGATTGCAACCACTGCACCCCTCCTGGTGAGGAGGTCTGCTGTGACGCTGACTGCAAGCGGGTGGGTTGTCGCCGGGTACGGGTCGGAAGAGTTCAGCGCTGGTTTAAGAAGAACCGTTTCACCTTCCGAGAGCCATGAAAGGTTATCCGTCGCTTTTAGGATCACATTCCTGATAGCGGACGAGATTACCCCAGAGTCAGGGATGGGTGGCAGACCCTTCACGTAGACCGGTTTCATCCGGAATTCTTTTCGGGTGTCCGGGTATAAAGGTATCTTGAGGTCCGTTCCCCCGAGTCTGGTTAATATTATATTGGGGGATAGGTGCCTCTCTTGCTCATACGGAGGGGATAGGAGAGAGTGGGGCTTTGTACTTTTAGTGACCAACCGGACTTATGCTATCAGGCAGTCGGGTGTTGAAGCAGGTATACTAACGTTTTATCTCTATCCCCACCTCATTGCGCCGAAGGAAACCGGGCATCCACGGGGTATCATACCGCATCAGAAACGGCTGGCCCACGGTCTCAATACCGGCCTTTTTCAGCCCTTCCTGCAACCGTAACGTTACCGCATCCACCTCTTGCGGGGAGGCATATCCCGTGAACCGGATAACGGCTACCTCCCGTTCCGGAATCGTGACGATCCGCACCCGGCTGTCCAGCGGATCAGGGGTCTCCTCCCGTGTTTTTCCTGTGGGCATCACAAACGACATCGATGTAGCATCGGAAACCACCGGCGAGGTCATCGGGATCTTTTGTGAGGTTATAACGGGAGCGGTCATCGGGATGGTATCCCGGGCTTTATTGCTGCCGGAGATGTAGGCAAAGAGCAGGTTGAAACCGGCATCGTTTTGTGAATTATCAGCCGTTGCAAGCACCAGCGCAGGGTACTGCCGGAACTCAATCTCTCCTGTCGTCCCCTTGATAGCATAGGGGATGGTTTCAGCAGAGGACTGGGAGAGTAACAGGGCCAGCAGCAGGATAATTGCAATGGCAGACGCCACCAGAACAATTTTACGCATACTGCCCCATGGGACGGTGCTGGTATTAAAAGATGGGTGTTTGCACGATTCCCTTTTACCATGAAAAGGATTGGGAGAAACCACCATCCCGAATCTCACCAGGAGAAGTATGCTCATGCACGGGGAGTTGAGCGGATCTCCTTGCTCCGCAGGAGTCCTTGTGTAACCGTTCCCCGTGGGGAGTATACATGAGGGGGGTTTACCCGTTTTTCAGTGCCACAATATCTTTTACACCGACCAGTTTCCAGACAGCAGAACGCTCTTTGCGGACCAACACGTCCGGGTTGTCATTCGGGTTGTGACCAAGAGCCGTGAGGACATGAGGCGAAAGCCGGTTTTTCGCAATCATGCCAACAAACTGTTCCCGCACCTTCTTTTTCTGCAAGGGATCCTTCACCTCTTGCTAAAATCCCTGAAGGCTCACAAACGTAAAAGCGGAAAGGTCGGGAGCATACTCCTCGATCTCTACCGAGACCTTTGGGTTGCTATTAAAATACTCGATCTTCCTGCCATATTTTGTCGAAAGGAAATAGAGATATTTTCCATCGAAGACATACATAAATGGGGCAATATAGGGATTCTCACATGCGCCAAAAGCAATCCGTGATACATACTGGCGTTTGATCAGGGCGTCGTACTCTGCTTTTGGCATTTTTGGAATTTTAACAGGACCCATAAGATCATCATTCCTCTTTTGAGTAGAATATTTCAGAAAATTGATAAGAGTGATTGAAGACCCAAGGATTCATATGCCTTCTTAAGGAACTGAACAGTATCGTGATACCCCATGGTACGAGAATACCCGCGACCCTGCATTGTCATCAGCCGCTGCATCGAGTTTGATCCCTGCCGTTATGACGGTTCGAAGATCCCTTCTCCGGTTGTTGCACAATTAAAATCCCACGTTGACTGTATCCCGGTCTGCCCGGAAGTTGAGATTGGCCTGGGAATCCCCCGTGCGACCGTCAGGATTGTACGACTGGAGGGAATAGATCATCTTGTTCAACCAGCTACCGGACGCGATGTTACCGGAGAGATGACCGTCTTTGCCAATCGCTTTCTTGATTCGCTGCCCCCTGTTGACGGTTTTATCTTAAAAGGCGGTTCTCCCACTTCAGGTACCAGTGGTGTGCGTGTATACCCGTCAGCGGAAAAATCCATGGCGATAGAAAAAACAGCCGGCTTTTTTGCCCGCGAGGTGCTGAAACGGTTTTCCGAGCTGCCCATAGAAGATGAACTGCGCCTGAATAATGCACGGATCCGTGACCATTTCCTTGCAGGGATCTTTACCCTTGCGGCATTCAGGGAGATTGAAGTAACCCGGGATCGTGAAGCGCTTGTACAGTTCCACGGAGCCAACAAGTTTCTCCTGATGGCCTGTCACCAGCAGCTCATGCGCGAGATGGGTGGGCTTGTTGCATCACGGGCAAAGACTGAGCCGGAGGAACTCTTTTTCCACTACCGCCATTTGCTCTGTGCCGCTCTCGCGCAGGTTCCCCGCTACACCAACAATATTAATGTCCTTCAGCATGCGCTGGGTTATTTCAGCAATCGGGTTTCAGGTGAAGAAAAAGCCTATTGCCTCAGATTAATCGGTCGCTATAAGGAGGGGCATGCCACACTGGCTGAACCCCGGGATCTGCTCCGTTCATGGGTGATCCGGTTCGGGGAGCCGGCCCTGCTGAACCAGACGTTCTTTGCACCTTACCCGGTTGAACTTGCGGACCTGCCCGAAGAGATTACCGATCGCGGAAGGGATGTGTGGAAGGGCAGGAAAGCATCAGCTGTGCAGCAGGAACCCCAACAAAATTAAGGATGAGAAAAAATGCCCGCAAAAAAACGAGCAGCTGCCCCGGCCCGTTCGGGACTAACGGTGATTTATCCCCACCAGCTCTTTCAGCAAAGTCCGGCATTGTCCAGGGAGCGAGCGGTAATCATTGCCGAAGACCCGTGGTTCTTCCGGAGGCACCGGTTCCATGCCCAGAAACTCGTGCTTCACCGGGCATCCATGCGGCGGTACCGGGATTACCTTGTCGCTGAAGGATTCACGGTCGATTACCTTGAGACAGCAGCACTGGAAAAAAGCACAGACCTGTTTGTGCACCTTGCCGGAAACGGGGTATCAGAGGTCCATATGTGCGATCCGCTGGAAAACGGCCTGGTCGATGAGATTGAGAAAGCCTGCACCAGCACGGGAATCCGGCTGGTTACTTACGAGAGCCCCATGTTCTTATGCTCACGGGAATACCTCAGGGAGTTTTACCCTGAGGGCAGGAGATTCTATCTCACGGAATTTTATATCGAGCAGAGAAAACGCCATAAAATCCTGCTGGAAAACGATGGCAAACCGGTTGAGAAACGCTGGACGTTTGATACCCTCAACCGCGAACCGCTGCCAAAAAATTTCCCGATACCCCCGGTCTGGCACCCCGTTCAGAACGAGTATGTATCCGAAGCAATCAGCTACGTGCAGGAACATTTTCCGGCAGCCTATGGGGATGTGAACGCTTTTTTTTGGCCGGTCACGTTTGAGGATGCGAACCGCTGGTTTGACGATTTCCTCATGAACCGGCTGGTACTGTTCGGGAAATACGAAGACGCGATTCAACAGGATCAAACGGTTCTTTTCCATTCCGCGATCAGTCCGCTGCTGAATATCGGGCTCCTCACCCCAAGAAACGTGGTGGATGCCGCACTGCGTCATGCACAGGAGCATGCTATCCCGATCACTTCACTGGAAGGTTTCATCCGCCAGATGATTGGCTGGCGCGAGTTCATCAGGGCGGTTTATCTGATTGCCGGGAAAAAAGAGCAGACATCAAATATACTGGCTTTAACCCACCAGGTACCTCCCTGCTTCTGGACTGCGTCAACGGGTATCAAGCCTGTCGATACAACAATACACCGTGTTCTCACGTCCGCATACTGCCACCATATCGAGCGCCTGATGGTGCTGGGCAACATCATGCTCCTTGCCGAATTCCACCCGGACCGGGTCTATGACTGGTTCTCGGAGCTCTTTATTGATGCATATGACTGGGTGATGGTCCCCAATGTCTATGGCATGAGCCAGTTTTCTGATGGCGGACTGATGAGTTCCAAACCCTACATATCCGGTTCCCGGTATGTGCTGAAGATGAGTAATTACCAAGAAGGCCCGTGGTGCGATCTCTGGGATGCACTCTACTGGCGTTTCCTGTATGTCCACCGGGACATATTTGAGCGTAATGTGCGGATGGCGCCCTTCATAACCTATATCACCCGCATGGAGAGCGGGAAACGTGATCAGTTGATCGCAAAGGCAGAACAATACCTTACCTCCATTGGGGCTTGTGCCGGGGTACCGCAGTCTCCCTCTGGCGAAAAGAAACCAAAAAAGCGCCGGTAACCGCACTAACCGTTGAGATTTCCATAAGGGGCAGCACCGGCTTTCATCCGATCTCCCGCGTAGATCATACTATCAATGGATCTTCAGCGTACCAGCTGGACCTTTTCGAGATACCGGTCCATCGCAAACTTTCGCGTGAGTCCTTGAGCATTCATGTACCGTACCATGCCAAAGACGGGACGCTCCCCCCAGGGGCGATCGTGTTTGCCAAAGCACCAGGCAACCCCGGCGTACCCGTTGGGATCCCGTCCGTCAATCTCATATTTATTATTGAGATGCAGGGCGGCTGCGTAGGCTTCCTGTGGTGTTTTACTCCATTCAATGATCTTCTTGCCCCAGTACATCCGCATATAGCCCTGCATCTTACCGGTCTTCATCATCTCCTGCTGGGCGGCATTCCAGTACGGATCATGGGTTGCAGCCTGCTCGAGTTCATCAAGTGGATACCCGTACTCCCGCTGATCAGCCTGGTGCAGTGCCAGCGTTTTCTGTGCCCAGGCAGGAAGTGATGTGAAGGTATCATGGTGATCATTATACCGGACAAAATTCACGGCAAGTTCCCGCCGCACGATCAACTCTTCGAGAAATGCCGGAGTTCCGCTCCCACCCTGTTCCTGAGCATCGAGAGAGAGCGTCATTGGCGATACCTGGCCAAAATGGAGGTAGGGGCTCATGTCGGAACCACCATCGCCCCCGGGATCATTGCGGTTTTCGGCAAACCCGTCAAGCCGGTTTTTCAGGAACTGCTCAAACCGCCGCTTCGCTTCTGCGGTCCCTCCGGTGAACAAAGCTGATGCAGGAACCGTGCGGTCAATGTTGAGTGATAAAAGGAGAGCCTCTATTGATTCATCAGCACGTGTGGGAAGGTCAAGGGAGAGAGAAGAACGCTGCGGACTGCCCGTTTCAGCCGGGTGCAGAAACCTGTCCAGCAGGCGGGTAATTTTCGGGCGAAAGGTGGCTGCCGAATATTCCTCTTTCTGCGATGCCACTTCAACCGGCACAACCACATCTCCTTCGACCTGCACCAGCGGGCAGCGGCACTGTTCAGCAACGGTACGGTACCATGATTGCTGCGGCCTGAGGTAGCCCCGGTCAGCAATGACGATTGCCGCATTCTTCGCAAGGGCACAGACTCCTTTGTCCGGTGATTCAGTCCTGAGCACGAACCGGATTCCCATGGACTCGAGTGATCGGCCAACTTCAGCAAGCCCTTCCAGCATGAACCGGAAGTGACGGAGGTTGGCTTCCGGATAGGACTGCCAGAGCCCGAAATAGACGATGAGCGGGAGATGTGCCTGATCCGCCCGTTCGACCGCGTACACGAGCGCCGGGTTCTCTTCCGTGCGATGCGAGGACTGCATCCAGTACAGGACAAAGTCACCGGTCCGAACTATGGCATCATTGAGGATCCGGATACGCTCTGGATCGACGCGGGTTATCACCGGCACCACTCCGGAACGACACAGGAATGTCCTCTTTTTCCAATGAGTATTACCCTATCGGTGTAGCAAAGGCCTGCGATCAGCACGATTAGGGGATTACTGCAGTGCAAAGAAAACACCAGTACTTTAATATAAATACTTTCGTTATACATGGTGCTTTGGGTGAATTTCACCATGGATAAGTTCGAACAAATCCTGCAAAACCTGGAGAAGATGCCGAAGGAAGAGAAGGCAAAACTCATCGAGACTGAAAAGGCCAAGTGCATGTGCGGAACATGCCCGACCTATACAAAGTGCGCAATAAACGCTAAAGAGGGGTTTTACTGCACAGTTGGCAAGAGCTTTATGTGTATCACCTTTGATAAGGGATGCACGTGTCCGACCTGTCCCGTAACGTCAGACCTCGGGCTCAAGTACCATGATTATTGTCTGAAGGGTTCAGAAAAAGCGCAGCGCTATGAAAAAACAGTCTGGGGAGCAAAAATCCTCTGATCCCTTTTTAGTATTCCTGTCGGATCGTAATCATTGATGCAATGTCAGATAGCCGTATTTTAAGTAGGAGACCATTTTTCAGGTTTGTTATATCCTGCTGTTTTTTATGAGAAAAGCAATAAGAAACTACATTCGCTTAATGCGCGGTATCTTCTCATCCTGCAGGGATTATTAGTTTTTTAGTTGAAAGTTATCAAAAAATTACCTGAAAAATGAGGACCGGTTAAGATACCGGGTATCTTAGTTACATTCCTGGACCGAATTACTCATGGCGGCATTAACACCGAGTCAATAGCATGACAGACGCCATTGTCAGGCTTGATATCGGGGATGATGACCTTTGCTTTGTTCACATAAACCCCGTCCTTGGTCGCATTAATTGTCAGGGTTCCTCCCTGGAGAGTTTTCAAGCTCGTCATTTTCACCACGTCTGCTGCCATATGCCTGCCCGAAACGACATGGTAGAGGAGGATCTGCTTTAACTTTCCTTCAGGATCTTTTAACAGAGTTTCAACAGTACCGGCAGGTAATTTTTTGAATGCATCGTCTGTGGGTGCAAATACCGTGAAGGGGCCGGTTCCGCTCAGTGCACCATCGAGTTTTGCTGCCTTGACGGCGGCTACAAGAGTTTTAAATCTCCCATCCGCGACAGCAACATCAACAATCGTTTTCATATCATACACCTCTTACCCTTTATTGGGCGTGAAGAAGAATATCTCATTTTATATTTATCCTTTTTTATTAATTATAGATTTTGAAAACGAACAGCACATGTTCACTGTATGTAAAAAAAGGGATTACTTTTCTGCTTTGTGGATCTTCATCCACATCTCTTTGTCCAGCGAGGGAATTTTGTGAGCCTCGCGGGCATGCTGGGCAACTTTATCATCCAAATCCTGTACATTGGCTGCAGTTGACTCGAACTTGCAGTCCATACCGATATCTTTGCACTTAAACGATACCATGGTGTTCCACCAGCGGGCTATATGATTGGCTATATATTTAAACATTTTTATACTTTTCAAAAACTATCACGGATGCTTATGGGTATACTGATGAACAGGTTTATTCTCCGAGATATTTCACTTTTCACCGGACTATTGCTGATATTTTGCCATCTCTCGGATGCATCCTGCTGGAATAATCTATCCTGAATTTTTTATCGGTTTCAGATAAAGATCAAAACAGGGGTTCTTTTCCATAATCCGGGGGAAAGGGTGATCACCATGGAGATCCGCCCTCCAGACTGAACCAGTTAGGTCCATATTAAACGGATATCGACAAAGAGGGGGTGCAAATTGTATCGTAATGTCATTGAAGAAGTGAAAAATGAGGACCCGGAATTATATACCGGGTCTCTGGTCACATTCCTGGACCGAGTTACTTGGGGGGTATAAGCACTTTATCGATAACGTGGATCACACCGTTCTTAGTCTGAATGTCAGTAATTATTACCGTGGCATCATTGATTTTTACAACGCCATTGGTCACAGTGATATTCACGTCCGATCCCTGAAGCGTTTTTGCGGAGCTCAGCTTGACTACATCAGCAGCCATTACTTTTCCATCAACAACGTGGTACAGGAGAATCTGCTTTAACTGTCCCTCTGGTTCCTTTAACAGGGATTCAACAGTACCGGGGGGTAAATTTTTGAATGCATCGTCTGTTGGTGCAAATACCGTGAACGGACCGGGTCCGCTGAGTGCTTCATCGAGTTTAGCTGCCTGAAGCGCTGCAACAAGTGTCGTGAAACGTCCATCTGCCACAGCTGTTTCAACAAGGGTTTTCATTGGTGGTGCAGCAGTTGTCGGGGCCGCTGTCGGTGTTGGGGTAACTACCGGTGCTGGTGGCTGGGATGTGCAGCCAGCAATAATAATCCCGATAAACAGGATCGCGAGAATAACAAAGAGTTTCTTCATGGGTTTTCACCGTCCGTTCATTTGAGTGTTTATATATTTATACGTTTTTAAATATGGAAAAATTGTGATCTTCTCACCTGTTTACCTGGACGAACCGGATAATTTCTGTTGGAATGATCCCGGAAAAAAGGAGTACTCTCTTGCCTGGTATTCAGGTTGTGCCGGATTTTTCTCCGGAATCAATGCCGCCTTTTTTCTTTCTGAAGGCTTCCATGGTCTCATTGATTCGCCGCTCAAGCCAGCGCTCATCAAATTCCGAGGGGTATACGAATTTTACCTGGTTTGAGACCTCCCAGTCCTCCCATTTCCTGAGATCTGCAACACGGGCAAAAAGGGGTGTTCCGGGGAGGGGGAGTGGAATGGTGAACCAGGCTTCATCGAGCGGGAGAGACTGGACAAGGGCAAAGGTCTTTTCGATCGACTCCACCGTTTCTCCCGGGTACCCGACCATGAAAAATCCGGCAGTGCCGATCCCAGCCTGGGAAAAGAGTTGTACTGCCCGGATTCCCTGTTCAACGGTAACACGTTTGTTCATGAGCCTGAGGGTTTCGTTGCTTCCCGATTCGAGACCCAGATAAACCCGAATGCACCCTGAGCGTTTCATGAGGTCAACAAGTTCGGGGGTGAGCCGGTCGACCCGTGACAGGCAGGTCCAGCTGACCGGTACTTTCCGCCGGATCATTTCGTGGCAGAAGGCTGTGAGGTACTCACTGTCAAGGGTAAAGCAGTCATCTGCTATCCAGAGACAGGAATACCCTAGCGACATAATCTCTTCAATCTCCCGGAATACTTTTTCCAGAGGAGGTTTCCTGAACAGGTCGCCCCATACCGGTTTCGAACAGAAATCACAGGAAAACGGGCAGCCGCGGGTGACGATCAGGGTGGTCTGCCTGAGACCACCGTTTTTTTCCATAGCGGCATGATACTGCTGGTGATCAAATCCCGAGCGGTCCGGGAGGGGGAGCAGATCAAGGATTTCTGAAGGGTGGTGAACGGGAGGCGATGAGCGTACCTGGCCGTCACTGTTCATATACAGTCCCGGGCAGGATGCGGGATCCAGGGTTTTCAGATCATGGGGGGAACTGCCTGATGAAAGGTAATCCTGACAGAAACGCGGGAAAGTCACATCGCCTTCTCCACAAAATACCATATCAAATTTTCCGGCAAACATCGCAGGATTCACCGTCGGAAGTGGCCCTCCGGCGACAAAGAGCGTGCCCGGCAGCCGTTCTCTCAGTTCCCTGAGCAGGTCAAACGCATTCCTGCTCATCGTGACCATGATAGAAATACCAATAATGGCGGGCCGGGATGCTGCAATCCGATCAATTACTTCATCGAAGGTCTCAAAGGTGCAGTCTTCTACGGTTACCGGGATCCCCCGTTCCTTCAGCTGGCTCGCAAGGTAGGCAATCCCCAGCGGGGGAAACAGTTTTTCGACCGGGTCTTTACTCCGGAAATAGGGATAGACAAGGGTAACACCCGAGAGGGACGAAGGGTTCATGGGCACGCCCCATGCGTAAAACCGATGCAATACCGTGCCTCGAGTGACTCCTGCACGCCGTCAAGAGGACCCAGTTCGAGACAGAAGCCCGCCCAGCTGAGATCTCCGCTCTGCTCCCGACCCCGGTAGATAGTGTGCGGCACGGAAGGGCTGACTGATGGCTGGTCCATAAAGAACCGGATTCCATGTACGGGATCAACCAGAGACACAGGCATCTGGTCAGATCCAACCTTTTCCCATCCGGGAGGCGGTGTTGTCATTCGTTTCCCCTCCCATCCAGCCGTAAACCACGCAGCACTCAGCTCGTTTAACAGGCAAAGGATATCCTTCGGTCTGACCGGCATAGTACTCTCCACATGTATCTCCACATTTTGCCCGGTTACGCTATACGTGAAGGTGGCCTTCCCGCGGGGGGGTATGGTTTCGAAGAACGGGTGAATGTCAAGCAGAGTGCGGAGAGGGAGTACCGGGACCATGAGTAAGCTCTGGAACCATGGTAGCTGCATATAGGCACTGATACCGGATTCGATCCAGCGGGTGAGAACGTTTGACGGTTTTCCTCGTATGCCCCACATCATGCGGGTATCAAGGGTGAAGGTTCGTTTGAGAACACCTGACTCTGTTGAGTCTGTCCAGGACCGTGAAAAGTATGTGCATTCATGGTCCCTCAAAGCGATACTACCGATGCCCATCCCTTCACCAGTCAGGTTACAATCTCCATAATAAACCAGCAGGCCACGTGCCAGTCCCCTGCTAATCCCCTCTCCCTGATAGACACTATCAGATATAAAACAGATTTTATCCATGATACCCGTTTTTTAGTCAACATAGGACAGAATGCATTAAATATCCTCCTTAAATGGGCAGGTTTTATTGTGTGAACCCGATAGCCGGGAACCAGGAAAAGGAGGTGCCGAAGAAAATTCATCGCCCTTCACAAACTATCCGCTGAGTATCCGGAAATTCTTCAGGTTCCCGAGATTGTCTTTCGCCCAAAGGTAAAACGCCAGATACACTGACATCATAGTAAAATTATAGAAAAAGTCTTCGAGGGGGATGGTCAGGAAACGGACCCCGGAGACTGCCGACGGACTATAGATCACCACCGGCAGTGATGTGAGAAAATAATTGAACAGGATGAACAGCAGAAATCCTGGTATAAGGTAGGCCCAAAAGGCCAGACGCACCATGATACCCGAGTAGAAGAGCGACATTCCCAGTAATACTATACCCGCGGAAAAAATCGCCATGAATGTATAATTTTTCCCGATGAAAAGGAAGGATACGAGAATCAAAATAATTCCCGCTGCATATCCTGCCCCTTGTTTCCAGGGAACGGTCCGATCCTTAAAGAAGAAAGCAGCTTGTTCATACAAGAGCAGGAGGCTGTATGGCACGAATATGAAAAACAGGACTTCTTCCAGCGGCAGGCCGGCAAAGGAGATTCCCATGATATACTCCGGGTTGAACGACCAGTCGCCCCGCATGGTCGCAATAATATCCCAGGTGACAAAGAAGAGTCCACCTGCGAATATCGAGAAAAGTACATAAGGAAATTTTTTGTAATAAGAGAGATACGGAAAAAAGGACACTATCAGGGGCAGGATTATTATCAGAACGTCAATAAGCAGATATGTGCTCATTGAAGAGCATCCTTATAGTAGATCTTCGAGGGCTTGTTATATGGCTCGCCCCGCTTCTTTGAAAGGAGGTTTGCCGTGATCCGGCCCGATTCGTAGATCGTGGGCAGCCCGCTCCCGGGATGTGTTCCTCCGCCGACGAGGTAACAGTTCCTCACCTCCTCGAACTCATTCCTCGGCCTGAAGTATAACATCTGCATCAGATTGTGGGCCAGGTTGAAAGTAGCACCATAGTATATGTTGTGCTCTCGTTCCCAGTCAATCGGTGTTATGATTCGCTCTTCTTCTATGTGTTCGCGCAAATCCTTCATCGGAGTCCTTGCCACCACGAGATCCAGCATCTTTTCCCGGAAAGCATCTTTTTCTTTTACCCAGTCTATTCCCGAAGAATTGTTAGGCATGGGGACAAGGATATAAATTGTGGATTTCCCTGGCGGTGCAAGGGTCGGATCGGTTACCGACGCATTCTGCAAATAGAACGAGGGCTCGTCGCTTATCTTGTTATTGTTGAAAATATCCCTGACATTACCCTCGTAGTCTTTGGAAAAATAAATGTTGTGATGCGGCAGGTCGTATTTCTTGTCTACCCCGAGATATATCATGAACGTTGAACAGGAATACTGTTTCTTGGCAACTTTTTCGGGAGTGTATTTCTTCAGCAGCCCGGGTCTGAACAGGTGAGTCATCGCATAGCCGAAGTCCGCGTTTATAACAATATCATCGGCGTAATCCTTCTCCCCGGATGCGAGCATGACCCCCATCGCTCTGCCTCCTTCAGTAATGATCTCCTTAACGGGCGATCCCAGTTTTATTTCCGCCCCATTCTCCCTCGCAACCTTCGCCATCGCAGCAGAGATCGCATTCAGGCCGCCGATCACATGATAGATGCCGTACCTGCGTTCGACATACGGTATCATGGTGAAGGCAGCAGGGCATTCCCATGGTGACATCCCAAGATATTTGGACTGGAACGAGAACGACATCTTGAGACGGTCGTCCTTGAAATAGTGGCCCAGGTTCTGGAACAGGGACTGGCCAATGCCAAGCACGGGTATGGCTTTAATGAAATCTGGGTGAAAGAACGTCCTGAAATGGACATAATCCTTTTGGAGGCAGGGGAATAAGAGCTCGAAGCGACGTTTCTCCTTTATGTAGAATTTCGCAACTCCGCCCTCATCGCCGGGAAAAATTCTTTTCACTTCCTCAGTGGTTTTTGCAATGTCTGTCGAGGGATACAGTTGGACATTCCCGTAGTCCAGGTGATACATGGGCTCTATCTTGCGCACTTCAAGATACCTGGCGATGTCTTTCCCCGCTTCAGAGAACATCTCCTCCAGGATGAACTTCATCATAAGGAAGGTCGGCCCGGTATCAAACGTATAAGGGCCGAGTTTTAACGGAGCGTTCCTGCCGCCGACCCGATCTTCCTTCTCGTAGACCGTAACCGAGAAGCCCCGGTGGGCAAGGATCATCGCACACGTTAATCCCCCTGGGCCGGCGCCGATGATAATAACTTTTTTTCCGGTCATTGGAAATTCTTTTGCAGAGGATTAATATAAAACCAACGGAATAACATTTGACTGAAGAAATGGTCTATCAGCTGCCAAATTGATTTTCCTGAGGTTTAAAATGTCTAAAAACACAAAAAAAGTCATCGTGATTGGCGCTGGCCTGGGTGGTGTCTCAGCCGCGATATCCCTCGCCGAAGAAGGATACGACGTCGCTGTGTACGAAAAGAACAGCCATGTTGGCGGAAAGCTCAACGTTCTGAAAAAAGATGGCTTCTCTTTTGACCTGGGGCCTTCGATCCTGACGATGCCTCATATATTCGAGGCGCTGTTCACCCGGGCCGGAAAAAGGATGAAGGATTATGTTCCGACCATGAAGCTTGATCTCCAGTGGCGATGCTTTTTTGAGGACGGGAAGCGTTTTGACCTCTATGCCGATCCTGCCCAGATCATCAGAAATAATCCCTGGCTGACTGAAGAGGATAAGCAAGATCTGGACCGGTTCAACGCATATTCAAAGAAGCTCTGTGAGACCGCCGAACGTGGCTACTTTAAAAAGGGCCTGGACACGTTGCCTGAGGTTGTGAAATACTACGGCATCATCAGTTCCATCCGGGACTTTGACTTTTTCCACACCATGCACCAGGGAGTCGAAAAGCGGATAAGGAACCCGTACCTCAGAAAAACCCTTGATCATTTCATAAAATATGTGGGCTCCTCTCCGTATGATGCCCCTGCTGTATTGAACTTACTACCGTATATCCAGTTCAAGTATGGGCTGTGGTACGTAAACGGCGGATTGTTCAATCTTGCCCTTGGATTAAAGAAACTTATGGAGGAACTCGGTATACCGATACACCTGAGTACTGAAGTTACAGAATTAAAAAGGGAGGGAGACAGGATCACTTCGGCAGTGCTGGCTGATGGAACCGAGCGGAGTGCAGATATATTCGTATCAGATATGGAAGTCATCCCTGCATACGAACGGCTGCTCGGGGAAAAAGGGCCTATGCTGGATGATTATAAGAATCGATTCGAGCCTGCGTGTTCCGGGTATGTGCTGCACCTCGGCGTGGATAAAAGATACGAGCAACTGGCGCATCATAACTTTTTCTTCTCAAAGGACCCGGAAAAAAGCCATCATGAACTATTCCATGAGAAACGGCTTCCTGAAGATCCGACGATTTATCTTGTCGCACCCAGCCGCACGGATCCATCGCAGGCGCCAGCCGGCTGCGAGAACCTGAAGATACTCCCGCATGTGCCCTATGTGCAGGACAAGCCTTTTACCAGAGAGGAGTACGCAGAGTTCAGGGAGAAAGTGCTGGACAAACTGGAGCGCATGGGCCTTACGGATGTGCGCAAACACATAATAACTGAGGACGAGTGGACTCCTGAAGACATACAAAAAAGATATTATTCTAACCGGGGAGCAATATACGGGATTGTCTCAGATAAGAGAAAAAACAAAGGCTTCAAAGCGCCCCAGAAAAGCGAGAAATACAAAAACCTCTATTTTGTCGGGGGCAGCGTCAATCCGGGCGGAGGAATGCCGATGGTCGTTCTTTCCGGACAGCAGGTCAAGGATAAGATCGTAAAAGAACAACAAGGTAAATGAGTGGACTCTCCCCCATTTATCCCCCGTCGAAGACAACGGGAATAAGAGAGTCTGTATTTTGAGGGGAAATATGCCCATTTTAGGCTCTTTTTCCTTTCTGTATATTTCAGCCAATACCGGAAAAACCCGTAAATTGCTTTTTTTCGTTTCATGTGGAGAATGAGCCCTATAATCGTCCTGTTTGACAAAAAACGGCAGAATTGCACCTCGCCTATTGGCTTGTACGGCCCTTTTAATCGAGGTGAATTTTGCCGCATATTTTATGCCATCAGGCATCCATTAAGGCTATCAGAACACGTCTATGGAGCTCATTTTTTTCAAGGGGGGTCTGAAAAATCGGGTTTTAACCAGGAATAAGCCCCACCACCTTTTTTCCCCATTCCCCTACAATATCGACAATCGATACATGGAACTCGACGACGATCCTTGAACTGATCCGGAAACTCAACAAAGACCTCAACCAGACCGTTGTTATCATTTCTCACGAGGACTGGCACCGGAAATATTTCGACCGGATAATCTTTATGCAGGATGGGAAGGTTATGAGTGAGCAAAATATGGATAATAAATCCCTTTAACAGGAATATACGAACCCTCCTTTCAATAATGCAGCAGGATCCGGATAGAATACATTGGAAGATTACAAAAACCGCGCGATGGGCCCGGATCCGGTAAAGGATTCTAACTATCCGTTGGGAATCTGGTCGGGGGTATGCGGAGCGTAATTCGGGCAATTTATGTCTTATTTGTTAAAATAAGGCTTAATTACACCAATTTCATTAAATAATGCTACTTTAGCATTCCGATTTCACCGGAAAATAAGGTATGGGAAGAACGAGCAGGTTGAGAATGTCTTCTGGACCTTGTTTGTCGCTATGGCCGGGTTGGTGCTGGACCGTGTCGTGGACCCGGTGACAGCTCAGCAGATTGTAGGGATTCTTGCAGGGATGTGAGCATGGCGGAATACACGAAGGCGAAATTCCTCCAGGACCCGAGAAAGAAGACACAAGTCTTGCAGCAAAAGCGGTGTTGGAAGGTTTCCTTGCTCAAACACCTTAACCATATCCGCTGCTGAGGCAACCATCAGCTGGGTGGGCATAGGAATATTCAAGGCATCTCCGTGGTAAACATCATCCAACGATAGGAAGTGACATTATGACTGAAGACAGCAAGCGCCCGGAAAAGGGCGGGGTAAACAACCAGGCAACCGGCCGGGGCAGGTCCAACCGGGACTGGTGGCCGAACCAGTTGAACCTGAAGGTTCTTCACCAGAACTCTCCCCTGTCCAACCCGATGGGCGGGGAGTTCAACTACGCTCGTGAATTCAAAAAACTCGACCTGGCGGCCGTGAAGAAGGATCTGCGGGCGCTGATGACCGGCTCGCAGGACTGGTGGCCGGCGGACTTCGGCCACTACGGCCCCTTGTTCATTCGCATGGCATGGCACAGCGCCGGCACGTACCGCACCGGTGACGGTCGCGGCGGCGCCGGTGCCGCCCAGCAGCGCTTCCCGCCCATTAACAGCTGGCCCGACAACGCGAACCTCGACAAGGCGCGCCGGCTGCTTTGGCCGATCAAGCAGAAGTATGGCAGGAAAATCTCATGGGCCGACCTCATGATTCTTGCCGGCAACGTCGCCCTGGAGTCGATGGGATTTAAGACCTTCGGCTTCGCTGGCGGTCGTGCGGATGTCTGGGAGCCCGATGAGGTCTACTGGGGTTCTGAGAACATGTGGCTGGAGGACAAACGCTACTCCGGCGAACGGAACCTCGAAAACCCGCTCGCTGCCGTGCAGATGGGGCTGATCTACGTCAATCCGGAAGGCCCGAACGGCATCCCGGATCCGGTCGCGGCGGCGAAAGATATCCGCGAGACGTTCGCCCGGATGGCCATGAACGATGAAGAGACGGTTGCACTGATCGCCGGTGGTCACTCCTTTGGCAAAACCCACGGCGCCGGCCCTGCGACCC
Organism: Methanoregula sp.; assembly: GCA_035527915.1. GTDB lineage: Archaea > Halobacteriota > Methanomicrobia > Methanomicrobiales > Methanospirillaceae > Methanoregula. Next base: position 371 of record DATKZP010000015.1, on the reverse strand, counting down.
ATGTGGGGCCTGAGCCTGAAGCGGCGGGGATCGAGGAGCAGGGCCTCGGCTGGAAGAGCAGCTTCGGCACCGGCAAAGGCGGGGACACGATCACCAGCGGCCTGGAGGTCACCTGGACCCCCACGCCAACGAAGTGGAGCAGCAACTTCTTCAGAATCCTGTTCCAGTACGAGTGGGAACTGACGAAGAGCCCGGCCGGTGCGCACCAGTGGAAGCCGAAGGGTGGCGCAGGCGCCGGTACCATACCGGATGCCCACGACAAATCGAAGCGTCATGCGCCATCCATGATGACAACGGACCTCTCTTTACGGTTCGACCCTGTCTACGAAAAGATTTCACGGCGCTTCTACGAGAACCCGGACCAGTTCGCA
>DATKZP010000014.1:0-33832 GCA_035527915.1 Methanoregula sp. | reverse complement strand
AAAGAGAACTATCATGATGGAAAAATACTATGATTCAGATGCGGATATCGGCGTGCTGAAAGGCATGCGCATCGCTGTGATTGGATATGGCTCACAAGGGCGCGGGCAGTCTCTTAACTTAAAGGACAGCGGACTTGATGTGGTGATTGGGCTGCGCAAAGGGAAGAGCTGGGACGCAGCAGTCAGGGATGGTATGAAAGTGATGACGGTTGCAGAAGCTGTCAAAAAGGCAGATATCATCCAGATCCTTCTTCCCGATGAGCACCAGGGCGCGGTCTTCCGTGCAGAAATTCTGCCGCATCTTACCGAGAACAAATGCCTGATGTTCTCCCACGGGTTCAATATCCACTTCGGCCAGATCGCACCCCCGTCAACGGTTGATGTGATCATGGTTGCGCCCAAGGGTCCTGGCTTCATGGTGCGCCGCCAGTACGAGGAAGGCAAAGGTGTACCCGCACTTATCGCGATCCACCAGGATCATTCGGGCAATGCACACAAGATTGCGCTTGCCTATGCAAAGGGAATCGGAGCAACCCGGGCTGTCGTTCTTGAGACCTCGTTCCGCGAGGAGACCGAGACCGATCTGTTCGGTGAGCAGGCAGTTCTCTGTGGCGGTATGACCTCGCTTATCAAAGCGGGATTTGAGACGCTTGTTAATGCCGGCTATTCCCCGGAGATGGCATATCTCGAAGTGCTTCACGAGACAAAACTCATCGTTGACCTGATCTATGAAGGCGGGCTGACAAATATGCGCAAGTACATCAGCAACACCGCGCAGTATGGTGATCTCACAAGGGGACCCCGTGTCATCGGTGAGGAGAGTTATATCGCAATGGAGGAGATCCTTGAAGAGATCCAGAGCGGCAAGTTTGCGCGGGAATGGATGCTCGAGAACATGGTGAACCGCCCGGTTTTTAACGCGCTCACCGCAGCAGACGAGGACCATCTCATCGAGGAAGTAGGAAGGGAAGTCCGCGCGATGATGCCTCAGTTTAAGGAGGATGAGGGAAAGAAATCCGTGAAAATGGCCGCGAAAAAAGCACAAAAAGCACCGGCCCGGAAGAAATAAATCCCTTTTTTCTGGTATCTTTTTTTCATAAGAATACCCACGCATGTGTGAAATGAAGATCTGCATCATCTATCACAGCGAAACCGGTAACACCCGCCACGTGGCCCGGCATATTGCTTCGGCATTCGATGCACAACTGGTTGAGGTTACTGACACCGCATCCTATAACCGGCTGATGCGATTTTTCGTGCATTGCAAAATGGCACGCGGTGAGGAAAAGACCGTGATCGAGCCTGCTTCGGTAGATATTTCCGGCTATGATCTGGTAGTGTTCGGATCACCGGTCTGGGCGTTCAAACCGACACCGGTGATACATGCGGCAATCGACGGGCTGAAAGGCTGCATGGGTAAACCTGCAGTCGCGTTTTCAACCCATGGCGGCAGGCCGGGTCAGACCGACGAGACATTCAAAAAATGGATCGAAGCACGGGGGATGGTTCCGGTTGCAGTAACCAACATCCACCAGAACGATATTGAAAATGAGAAGAAGACAAAAGAACTGGTTGCGCTCGTGTCTGCTTCAGTAAAAGTATAATCTTTCTCTATATTCGCTTCAAAAGCTCCGTTGTAATATTTTGCGCGGCAATGCACGTCTTCTGACATCTTTTTTCGTCAGCAATTCCAAAATAATCATGATGACAATCTGGTTATTTGAACAAGAGGTTTAGTGGTCAGAACGTTACTCTATTAAAATTTAAAAAAATGCCTTTGCTAACAGAAATAATTGACTATATTTTTAAAAAACTGCATATTCGGGGATTCCTGCGGCAGTTTTTTTCCTTCCCGTTTCATTTTCTCTTTCTGGTATGGCCAGTCATACAAGTTGGTGAAATTCATGGCCCGTTCCGGATGAGGCATTAATCCAAGAACTTTTCCGTCTTCGGATGTGATGCCGGCAATATCATCTGTCGAACCATTGGGATTATAGGGATATTCACCCTTTGCGGGGCTCATATCATCCCGGCAGTACTGGAACGTTATCATATTCTTTGTTTTAAGACGTACCAGGGTTTCAGGAGGGCAGAAAAAATTTCCCTCGCCATGGGCGACCGGGCAGTACATCCGTTCGATACCCCGGGTCCAAAGATTGTCAGATACGGGTTTCAGGGTGGCAAAACGACATTCCAGTACACCTTTCCGGTTGGGCATAAGGGCGATGTCCCGTTCATATTTTTTATTGAACGCCGGTACAAGACCAAGGTTTGCGAGAATCTGGAACCCGTTGCAGATACCTAAAACAAGGGTATCGTTCTCTAAAAATTCCTCCAAATCATCCCACAGGTTGTTGCGCACCCTGTTTGCATACGCGTTACCTGCGCCGGTATCGTCACCATAAGAAAAACCGCCGGGAAAAACCAGTAAACGGTAATCTGATAACTTTTTTCTTCCCGCTATCAGGTCATTTATATGGACGATATCCGAACCCATCCCGGCACGTGTGAACGCTTCCTGCGTTTCCATCTCTGAATTGATCCCATAGCCACTCATGATAATGGCCTTTTCATCAGTTTTTGCAGGGTTTGATATATCGTTCTTTCCAGCCCGTCCTGAAAGGCTCTTCTCTAACCTGCTCGTCGTCTTCATTTTTTAGTACCCAATGAATGGTGATTTGTAGGCAGTCTCAAGTTCCTCAACCGGGAGATCACAGATGATTTTTTGTCCGGTGATCCGCAAAGCCCTGCCACAAACGGTGCCCAGCAACAGCGCATCACCGCCCATAATCTCTTCAAATGCCTTCTTGTGGTCTTGGGAAACCGTTACAATAAATCTTCCCAGCGATTCGGAGAACAGGAAATAATCCGGACGCAAACCGGAGGGAATGGCGATTTCCATGCCAATGCTGCCTGCGATGGCGACTTTTGCAAGAGCCACTGCAAGACCCCCATGGATGACGGGGTACGCAGATGCCACAATCTCTTTTGCTATCGCGGCAGTCAGACTCTGATACCGGGATTTTGCTTTTCTGGTATCCAGCTTCGGAACGGAATTTCCTATGCTGCCTAAGAAAGCGAAATACTCAGATCCGCCAAGTTCCGGAAATGTTTCCCCCATGACATAGACAAAGTCACCTTCAAATTTGGCTTCAATGGACACGGCCTTTGCCACATCATCATGAATTCCTATTGAAGAGATAAGGAGTGTCGGGGGCACCGATATCCTGACCGGGTTGTTGTCCGCATCAAACCCGGAGAAATCGTTGAACATACTGTCTTTTCCCGATATAAATGGAGTGCCAAATGCAGTAGCAAAATCGTAACAGCCTTTTGCGGCCTGCTTCAGCTGCCAAAGTCGCTCCGGCTCATCTGATGAGCACCAGCAGAAATTATCAAGAAGCGCGATGTTATCCAGTGATATACCAATCGCAATGAGACCCCTGATAGCAGTGTCAATAGCCGCAGCCGCCATGAGGTAAGGGTCGATCTCCGAATACGAAGGGAATATACCCTGCGATAATCCGACCCCCTTTTGAGAATCGAGCACAACCTTAGTTAACGAGGCGGTAGCCTGCACACGTCCTTTGCCCTGGACAGGTCCAAGGACATGCCCACCCTGCACCGTATGGTCGTACTGGGTGGAGATAAACTCTGTTGAGCAGATGTTTTTCCTCCGCAGCATGGACAGAATTGTCTGATCCAGCCGCTCCGGGCAGGCGGTTCCTGGTTCCGGGTATTTTTTTTGCGTAAAGGTAGTTTTCAGATGCTTCTTTGGCAGGCCGTCATGCAGGAAATTCAGGTCAACGTCCATGACGATATCACCATGGTATTCGACGACACACCTCCCGCTGTCCGTGAATTTTCCAATCACGGTTGCCTCGACTTCCCGTCTCTGGACCAGATCCATAAATTCATCGAGCCTCTCTTTTGGGATCGCAAGCGTCATCCGCTCCTGTGATTCAGAGATCCAGATCTCCCATGGTGCCATGCCGGGATATTTTAACGGTACCTGGTCAAGGAAGACATGACAGCCGTTACACTCTTTTGCCATCTCTGCTACAGAGCAGGAAATACCCCCTGCCCCGTTATCCGTAATACTGCGGTACAGCCCGAGGTCCCTGGCTTCCTTAACGATGACGTCGGATAACTTCTTCTGGGTAATCGGGTCGCCTATCTGGACGGCTGTTACCGGACTGGCCGGGTCAAGGGCTTCTGAGGAAAATGTTGCACCATGAATGCCATCTTTCCCCACGCGCCCCCCCGCCATCACAATAAGGTCTCCGGGTTTTGCCCGTTTTTCAAAGAGCTTCCTGTCTTTATGTTTAAGCGGCATCACACCAACGGTACCTGCAAACACGAGGGGTTTACCGGAATACCGGTCATTAAAATAACACCACCCCTGTGGAGTGGGTATTCCCGAACAGTTGCCGCCGACACCCACCCCCCTTACCACCCCGTCAAGGATATGACGGGGAGAAAGGATCGGATTTGCTTTGTTTTTTCCACGGAACAGTACCGGGTCCGAATCAGGATCTCCTACGCAATACCCGTAGTAATTGAGACATGGTTTTGCCCCGAGACCAAAACCGATCGTGTCCCGGTTCACCCCGACAATCCCGGTCAGTGCTCCGCCAAATGGATCCAGAGCTGAGGGAGAGTTGTGGGTCTCGACTTTATGCGTGACAAGGTACCTGTCGTCAAAGATTATCGAGCCGGAGTTATCTGTGAATACAGTCACACAGATGTCCTTATCCCCTTTCTCCCTGCGAATTTTGTTGGTTGCTCCTTGGATGAAGGTTTTATAGATCCCTTTTGGGACGTCATCATCCATCGATGACGCAAAGATTGTATGCTTGCAATGCTCGCTCCAGGTCTGGGCGAGTGACTCGAGTTCCACGTCTGTCGGTTTTCTTCCTTTTTTGGAAAAATAGTCACGGATAGCATGAAGCTGGGGGAGATCGAGCGCAAGAGGGCCTCTTCGTTGTCCGGTTAAGGTATCCGGTATTCCCTCTTTCCCCAGCCGGGCAAGATCTTTGTCATCCAAATCAAGATCAACTTCTTCTGCAGTCGGAAGTTCGTGTAAGCGGACATACGGCACGGAGGGATCCATGCCCTTGTTTTTGTATTCCTCATATGTCTTGATATGAACCCGGTTAACAAGCGGATTTGCAAGCGTTGCCGTAAGTTTCTGTAAGGAATCCTCTGAAATGTTTCCGCAAATAAAAAAAAGTTGGGAGCTATAGACTGATTCGCCTTCTTTAAACCGGATTGAGTAATAATCCTCGATGGTCTGTTTCGCCGTTGTACCTATATTATCTGTAACACCTGGGAGAAATCCTACCTCAATTGCGTAATCAAAAACAGCTTCTGTCGCTGTATCTACGGTATATTCCTGGACGACAGGGTTAATGAGTTGTGCGCCAATGCGGCAAAGCTCATCATACGTAAAATCTCTTGAGCTTGTTCCAATAGTGTAGATGTCGATGAGGTGCAGTTCATTGACGGGAATGCCTAAAGAGCGGATTCTGTCGGTCCTGGATTTTAATCTGGGATCCTGTTTATAGTGAACTTCTATCCGGTGGATAAAAGAAGTCATGATCAGTAATTAAACGTATAATTACAAAATATCTGTTATACGGAGTTGTCGGCGGAATCCGGTTTGACCTATCGGAAGAGAATTGGAACCCATCCACACTATCCTCACCGCTGTTGGGAAAGCCTTTTGGCGGGATGGCGCATTTATATTATACAACTATGACGGATTCATATGAAAATCTCCTCAAACAGGCATATTCCAATATCACCGAAAAAACAGAATCATCGGAGCGTTTTATAGCTCCTGAGGCAAAGGCATACGTCGAGGGCAAGACAACGATTCTTGAAAATTTTGCTGATATTGCGAGCAAGGTCCGCCGTGATCAGGTGCACCTGATGAAATTCCTGTTAGGTGAACTGGGAACCTCTGGAAAGGTCGACGGAGCCCGTGCGATTTTTAACGGTAAATTCGAGATTATGCTCATTAAAAATATCATAAAGAGTTATGTTGATGATTACGTGATATGTTCTGAATGTGGCAAGCCGGATACCCGGCTTGTTAAAGATGATCGTGTCACCCTGCTCCGTTGTGACGCCTGCGGAAGTCACCGCCCGGTGAGAAAGAGAAAGGCCCGCACTGAGCCGGTATCTGAGAACCTTGAGGAGGGCACCATCATGGACGTGGAGATCCAGTCCATCTCCAAACGCGGTGACGGAGTCGTGAAGATGGGACGCTACATCATGTATGTGGCGAATGCAAAGCCCGGACAGAAGGTAAAGATCAGGATCTCCCGTATTTCAGGGTCGATTGTGTTTACCGAACGGGCACCGGAAGAATAAATCCTGCAGCCGGAGAACGGTTCTTCTCTATTATATCCAATTTTTTAATCCGATGCAGATTACTGCAGGGATTTGTCATCTGCCTCCCGTATGCAGGCAGGGCAAAAAAATGAATTGTCAGAAATTGAAATTCTGGGTTGTCGGGCCTGATATTTTCGTGATAATCAGCTCATAGCTGAACGGGGGTGTCCCATCATAGGCCGGATCGAAACTCATCCACCGCCCGTCAACTACGTAGGATAACGGCCCGACTTCCTCAACCGTAAACTCGCTGGTGACATCTGTTGCCTTCTCAAGGACCATGGATGCTTCTACCAGGCCCCATTGAATATTTTTTGAATAGGATTCATAGTGCGGGACCAGCTGCGAACCCTGCAATAGTAATGCTTGTTCTGAATTAGCAGCATATCCAAGAACCGGTTTTTCTGACGTGAGAGTGACCCTGAATTTGTCATTCGGATAGAGGAACTTATATCCCAGATCCTTGAAATCGTACGCCTTAAATGTGGTTGTAGTCAGCAACCCTTTTTCATGCAGGATTTCTTTCTCCGTGCTTGTCTGGGCAGGGGCAGTCGTAATGGTTGTAGTTGTACCAGATGGTGAAACGGTAATCTGTGGGGTTGTGGTGACCGTTGTTGGAAGGGATGTCTGGGTCACTGTAGTCGGTGCCGGTGTCTGGACATGAGCAGGAGCGGAAGGTGACGTACATCCTGCAACAAAAATTGCTGCTAGCAAAAAGACTGTAGTAAAAATCAACGTTTTGTTTCCTTTCATATAACCAAAGCCTATTTGCTTTTTGCCTGATAACTGTTCTCAATTCATCATACAGGGAACGTTTGCATTCATGAGGTTACGTATAAGGAGAAAAGTGGTTTTTTTGTAAAATCTTATGTTTTTTGTGGTATTCATACATGGGGAAAAAATGTGGATATGATGAACACATGTCTAATGTTATTGACTGGAAAAAGGTGTCAGCAGTGGGGGAAAAATAAAAAAAGCGGGTTGCTGCCAAGTCTGAAAATTACAATCACCGATGATTGAAGTAAATAGTTTGTTATAAAAAAAGTATATCCTATCCGGAATTTATCAAATCAGTGCTTTTTCAAGTCTTTAATGAGCTCGTTGCAGTGACTGGAAATCCGCTTACAAGCCTTTTTAATGACAGGAAGGGGATTTTTCTTACCTTTTGTAGTGACGAGTAGTTCCGGGTCCGAGAACTGGAACTCAATCATATATCTGGCGACATCAACATCCGGGTCGCTCAAAATTTCCTCAACAAGGGCATTCATGAACGTATGCCCTTCCCCCTGAATGACGAGCCGCGCCTTATCCTTTTCGAGCTCGAGTACTTTTACAATCATGCACCTATGGTTGGGCACCTGAAAACTATTAAGGTATGGGTGGTGTGGAACTTCAGAATCCGTTCATGAAAAACGCAGAATAGTTTAGTAATCGAAGCGGTCACTTAAATTCGAACGTGTCACCGTCATTTCCGAGGTGAGGAAGATCCCACGGGATAAGATGGCTCTGGTGCACGCAGCGATACTCTTTTGGAGAGAGATTCCGGGCGAGTATGGAGGCGTCGAGATAATTCATATGCTTGCGAATCGTTATTTCGGAAGGTACAAATGCATCAAGCAGCAGAAGATCCAGGTTGGTGAGAAGATCAAGGCTTTTTTGCGGAATATCGATGTTAGTATCTGAAGTAAATGCAACCCGCGATTCATCGGTTTCAAACAATACACCGCAGGTAAATGCCGGCGGGTGTCTTACCATGAACAGCGTGATTGTTATCCCGAACATATCGAATGGCTCGTACGGCTGAATCTCTCCAGTATCAAATCTTAGAAACCGGAAAAATTCAGCACAGTAATTGAGTACCGGGGGAGCGGCAAATACCGGGGGGATCTTCTGAATCCGGTAAAACTCCCCAAATCCGATAAAATGATCATAATGCCCGTGAGTCCAGATCACGGCGTCAATATGAGGGGAGCCATACAGGAGAAGCTGCTGCCGGAGATCCGGTGACGAATCAATGAGGATGCGTTTTCCCGCATTCTCTACAAGAAGCGAGGTTCTCAGGCGCATCTCGCCGTTATTTTTTGCGTGGGTACATTGGGGGCAGTCACAACCCACCTTTGGTGTACCTATCGCATCACCGGTTCCCATGAGAGTGATTTTCATGTTATAACCAGTTCAGACGCCGGATTGCATTCCGGTTTTTCACCATATGGATGCCTTTCTCGATGTCTTCGTGCCCGATTGTCTTCCGGTTGTCCATGAGGGATGAAAGAATTGCCTCCTTGACCAGCATGCGGAGATCGGAGCCGGAGAATTCGTCTGTCTGGGAGGCCAGCTGCTGAAAATCGAGTTTACATTGGACAGAAGAGGTCACCTTCATTAAGATATTCTTCCTCATCTCTTCATTTGGAAGCGAGAATTCGACGACTTCGTCAAACCTTCGCCACGCTGCTTCATCGAGCAGCTGAGGATGGTTGGTTGCGCCGATCAGGAGCACATTGTTTTTTACCAGGTTGATCTTGTCAATGTTTTTTAACAGAGCGTTGACTGCGCGTTTCATAGCCCCATGGTCATCAGCGACACGGCTCTTGGCGATAAAATCGAATTCATCGATAAAAAGAATACAAGGTGCGAGTTTTTTTGCTAATTCAAAAATGCGGTCGATATTTTTAGATGTTTCCCCGAGATACTGGGATGTAATCATCGAGACCCTGACCTCAAGAACCGGCATGTGCATGGTCCGGGATGTGGCAAGTGCAACTGAGGTCTTTCCTGTACCCGGTGGACCCACAAACAGGAGTTTTCCTACTTCATGGATCCTGTGGAGGCGCAGGAATTCCCGGTTATTGATCGCAAGTTGTATCTTTGTGATAATCGCGAGCTGTTCCGGTGTGCAGACAAGGTCGTCCATCTGCTGCTCCACTTCTTCTGGCGCAAGAACAATAACGAGGTCAAGAGCCCCCCGGAGTTTTTCGTCCTCGCCTATCAACTTTGAAATCCGTGCATCGAGGTATGCCTTGGTGTCCTCAAATGGCGGATTTGCGGCACGGACGGCTTTGTAAGTGATACCTGTCGAATCTATGTTCTCAAAGAAAAAAGCGAGGGCTGGATTTTTCTCAATGATAGATTTCCCCCCCTGCTTGAGGAACCATAGTGCTGCCGGCTCAAGCGCAGTGATACGGAGGCGCTGCCCGAACTCCTCGTAGCTAACAAACGGGTTTTCGGATAGTTTCTGGTGGGCGTCCGCAATGGCAAGTGAGCGCTTGATCAGACCATCGCTTACATAGACCGGCCGTTTGATATCCGAATAAGAGGTGATGGAAAAAATCTCGCGGCAGGTGGGTGTCAGATCATTAATATCAAGCTGGTGGTTCTGGTTGAATATTTCAGCGGTCAGAACAACTTCCATTATTCGCAGTATTTCAGAATCTCCAGACATGGCTGTAACCCTAATTATTCATTCCCTGAATGAATAAGGCTATCTCATCGTGTAGTCACGATGCAACCATCGCTGGTCACGATCATTGTATGTTCGTGCTGGGAAACAAGGGATCCCGGAATATCGGACAGGACCGGATAAACGTGAAGTACCTGCGATCTGACGAGTGCGGGGAGAGTGATATCCAGTTTTTTTTCATTAAGCCATCGTCGGGCAAAAGGCAATCCGTGTCGATCCTGTATCTTTTTCAGTATAGTACGTGCTGCAGGAATACGGACTGGTTTTTGTGAAACCTGTGAATAAATCTCCTTACGGGTTTTTTCACCGACATGCCCGCTCCCCGTTGTTGCGAAGGGTTCAATGGCAAAGACCATTCCTTCCTCAAGAACAACCCCTCCCTGTATCCCGACATTGGGAATGGTGGGTGGGCGGTGGAGGATATAACGATCAAGTCCATGACCGGTGAGATTTGATATTGGCCGGTAACCACGACACTCTATCTCCTTCTGGATTGCTGCCCCGAGATCTCCTGAGGTCGCCCCGGGACGAACCGCTTTTATTGCAGATTCGAGTGCCTGTTCAGATGCATCAAGGAGAAGTGAGTTACTCCCAAGATCAATAGTGGTAGCAGTGTCAGCGATATACCCCTCTAACTGGACACCAAGATCCAGTTTTGCTACATCACCTTTGGTAAATACCCGTATATCCCCCTGTGATGCAGTATCGTGCGCAGCATCTTCATTTAAGGAAAGGTTGAGAGGAAACGCGAGTCCTGCCCCCTCTTCTTTGACCTGCTCCTCAATCGATTCGACAAGGTCCAGGTATGACGCACCAATACGGATTCCCTGTGCACCACTGCGGAGGATTTTTGCGGCAAGAACTCCTGCATCCCGGTATTTCTCGAAAATGTCATCATTCATAGGATCAGCACCTCAGGAAATACCGTGAAGTTTTCAAATCCTTTGGCGGTTACTACACCAATATCTTCAAGACGCACACCCCCGATGCCAGGATAGTAGAGTCCCGGTTCAATGGTGATTACGTTGCCGGAAGCAAGTGCATTTCCTGCAGGTCCTACCGTGGGCAGCTCGTGCACCTGAAGCCCCACGCCATGACCGAGATTGTGCACAAAACCGCGGGTATCGCTCTCGTATCCCCGGTCTTTGAAAAAGTCAACGACTGCCAGATAAATATCTGCTCCCGATACTCCTGCTTTCACACGGCAGATCCCAAGCTGTTTTGCTTCACGGAGGGCATTGTACATTTCTTGGATATCCTTCGAAGGTTCTCCCTTGACAACCGTGCGGGTCATATCTGCATAATATCCTGATTTCTCTTCCACGGGAAAGAGGTCAATTACGATAGGTTCGTCTGATTTGAGTGGCCCGGTCCCTGTCATGTGAGGTATAGCGGTTTCCTCACCGCATGAGACAATGGTATCCACTGCGCCGCACCCATGCTCCAGGAGCAGGCTGTGCATGGAGAATTTTACCTGTTCTGCGGTCAGGGGTTTTTGATCGATATGGAGGATGCCCTTTTTTACCGACGCACTCTTGATCAGTGAGATTGCATGTCCCATCGCTTTTTCCGTTACCTTCTGCACGTTCTTCATGAGCAGGAGTTCATTTTTACTCTTCTTTGCCCGCATTGACTGGACCGTCCCGCTGTCCACCAAAACGGTACAATATTCACTCATGGCATTTGCCAGCGCAATCGGGAAATTAGGGGGTACGAGGATTTTTTTCCCGGCCTGACCGGCAATCATCTTCGCTGTCGCCCGGTACGGGTCATTTTCTGTTTTTAGAATCTCCGGAAGTCCGGCTTGTGTTCTGGTCATGACAGTAGCCGAGGCTTCACGTGATGCGCGCCCGGTCTCCATCTGGGATACGATAATCACCCCGGGTTCTTCAGGTTTTTTAAAAAAAACGAAGGGATCGCTTGTGGTAAAATGTGTCAGATACCTCATATCGGTATCACGCGACGATGCATAGATTACGTAGGCATCAGCACCGCTCTTCCTGACCGCGTTTGAAAGTTGATCCATCTCTCAGAATATATGTAGTTAAACGTCAAGTACTTTTATTTCGGAGTTGACATACCAGTCATGGATGAGGATGCAAAAATCCAGTTAAAATGGAAATTTTACCGGCTCACGATCCAGCTCAATATCATTCTCCTTCTCGTAGCTGTATCCGTAATGGTTTTTTTTATTTTTCACTCACTGTATAGTGTTCTAATAATCATTGGCATGCTCATCGCGGCACTCATTCTTTCTTTGGATTTTTTAAAGAAATACAAAGAAACAAAAAAGTGGCTCTATGAGCAATCGGAGAAAGATAAAAAAGATGATAGTACCGGACAGAATGGCACGATATAATCGCATGAGATGAGGGCTTTACAGGTGTACTATGCTCAAGAAGATGAAGGATGAAATTGAACTCTTAAGCCGGCATATCGAGGTGGCAATGGCGGTGACAAATCACCAGCCAATCGGCATCATGAAACTCGCAGAGTTACTCGATCTTCCTTCCCACCGAATCCGCTACTCCCTGCATGTACTGGAACAGCTCGGCTATATCCGCGCATCTCCTGAGGGGGCAATCGCGACTGCTCTGACTGAAGAATTGTTAGCACATCTCAACGATGATCTGGACGAACTTATACGCTTGCTGGAAATGATGAAGCGGGAATAACGGGATCAGAATTCCCATGTTTCTTTCAAACAATCCACGACCCGTTTTTCAACCTCTGAAAAAAGGATCAATCACCCATAGTTACCTTTAAAAGTGCTCACAAAGAATCTAATAAGGCGCATTGAGATAGCCTCCCTAACTCAGTTGGTAGAGTGTCGGACTGTTAATCCGAATGTCACAGGTTCGAGCCCTGTGGGGGGCGTTTTTGGGCCCGTAGCTCAGTCCGGTTAGAGCGCCCGGCTCATAACCGGGCGGTCATGCGTTCGAATCGCATCGGGCCCACTATTTTTGTTGTTTTAGTAAGTTTAACGGAGGGACGTTATATTCATCTTCTCCCCCTTATATCTGATTGAAAACCTTTCTATTCCTGAACAATCATACGGAGCAGCATGAAGTGTCCTGTATGCGAGATGGATTGTGTCACGACAGCAAAAGATCTTCTCGCCACACTCCCCACAATTTTTCTCCCGTGTGCAAACTGCAGCATACGGACCCTTGACAAACGCTCCCCGCTCCCGACGCTTGAATATGCTCATCCCTGCTCGTGCGGCAAACGGTTTATCGATGAAGTTTTTGCCCACATGTATGTGATTATGGTTGAGGAGGGTGATCTGAAACAAACAGATCCTCTTATAGCGGTGGGATCCCCGCTTGTGCACCCCGGATTCGCTATGGATCGTCCCCCGTTCCTTCCTGAAAAATCACTTGTGCTGCTCACCACAAGAGCCACAAAAATAACCGCGGAACGTCTTTTTTTGGAAGTCCCGGAACTCCGTGGCGTTATAAAGAAAGGGGATTTTGTTCCGGGAATTACGAGCCCGGATCTTCGCACCGTGCCAAAAGTCTACGAACTTCTTGCGGGATGTGATGTACGGGCTGATGTTTTTCCGCTCCGGACAGGTCCTATGGTGATGTACAAACAACAGTCGCTCATCCATATCGAGTTCCCACGTCATGGGTACCCGAAGATCCGCGCGGTCGAGGAGCATGTCGGAAAACCTCCGGTTAATTATTTCATTGACGCATGTTCCGGCGTGGGGACCCTCGGTCTTGCTGCTGCATGCCTTGGTGTGCCCCACGTTGTGATGAATGATGCATGGTATGCATCAGCATTCTGGTCGGCATTCAATCTTGAAGTAAACCGGGGTTATCTCAAAATCGGCAGGGTGAAGATCTTTGAACAACTGCAGGATATGCAAAAACATCCGGTTACAAGAGACCCGATAAAAATTGCCGAGACAGAAGGAGATCAGGTTATTGAAGTGTATCAGGGAGATTTCCACCAATTGTTTAGTATAATTTTGCCCAAGAGCAATCCCGTATCGGTTCTTGATATATTCGATAAAAAAGACCTGACTTCCCTCGAGCAGGTTAAACGTGAATGGCTGGACAAGGTGGGTGGAGAGGTTTTCATCCCTTGAATTTTATGTCTGGTTGCATGAAAATTTTTTGAAGAGATCATGATTACCGGTAAAAAGCCTTTATTGACCAGTGCACAAAGGTATATGGGGACTAGCCCGGGTGGTTCGGCGTCACCTGTAACCTGAAACCGTCGGTACGCGGGGGGCGAAGTTTGACGAAGGCTGCAACGGCCTGCGGGACCCTGTGCATTCTGACGGTGAAACCTCGTCCCATGAGGTCGATGGCCAGGTATCAATATTCCGGAGGGAATGGCGACCTGTTGCTGCGGGGACCGGTTCAGGCCCGGAAGGGAGCAGACTTACCGTAGACATTTGGCGCCCATGGGGAAGCGGGGCCGAGGATGAATGCTTTGGTAAACGTAGTAACGTACAGTCGACCGATGACACGTCCCCATTTACGATTACCATGTCTAAAGTGACTATCATCGGTGCAACCGGTAATGTGGGGATGTTTGCATCATATGCGATATCAGCAAATCCTCATGTACGCGAAATCCTTCTCTATGGGAGAGAAGGACGTGAAACGGTTCTCCGTGGAATCGCCCAGGATTTTGTTGATTCATTAGCCGCACGCGGAACAGATCTCAAGATAAACTGGACGACAAACTTAAAAGACGCTGCCGGATCAGATGTCGTTGTAATCACAGCCGGCGTTCCGCGCATTCCCGGACAGGATCGTCTTGATCTCGCGATGGGAAATGCGAAGGTTATCGCGCCGCTTGCGCAGACTATTGGTGTCATCGCGCCTGAAACCAAGATTCTTGTAGTGACTAATCCGGTTGATGTGATGACCTGCGTTGCCTTAAAATATTCCGGCCTGAAGCCCAATCAGGTATTCGGACTGGGAACACACCTGGACTCGATGCGCTTAAAATCCCTTATTGCTGCCTATTTCAAAGTTCATGTCAGTGAGGTCCACACACGGATTATTGGCGAGCACGGCGAAAGCATGGTTCCGCTCTGGTCAGCTACGACAATTGGGGGTATCAAGATATCCAATTTGCCCGCGTTTGCACACCTCCCGTTACAAGATATCATAGAATCCGTGAAAAGCAGTGGGCAACTGATTATCAAGGATAAAGGATCTACCGTTTTTGGACCTGGAGAAGCAATTGCCACGTTAGTAAAAACGGTGCTTGGTGATGAAAACCGGATCCTTACCGTGTCTGCCTATATTCAAAGCGAGGTTCATGGTATAGGAGAAGGGGATGTCTGCATAGGTGTCCCGGCGCGCATTAACCGGAACGGGGTGTTTCCGATTACTATCAGGATCGATGAATCCGAAGTGATCGCATTCCGTGATTCGATTGAAAAAATACGGATAAGTACCCGGAAAGTTCTCACAAATCTGGATGTATAGGTAAAAAAGGAACGATGTAACCTTAAATTCAGGTTAATGTCACTTCAATAATTTCTGCCCGCTCGACACCCGCTACTTCACTAAGGGACTTTTCGATAGCATCGGTCTCGCCACCGGCGTCATTGAGAACCGCAAGCAGTTTAAGCGACTTTAAACCAAAACCTATAGGCTCTTCTCTGATTTCCTGGATGCCGGGCAGCTTTTGTTTCAGTGCCTTTTTCAATTCTTCAAGGTTCACTTCCGGTGATTCGGGCATGATCCTGACAATGACTGCTACACTGCCCATGTGTTACGGTCCCCCAAATCCACATTTTGGGCAGATATAGGGGATGCTCTGCTCCCTGCACCGGTAACACCGGTTGATCTCAACACCACATATGGGGCATCCGAATTCCGTTGCGCCCTCTTCTGCAAGCGGGGCATTGCAGGATGTACATTTCTTATCTGACACTTATGTTCCTCCAAGGATTCCTATAGTATCTCTTTTAGAACCTTTAAAATGTTGTACCGATCTCAGTACGTAGGACCAAATCCCCTTTCAGAAATTTTTCCACGCGATCTGGTTGTGATCCATTGATGATGGTTGTTTTTACCGATTTTTTTATCACTAATGGAATGAAAAATGGGTCGATTACATCCGATTCCACTGGCCCTGTCACCTGTTTCTGGAAAATCCCGTTGATGAAAATGCCATCAACTGATTTCAGGAGGAGGAGATCGAGATGCAGGGTCTCTGCCACCCATGCAGCGATAGTATCAGAAGTCACATCCCACGTGTGGGGCAGAACGTCATTCAACCGGAGGTACTGATAAGGAAGAAAAACTGTTGTTTTAAGGGGGGTAGCTATCATATCCGTTGTTGAAATGCCAAACGATGCGATAAACCAGCCATACTGCTCCATTGCTGAGATAGCCATCCAGTGTGCCGTGTCATTATCTACCTGAACGTGTCTCACTAAATCGGCAAACGGTCCTCCTCCTGGGATAAGTAACAATGGGCGTTTTGATGCGTTAAGAACCGGTATAATGTCGGGGATCCGATTAAACAGGCTTCCCCCAACTTTCACTACGAGAGGACTGGTTGTCTGATCTTTGCTTGATGTCCCTCCCGGTTTCATACTCCCGGAGAATTATATCGCCAGATTATAAAAGGAGCATGGCGAATGGGAGTGTCTATGCGTTGGCTCCTTGTGCTTATCCTCTCTTTGTGGTGGGTGATGCACGCAGGGGCCGCAGTCCAGATTGTTGAGTTCTGTCCTGATCCGTATCTCTATGATGATGCAGATGAGTTTTTAGTCCTCTCTGGTACCGGTTCCCTTGATAGTATCACGATTTCCGATAGCAAGGGTGGTTTTCGGTTCCCGCAGGGAACAAAGATTAATGGTTTACTTACCATTGCCCGCAGCGGAACAGCGTTTGAACAAAGTCATGGGAAGTACCCGGATTTTGAATGGCTGGATTATTCTCAAGCGGTTCCGAATGTGATCAATGGTGATCCGCTCCGTATGGCAAATTCAAAAGATGCTCTCATGCTGTATGAGGATGGGCTCCTTGTTCAGAAGGTTGCATGGCCAGATGACGTGAAACCTCGCGAAGGGCAAATCCATTATCTCGAAAAAGGAGTTTGGGATCCCCGACCGCTCATGATCGGGCAGTCACGTTTTTCTCCAGCAGTATTCCGTAATGTGTCAGTAACAACATTTGTTTCCCCTGATTGCTCCAGTGATGTATTTACCTATGCCGTGAATAGTGCATCCGATGAAGTGCTTGTTAATGTGTATGAATTTTCGAGTCCTGTAATAGGGGATTTGTTGATAGCCGCCAAAGCACGGGGCGCTGATGTCAGGGTTCTTGTGGAAGGTGGACCAGTAGGAGGAATAAGTCCGGAAGAAAAAGCAGTTTTCTGGAAGATGAGTGAGAGAGGAATTCCTGTCCTCGCGATGGTATCCCGCAACCGGGATCCTGCTCCTTATCGCTATGATCATGCGAAATATGTGGTGATCGACCAGCGGGCAACCCTGGTCACGAGCGAGAACTTCAAATATAGCGGATTTCCCCTTCCGGGAATGATCGCTAATCGTGGTTGGGGGGTATACCTCGAAGATCCCGCACTTGCTGATTATTTCTCAACAGTCTACATAACGGATTATAGCGGAAAGTCTGTGACTGCCTATAATGGAACCCCGGGAAACCCCGAACCCACGCCCGAAGGGAAAAAATCGGTGGAGTTCTTACCCGGATATTTTGAAGGTGCAACGGTTCGGCCGGTTATAGCGCCAGATACCAGCAACGAGATTACTAACCTGATAAACTCTGCAGAAAGGAGCATCGAGATCGAGCAGGCATATATTACCAATGAGACTCCCGATTCCCTGAATCCGTATCTTTCGGCGGCAATCAATGCGTCACGGCGCGGGGTTCATGTCCGGGTACTGCTGGATTCGTACTGGTATAATATAGAAGACGAAAAGGACAATGACGAGATGGTTGCCCTGATCAACCGGATTGGGGCGTTTGAACACATTCCCTTAGAGGCACGGTGTGCAGATCTCCAGATGAACCAGATCAAACAAATCCACAATAAGGGGGTAATCGTGGATGATAGTCGCGTTCTTGTGAGCAGTATCAACTGGAACAGCAACTCTCCCAACTTCAACCGGGAAGCAGGGGTTATCATCGATCATAAGGGTGTTGCCCGGTATTTCCTTGAGGTATTTGAAGACGACTGGAATCCCTCGATAAGGTCACCTGAAATTAAAACGGATTACCTGAAAATTGTCGTGGTTGCTGTCGTGATAACGCTTCTGCTTATCATATATTATCGCCGTCACAGAACATGACCGAATAGTGCAATTTACTGTTTGATGAATAAGAAAAACGGATCTGATAAAAGAGTCAGGAGTTCAGAACTTTTTTAACGCACACTGGCATACGTCACACAGATTGATGTCACTCACTCCTGTGGTCACAGCAAGTGCCCAACGGTCTATCATGGAATCAAGTTCATTTGAGATCCGGACTTCACCTGCACCTCTCTTCCTGCTTATGTACTGGCATACAGCCGCTCTTGTAACTCCGAGACGTTTTGCAGCATCACTCTGAGTGAGCCCCTGCCTTTGCACCAACCGGCATACCATCTCGGCTCTCATAGGCGGTAATATGTTCCGGACCATGGTATCACAATGCATCAGGGTACAGGTATGTTTCGTCATACACACACAGATTGGGGTTTTATTGTTTGTTCAGTCCGGTTCTGGTAGATAATCTGACGTGCATCGCGGAAGTTGAACTTCTCAATAATCAGATGCCTTTCTTTGAGCTTTTTCAATGCATAACGCACAGTGCGTGGCGCAAGGTGTGTTTTTTGCACAAGGTCTTTGTGCGTCATTGCACCGCCCAAATCCAGTATCTCCAATACCGTCTTTGATGAGGGAGGTAATGATGTATTATGCATGGTTATTATGTTAACGCTGTTAACATATGAACCTGTCGGTAATTTAAATGAACCTCCTCAATATTCAATTATGTTCGAGCGTCAGGAACGTGTGGCTGTTTTGCTTTTACTGGGTGTTATGATTGCGGTGATTACTGCGCACCTGATTCTCGGGACGCTCGGGAAACAATCGTTTGCGCACCCCTTCACCAATAATTCAGCAGATGGTGAACTGGTAATTGTCAGGGGCACAATCGATCAGATTACCACTACACAAAATGGTGGACACATGAATTTGTATATGAATAACATCACCATTTTTGTGCCGGCTCAGGTTGCACAGGAACTGACGATTCGGAAGGGAGATTCAATCTCTCTTTATGGAGTTGTTCAAACGTATCGCGGGAAAAAAGAGATTGTGGTAAGTTCCGGAAAAGATATCACTCTCGTTCTCATGAATACATAGAATTTTTCCCTGGTACTAAAAAAAATCAGAGAACATTAAAAAATGAGTGCGTAAAATACCTGTTGTATCCCCGGAATCCACCGAATAAACGCAATAAACACCCTTACCTATTTTTTGACCGGAGAATCAGCACTCTTTCTCATAGTAGCTTTTTCTATCGAATCAAGAGCTTTTTGTGCTGCGTCCCGAACATCTTCATCCACATCAAGGAGTGTTTCTTTCAGATTCGGAACTGCCCGTTCATCAGCGATATTGCCAAGAGCCCATGCTGCATTTTTCCGGACAATCTTCTTATTATCCTTCAGGAGCGGGAGAAGTGGATCAACAGCACGTAAATCCTTAAGTTTTCCCAGTCCCCATGCCGCTCCTGTCCGTAGCCATTTATCCTCGGATTTCAATGCACCGATAAGGTGTTCGACAGCACGGAGGTCCCCCAGTTTTCCCAATGATTTTGCAGCAAGCCACTGGACATCAACATATGGGTCTTTGAGTGCATCGATCAACGGCTGAACAGCGGTTTCATCCCCTTCAAACCCCAATGCTTCTGCCGCCTTCCAGCGATAGTGGAGATTGGGATCCTTCAGCAGTGTGATAAAACCTCTTATCCGCATTTTCCGACGCTCTTTTATTGCAGCTAAATCAGCGGGCGTCGGTTCATCAGAAGATTCGGTTACATTTACCTGCGTTTCAGGATCACCCATTCATATCCCTCAATAGCCACCCATACGTGATACATTACCATTAAGGTTTTTAAATAATATCCTGCAGTTTTACAACATTAATAAAAAGTGCATATCCTGACGGATACAAGAATCTGTGGAATATTTGTGGGATAAACGGATTTGTGGGATAAAAAACATCACGGGTTAATTTCCGGGATTATTTCAAGATTCACAGAGAAATTACTGATCGAATGGGTGAGAAAACCCAGACTGATTATATCTACATCCAGCGCAGCGCAGGTTATGAGTGAACTCTCATTTATGCCTCCTGAAAGTTCAATTAAAATACGATCCCGCAGTCCTTCGCGTGTCAGGAGTGCAATTGTCTGGGAAACCTGATCCGGGCTCATATTGTCAAGCATAATGATATCCGCACCCGCAGTTGCCGCGATCAGGGCATCGTCAGAAGTTTCGACCTCAACTTCAATTTTTTTATATGCTGAAACCTTTTTTACTGCATGGATAGCGCTCCTGATTGGAACCAGCGCCAGATGGTTGTCTTTGATTAAAATCCCGTCGCTCAGGTTCATGCGGTGAGGATCGCCGCCCCCAATCTGCACAGCTTTCTTATCGAATATCTGGAACCCGGGACACGTCTTCCGTGTTGCCGCTATCCGGCAGTGCGGATTGACCGATGAGACGATATCTGCCATCTTTCTTGTCTGTGTCGCGATGCTGCTCATTCTTCCTATGATATTGAGTGCTGTCCGTTCGACAAGCAGAATCTTTTTTGCATCCCCAAAGAGTAAGAGAAGGTTGTCATTCTGACAGATCACATCCCCGTCTTTTGCGAGGTGCTTAACCGAAACACCAAAATGGGAAAACAGTATGGACACCTCTTTTAGTCCTGCGATGATTCCAGCCTGCTCAGCCCTTATGACCGCATTACAGGTTATATCAGGTATAACTGCAGCAGAAGTTACATCCCCGAATGGGGCATCTTCCTCAATGAACCGCAGCAGATAATCGAGCACTTCCATACCGGTTTTCACCCATTATTTTGAATCATGTTCCCACGATTATAGGATCACTGAGATTATTCAGGAGCGAGAGAATGGATAGGGCTGCAAGGTAGCTTGTGGCGGGATTATCAGGACTGGGAATATTGGTCACTTTGATGTAGGTTTCACCAAAGCTCCCGTCAATGAATAATTCGTGAACATTGCGGTTGACTGAGGGGTCAATCCAGAGTTCAACATCAGTATCCTGTCCTGCTGCAAGACTCATGGCGACTGACACGTTGACATTTTTCGGGAATGCCTTAATACACTCGTTGGCTTTCCCGGAAAATATCAGCCTCCGCGTATCAGCGGTAATACCAAGAGATGCTGGATTTTTTGTGGTTCTCAAAAGTAACCTTTTGATCTCAGATATTTTTCCTATCTTGAGGTTATCGAGGCCAAATATCGCCCCGCTGGGGACATGTATTTTCTGTCCGAACCTGACCGCCGTTTTCCGGATCACGTCCCGGAATACCGCATCGGAAAGCGCACCAACGCTCATAATCACCAGATCTTTATGGTGGGAAAGTACCAGTCCCGCATAGATTTTCACGGCGCTTACAGATGCCGCTTCCACTACAATATCAACATCTGCGGTAATAAATGACTCAAAATCTTCATAAGCGTGTGCACCGGAAATCCTTGCTATTTCCTGTGCCCGTTCAAATACCAGATCATAGACAGCTGAGATTTCGAAATTGCCGCCATGCTGTGCAATGATATGTCCGATATTACCACAGCCAAGCAGACCGATTCTCATCATGATAAACAGATTATGGGTATCATCGGTTAATTGTTGTGCTCACAGGATGAAATGCGATGATAAAATTATCCTCGGAAGACCAGATTTTTCTGGACTCTTGGTCTTCTCAAATTATGGTACTTTCAATACTATTTATTGAAGCGCGTTCAATGGATCCGGTGGTGCTGAAATAGTGGCAGAAACCCCCCAAACCAGGTGTGAAAATATCACTGATATTGATATTCTTGAAATGTTTCGCAATAAAAGTGTCTTTATCGAAACGTACGGGTGCCGCTATAACTTCGGGGACACGGCAAAACTTGTCGAGATCCTTAAACACAAAGGCAGCACCTTTGTGGATTCAGCAAAAGAGGCAGACATGGTAATCATCAACACCTGTACTGTTATCGGGACAACTGAGAGGCGGATGCTCAGGCGGCTTTCACGGTTCCGGGAGTATGATCTCTATGTGACCGGGTGTATGCCGGCCGTGCAGCGCGAGGCAATTTTTGCGGTTTGTACTCCCACCATTATCTCTTCGGAAACAATCCGCGAGGCATACCGGAGTATCAGGACTGTTGCGGGTGAAGGAGTGGCGATTGTGCAGGTTGCTCAGGGGTGTTCAGGCAGGTGTACCTACTGTCTTACCCGTATCGCCCGTGGACCCCTGAAAAGTTTCACTGAAGATGAGATCCTTGCAGAAATACTGGCGCATGCAAATGCCGGGACTCCTGAAATCCAGATTACCGCACAGGATATAAGTTGCTGGGGAAGGGATATCGGGAAATCACTACCCCTTCTTATAAAGAGTATTGATGAACTGCCGGGGCGGTTTATGATCCGGGTAGGAATGATGAATCCTGCCACGGTGAAAGAAATACTCGATGATCTGATCGAGGCTTTTGCCAGCGATCGCATTTTCAAATTCGTTCACATCCCGGTTCAGTCGGGATCAGACGCTATTCTTAACCGGATGGGGAGAGGGTACACCGTTGCAGATTTTGAAGAGATTATCACTGCGTTTAAGAAACGGTATCCGGAAATTACTCTTGCCACCGATATGATAGTCGGATTTCCCGGTGAAACACCAGAAGATTTTTCAAAATCGCTTGAACTGATCGACCGGGTGCGCCCGAACAAAGTAAATATCACACGCTATTCCCGGCGCCCTTTTACGCCTCTTTTTCCCGAAAAAGACTTTCCGGATTGGGTTAAAAAAGATCGTTCACGTATCATGAATTCCCATGCTGAACAGATCTATGCCTCTATCAACACCGGATGCCTTGAAAAGCAGGTACCCATTATTGTGACAGAAACGATAAAAACGGGATCGGTAATGGCAAGATCCCCCGAGTATCTGGGAATTGTGATCCATGAGAATCTTCCTCTTGGGTACGAGGGTCATGCAATCCTGAAAAAAGACCGGAAGTATTTTTTTATAGGGCAGCAGGTTTTCTGATTTTACATCGCTATGCATTCATGCTCACGCATCTGCGCAGGAGGGGGCGATCAACATTTTATTGTCCATAAACTTACTCCTGTTTTTAAAAGAAATTCCCGGCATACTATTTTCTTTTCACCACCTGCAGGGAAATCCTTACGCTGGTTTTTAAAATGATGCCTGTTGTGAATCCAATGGAAAACAAGTGGTTTAATAAGCGCAGTATCAACATTTCTTATCCGTTCGGTACGCGCCGGGCAATGGTGAAATAATGGACGAAATTGAAGCCGGATTACAAAAACTGGAGCAGAAGATCGAAGAGCTGCAGGAAAAAGGAGATACTCTTTCACAAGAGATCAGGGATCATGAATCAAAACTCCTTGCGCGGATGGCCAAATCAGCGGTTCCCGTTGTTAAAATTGTTGGCCTGAATATGCTTAGAAAGGGTAAGCAGGATACCAAAGGTGAAATTTACGACCCTGCCTATTACCCGCAAAAGATGATTATTCTGGGGAAAGCGGCAGAACCCGCGGCATTCCGGCCGGACAACGTCCAAATGCCGGTAACAGACCAGTTCTGTGTACTGTCTGAAAATGGAAAATTTTTCGAACTTATGTATAGTTTTGATGGTTTCCTCACAGACTCTTATCTTAATCCTATCGATGCGGAGACAGCAATAGAGCATTATGGATATGATATTATGTTCATGCTGTATCGCGCGATGCACGATTACTTAAAAGGAGAAGAAGCGCTTGTTGAAGCACTTGAAAAAGTGATAGTGTATATTTTTGCCCGTACTTCCTGACCAGCACATCAGGCCCCCGGATTTATTTTCATTTGAAGATTGGAAACAGTGGTTTTAGCAAGTCATCCTCTGTTTTCCCGAGTCCGGAAAGTGAATACGTGTGGGTATAACGCGCACCTTCCGCATTTTCAAATTCCACAATGCCCTTTACTTAATTTATCATGCTCTCCACTTGAGACTCAAACAGGGTATCTGGCGCAAGAGTCTCCAGTTTATATTCAATGTTCTGTGGGACGATTGCGACAAGGATTTTGTATGCTGCTTAATTCCCGTGGTTTTAGATCACTACGCTCTTTGCATCTTCGTGCCCAATGGACGGGGATATCGGGAAGATTACAGGTTTCCTGCATGATGAAAACCGACATGGCAGGCGTACCGAGAATGACTCCTCTGGTAGCACCAGGATAAATATCGGTGAAAAATGGGCTCTGTAGAAAACCTGATTTTATTCATCTTTTCGTTGATTAAAAAAATACGAACGTGACCCCCTCTCTCCCCCAAAGGGGGAGGCATCCCAAGGGGTGTATCCCCCTGGCCCCCTTTTAGCACTCTGGTTAACCTTATGAAAGGTAATCGCAATGTGGGGGGATGCCCAAGCGGCGGGGCGGAGGTGAAACTAAAAGCCCCCAGGAGCGGTATGATTTAATTGTTCTGAGCATTTCTACAGAGCCGAAAAATGGATAACGCAGATAATAATTCAGGTACCAGGAATGAGCAGGTGATTTCTTTCCATGGGATAATGCAGAAGAGAAAAACTAAATCAAAATGTGCAGGATGGGCCCGATGTGATTCGAACACATGACCTCCCGGTTATCAGCCGGGCGCACCACCGGGCTATGCTACGGGCCCAAAGTTTACCAGAAATTTACTTTATTTACTACTCCATTAGAGTTATTATAAGTTTTGAATCGCAGAGTGGGATAGCTGAACAATCAGATAGGGATATGTGTAAAAAAGCCACGCTATAAGTACGGATTTGTTATCATGGAACGAAAATATCTCCTCGGGAATGAAGCAATCGCGCATGCAGGTGTTGAATCGGGTATCAATTTTGTAAGCGGATACCCTGGCACGCCATCATCTGAAGTGATCGATGTGCTGCGTGTACAGCCGGACCGTTCATACTATGTTGAGTGGTCAGTGAACGAAAAGGTGGCACTGGAGAATGCTCTCGCTGCTGCGTGGTGCGGTCTCCGTGCTCTATGTACAATGAAACATGTAGGACTCAACGTTGCTGCGGATCCCCTGATGACGAGCGCTTATACGGGTATCACCGGAGGCCTCGTCATAATGAGTGCGGATGACCCGTTTGCTCACAGTTCCCAGAACGAACAGGATACACGGTGTTACGCACATTTTGCCCGGGTACCGTGCCTTGATCCTGCAAGCATACAGGAAGCACATGATATGATATCCGAAGCGTTCGGTCTTTCCGAGGAATTCGGGCTGCCCGTTATCTTCCGTCCCACGACACGAATCTGCCATTCGAAAGGTGACGTGGATCTGGGCGAGACGGTCGCCAGTTCCCGGAAAGGGGAGTTCCATAAAGATCCAAGGCAGTATGTCGTGATCCCCGCGCATACCCGTGTCCTGCATAAGAAACTTAACGAAAAACAATCAGCAATCCGGAAGCGGCTGGTTGAGCGGGGATTCAATACCTATACCATACGGGGAAAAACAGCAGTTATCGCGAGTGGGATTGGCGCTACTTATGTTCAGGAGTTATTACCGGAAGACATCTCGTTTATGAAAATCGGTGCATACCCGATAGATGACGAATGGCTGGGTGATTTTGTAAAAAAGCATGAAAAAGTGCTCGTGATCGAAGAACTTGCACCGGAAGTAGAAGAGGCTGTACGCCAGGTCGCCGGTTGTGTCCCGGTATTTGGGAAGAAAAACGGGTACGCACCGTACGAAGGGGAGTTATCCCTTCCCGCAGTTGCGGCGATAATGGGGAAGGCAGGGTTTTTGAATAAAAATCCGTTCCCCCCGGGCGATCCTGTTCCAAACCTCCCACCCCGCCCCCCTATCCTTTGTGCCGGTTGCCTGCACCGAGGGACATTCTATGCAATAAAAAAAGTATTCCGTGATGCAATATACCCCAGCGACATCGGGTGTTACACTCTCGGGCTCCAGCTGGGTGTTGTTGACACTACTATCTGTATGGGAGCATCGGTCACGGTGGCGAGCGGTATTTCTCATGCCGGTGATCCGCGTGACATTGTCTGTACGATAGGGGACTCGACATTCCTGCATACCGGTATTCAGGGACTGATAAATGCAGTCTACAACGGAGCAAACATAACCGTTGTGATCCTGGATAACCGGATCACCGCGATGACCGGACACCAGCCAAACCCGAACACCGGGGTGACCGCATGTGGCATGGAGAGTCCTTCAATATCTATCGATGCATTGTGCCGTGCCTGTGGTGTCAGTTTTGTTGAGAGTGTTGACCCGTACGATATTATTGGTATGACCACTATCCTGCAGGAGGCAAAGAAACGCAAAGGCGTAAAGGTCATTATCGCAAAACAGATGTGCGTTATAACCGCGCGACGTGCCGGGGTAAAACGAGGGAGATACATTATCAATCCCGAGATATGTACCGGGTGCGGTACCTGCGTCCGGTTTGGTTGCCCGGCCATTGAATTTGCAGATGAAAAAGTCCGGATCAATGACCTTTGCAGCGGGTGCGCGGTTTGTGCGCAGCTCTGTCCTGTCGGGGCAATTGCCAGGGAGGGAAAGAAATGAGCGGAAGTTTCGATATCCTGATCGTCGGAATCGGTGGCCAGGGAACCATTCTTGCGTCAAACATTCTCGGAGAGGCATGCCTGATGGAAGGGAGGCACGTGAAGGGGGCAGAGACACATGGCATGGCACAACGTGGTGGGTCTGTCGAGAGCCATATACGGATCGATGGACTGTTCGGGCCGCTGATCCCACCCGGGCAAGCTGATCTCCTGATCTCGTTTGATCTTCTTGAAGCGCTCCGCTATTCTCACTACCTGAAACAAGGCGGGAAGATGGTGGTGAACAGGCAGCTGGTTCTCCCTACTTCAGTATTTACGCAAAACCTTGTGGCGCCTACGCAGGAAGAGATCATTGCTGCTTTAAAAAAGCATACACTCTGCCTGCTCGACGCAGATAAAATGGCAGAGGAAGCGGGAAGCCCCCTTTCGCAAAATGTGGTTATGCTGGGAGCGGCATCGCAATCAATTCCGCTCAAACCCGAATCGCTTCTCGAAGCAGTAAAACGTCTTGTCCCGAAAAAGACGTTAGAGATTAACACAAAAGCGTTTGAGATGGGCAGGGAATTTGGCGGGATGTGTTGATGAATACGTGGGCGGGTGCGTTTGATTCTGATACCAGGTATCGTGGTGACGCACTCGTGCTCATGCCGAAGATTCCTGATGGAGCTACTGAACTCATCGTCACTGACCCCCCTTTGCAATCGACTTTAATGCACAACGGGAGGAGAGGCATTTCCCCGGGTTTGAAGTCGTTTTCAAATATTTTTTCTTTGCATGTGAATATCTCCGTTCAGATGCAAAAAATCGCGCAAAAAAGGGTAAAATAAACAAAACGCTGAGGGGGGGAATTGAACCCCCGAGGCACTTTCGCACCACAGGCTTTCCAGGCCTGCGCCCTACCGCTAGACTACCTCAGCAAAAAGTGTATCTTATTTATTAACCGGGTATTTTTTTAATGCTATCTCTTTTTTTGGAAATTTTTTTACCCGGTTTTACTTCTTTATCTGATTTAGTCCAGCCCCGGGGATACGTGCCCGGGAGGAGGAAAACGGTTGTTGGAGCGATGACGAGCCCGGTCTCTCCGGGTTTGAACGAACCGGACGGGACAAGTGCCCTGCCAAGACAGATGAACTCTTTTTTCTGCGAGAGGACGGCAACAGTCTGGTTCTTTTTAAACTCATCACAGCTGATCACACCGACCCCGGCAAGTACTGCGCCGCGGCAGATGGCATCAATCGCCGTGTCACGGATGACGACGGTCGGGAGATCAGGCACTGCCGCATCCACCGACAGGATCATGGATGAGACTGCTGTACAATCACCAACTTCTGCGGCAACACATGCATCCTGCACATCGTGGAGTGTATACATCTCCTTTTCACCGAATGCTCCCGAACGGGTGCGGCGTAGTTCCACCATATGTGCACCGACCCCCAGTGCAAGTCCCATGTGGTGGCAGAGCGAGCGGATGTACGTGCCGGCATCGCATCGGATGCGGAAAAGGACGAGGCGCCCTTCAGTATCGAGAATATCAAGTTTCTGGATGGTACGGATTCGGAGAACGCGTTTTACCGCACTCTTTCGTGGCGGGCGCTGGTAGAGTCTGCCCGTAAACTCCGCGCCTATCTGTTCGATTCGCGTTTTGTCCACATCACCGTGAAGCCTCATCAGGCAGACATATTCCTTGTCATGCTGGAGGAGGAGCGGGGCGAGGCGCACCGCATTGCCGAGCATGATGAGGAGTACACCGGAGACCTGCGGGTCGAGCGTTCCTGCATGCCCCACCTGACAGCCGAGCATCTTCCCAACCCATGCCGCTACCTGATGGCTGGATGGCCCTCTTGGCTTGTCAATAACGATGATACCGGCGTGGTTCCACAAATGAATTGGCTCTGATTTATCAGTATCTCCGGTCATCCTATCTACTTCCCTGTCTGGTGAGATAATCGTTCAGTGCTATCATTGATCCTTCGAGTGAACCGTCGCCAACCACAACGGGATTCACTCCTCCCGCCCGCATTGCCGCGGCAGTGATGTCGCCAATTGCCATCACCAGCAGGTCCGGCTGTCGTGTCCATACCGCCTTTGTATAAGACATTGCGCTCGTGAAAAGGATCGCATCTGCATTGTCGAGATTGAGTGACTCCCCGGTAGGCTCCAGCCCGTAACACCGGAATTCGTGGGGGATGCCTCCCGCACCAGTAATGGCATCAATCAGTGCGGGGTTTGGAACATCAGCCCGGGGGATGCCAATATGTTTTCCCTTGATCCAGTCTCCCAGATAGGGTACAAAATCCCGCGAATAGAAACTGGTCAGTGTTTCACAATCGATCTCATAGTGCCTGAGCTCTTTTGCAGTCTGCGGCCCGATTGCGATCACGCGGGGGAACCTGTTCAGCAAGGGGGCTATGATCTTTGCCGGTAAGGCGCTTGTGAAGAAGAGGCAATCGAATTCGCTGCGATCCACCGCTTCGACAAAGTTGGTGATTTCACTCTTTCTGATTTTTGAGCTCAGCGGGTGGACACTATAGCAGGTATGACCGAACAGTGCGCAGCGTTCGGCGTCGTTCTTTTCTTTTCCCAAAAGCCGGGTGACTGCGATTTTCATTACGGATTCATCACCTTGTTATGATATGATAATATGCATTTCGGTGAATTTATGTTCATTCTCCCACATCTCTTGTGAATGATAGAGATCCTGCTCGGAACACTAATCGGGGTAATGCTTGGTACCCTGAGCGGGATAATCCCCGGTGTGCACGCAAACACCCTTGCAGGAGTTCTTTTAAGTCTCCAGGTTACGCTCCTGTCTCTTTTGGGGCCTCTCGCACTTGCCGGGGCAATGTTTGCGGCCCTCATCACCCACACATTTGTGGATTCCGTTCCAAGCACATTCCTGGGTATTCCGGATGCCGATACATCGCTTGCTGTACTCCCTGCCCATGCCCTCTGTCTTGAGGGTAACGGTGAGGAAGCCGTGAGGATTGCGGCACTCGGCAGTGCCTGCGCAATGATTATATCCGTGCCGCTGTCTGTGCTCTGTTTTTTCCTTCTTCCCGCACTCCAGCCATACGTTGACTGGTGGATTGGCATTCTTTTAATTGCGACGATGGGATACATGATCGTTACGAGTGAATGCCCTGGCTGGGCGTTTGCAATATTCTCAGTATCCGGCGTTCTTGGAATATTTACCCTGTATTATGCGTTCCTTGGGTGGCATACTCTTGCCGGAAGCAGTGCGATCCTTATGCCGCTTCTTACCGGACTATTTGGGATTTCCGTCCTCCTCACCGCATCTCAGGGTGCACTACCGGAACAGCATTTCAGGGGTATCAGGATGGAAGACGCGACCGTGCTGAAATGTTCAGTCCTTGGTACAGTTGCCGGAGTTTCGGTAGGATGGCTTCCGGGACTCTCCACAGCATCTGCAAACGGAGTGCTTGCTTCTATTATCGGATATGAAAAGGATCGCAGGGCATATATCCTTGCGACGAGTGCGGCAAATACGGCAAACGCTTTCATCGGACTTGCCGCACTATTTGCATTGTCACGGATGCGCAACGGGGTGATGGTTGCACTTTCCGAACTCCCGTTGCCAACAATGAGTGAACTGACCGTGATCGGTGTTCTTGCCGCGTGCGCTGCTTACGTTATTACTATAGTACTGTCCCATTCTGCCAGCAGGTTTAACGGGGTTGACGGACGATTGCTGACCCGTGCAGTTATTGCATTTATTGTAATTCTCTGCATTCTTCTTACCGGTCCGTTCGGCGCTTGTATCCTTATCCTTGCAACTGCGCTTGGGCTCGTGCCGCATCTTGTAAATGTCCCGAGGGTTTACTGTATGGGGGCGATCATGGTCCCCGTGATGCTCTACTCCTTTGGTATTGCATGGATTTGATCCTGTATGCGGATCACCTCCCTTGGGATCTATGGTTTTATACGGGTACGACCCCTAATTTCCTGCAATGCAGTCCTACTGGTTTGGGGATGTTGATGAAGAACGATGTTCACCGTTCGATGGAGATGTGAACTCATGTGTCGATCGTATCCGATCGATCTCTGCCAGGATGGATACCTTTATCCCGCTTGACTGGAAGCAGTCTGTTCTTTGCAGGACCTGTCGCGATCGTGCGGATTATATCTCCAGACTGCAGGCAGTTTGTATTGCTGATGCCGAGCGTTCAATACGGGAGCAATATTCCGGGAAGGATGCAGAACTGCTCCAGATGGTAAGGACGCTGGACGAGATTGATACGGTTATCAACCTGCTGTCTGAACGCGTGGCAGATTGGTATATAATCAGGCACCCCACGTTCTCCCGTAAGTACCGCAGGACCCCGGCACACGTTCTTGTAAAGACCATATGCGAGAAGAGCCGGGGGGCACTGGGCCGGGTTGCAGGAGAGATCGGACACCTTACCGATACCCGGACCGCGCTTGCAAAAGAGGTTTCGGCACGGGCAAACAAGGTGATGCCCAACACCAGTGAGCTGATCGGAGGACTTGTGGCTGCCCGGCTTCTGTCACATGCAGGTGGGCTGCTTGAGCTTTCCCGGCTTCCGGCAAGTGCTATCCAGGTAATAGGTGCCCGGACGGCACTGTTCGCGCACGTAAAAACGAAAAGTCCTTCCCCTAAACACGGGATCATCTTCCAGCACCGGCGGGTACACAACGCTCCCAAGGAAGTCCGGGGCAAAGTCGCCCGTGTGCTCGCAGGGAAACTTGCGATTGCAGCACGGCTTGATTATTTCCGTGGAGTGGCAGTGCCGGAGTTCCTCAATCCGGCGCAGGAACGCATCGACGCTGTAGGAAAGGAGAGAAAATCGTGATCTGGATCGGTGACGTACTGGTATCGCGGGGGGAGGGCGGAGTTTACAAAGAGCGTATGCTGGGTGGCGCCCGGGTATGGGATGCTCACCGGAGCAAATTATCTGCACTCTATCACGTGGGGACCGGTGTCGAAATCACACAAGGAATGCAGGTTCTGTATCTTGGAGCGGCGAATGGGACAACGGTATCGCATGTGGCAGATTATGTTGAGGTGGTGTACGCGGTGGAGTTTGCCCCCCGCCCCATGCAGGATCTCCTCGAAGTGTCCCGGCGGCGAAAAAATATCATCCCGATCATGGCAGATGCAGCCCGTCCGGAATATTATGCCCCGCTGGTCGAGGCAGTTGACCTGCTCTATCAGGATGTGGCACAACCGGAACAGGCGGCTATTGCCCTGCGGAATTGTGCGTTTGTAAAAACCGGTGGATTTTTGATCCTCATGCTCAAAACCCGTAGTGTCGATGTGAGAAAGGAGCCTGCTGAAGTATTTCAGGATACCATTGATGCTCTTACTGCAGCCGGGCTTATTGTGCAGGAAAGTGTATGGCTTGCCCCGTATCATCACGATCACGCAGCGATTGTCTGCACGAAACCGTCAGGGTGAGGAATTGCCATGAGTGATGGAGTCCGTTTCTTTTCCGCAAGTCCCCTTTCTGTGTTTGCGGTTATCCTTCTTGTCGGCCTGGTGATCCTCATCATCCCGCTGTTCATTCTCGGGATGATCGGGGCTGCGTTTACCAGACTGGGTTTTTCCTGGATCACGGCCATTGCAGTTGTCCTGCTGATGCTCTTTGGGAGTTATGTTGATATCCCGCTTTACCGGATCAAGCGTGACATGGTTCGGATATCTCCTGATACTACTGCCGTGTTTGGTTCAGGTTCCCCGTGGCCAGCTGACCCGGTTTGGGAAACACTGGTCTCAATCAATCTTGGGGGTGCGATTCTGCCTGTGTGCATATCGCTTTACCTTTTGTATCAGGCAGTGTCGATCACCGGGTCCTCTCTGCTGGTGCCGGTGGGAGCGGGGATTTTGCTTGTTGCACTCGTCACCTTTTTCGCAACACGTCCGGTACCGGGCGTGGGCTTGCGTGTGCCCCTGCTTATACCGGCACTCACTGCTCTTCTCATGGGCATGCTCCTGTTTGGTGGTGCCGGAATTCCGGCAACGGTTATGGCATTTGTGAGCGGGACTGCCGGGGCTCTGCTTGGGGGAAATATCGCCCAGATTTTCCGGATAAAAGATCTTGAAGTGCCTTTTGTGAGCATTGGCGGTGCCGGTACATTCGGCACCGTATTCATCTGCTGCATCTTACCGGCCCTGGTTGCATAACCGAACGCGTAAGCCGGGTTGGCCGATGCGTTTTGGATATTAAAAAATCCACCGTGAAAAGAAGTAGCCCGGAGCAGATTCGAACTGCTGTCGGGGGATCCAGAGTCCCCCATGATTGACCGCTACACTACCGGGCTATGTGCCTCTTATTTTTGCCGCTGTTGCTTAATTAAGGTGACGGACTGCCACTGATCATACGGTTTTTGCCCGCCCGCATTTCTGGCAGGCACGACAAACTTCCTTAACCGGCCGAATGAACTCTCCCTTTCCGCAGAATGGTTCGATATCGTCAATATCGCGGAAATAGTATATGTGGGGGATAAGTGAGATGTGGGTATAGGTGCCGCACGGGACTAAAAGCGCATCGGCAATTGATTTCTGGAGCTGAACGAGAGCATACATATTCGCTCCGGCAGCAGTAAGCATGTCATTTGACCGGAAGATTACCCGCATGTTGAGTTTGTCCTCCCGCAGGATACACTGTACGAGCTGGAGGCAGGGGCAGTCATCGAGCTTCTCATCGATCACGGGGTTCCAGGTAATAGCAATTGCACGCCGTGTTGCCGGAGATGATTTGAGTTTGTCAACAATGTAGGCAATCTGGTCAATGTGCACCGGTTGCCCGTCAGCAACCAGACGCTCACCCCAGTCAAAGAGCCTGCCATGATAGTCGTACTCGAAGGTGGCATGGGAGCCCTGCAACAGATCCCGGGCATACTGTTCAACAAATCTCTGCCTGAACCGTGAGTGCGGGCTCACTGCCGGTTCTGCCAGCGGGGTATCAACCTGCAGGGTAACTTCTTCAAACTCGATGGTTGCTTCGGCATCTTCGGTGTGAAGAACCCGGCCTTTCTCGAGGATCATGGTGATAACCAGCTCGTGTGCCCTTCCGATGCTTGGTGCCCGGATGATTTTCATGATAAAAATTATGTTATGGTATATTGTATAGCTGTTGAAATGATGTGAGGAACGAATCGAACTAAACAATACCTGC
>DATKZP010000013.1:0-9061 GCA_035527915.1 Methanoregula sp. | reverse complement strand
CAGAGCGCCCTGCTGATCGATTCTGCAATGCCATCCGCGATACTGTCGGGATGACCGAGACATTTGCGCTCGACAAGTTCAATTTGTTGTTTCTCCAAAGGAATCTGGGCTAATGCTTCAATCTGGATATTTCTCTTCATTGATTTCCTCGTAACAATGCGTACTATAAACAGGAACTGGAATTCATATAACGATTTCTAATATACAATAGTTTTTGATTTTTTTATGATTGGAAGTAATATGAGCCCGTTCTCCTGTCTTACCACTACTTCGACGTTAAACGCCAATCGGGGATTTTATCCCCATCTATGTAATCCTCTCTATCCGTGAGTTACCCAAAAAAGGTATTGTTGAAACCCTCAGAGAAACAATTAATCGCCCTTGGGGGGTTCAGCACATCGTACTTCCGCCCCCGACAGGGCACCCCCGCAGCGGTTTAAATGACTAAAAAATGCAAAAAACCTTATTGCCCCGCCGTGCCTCGGAGAGGCCCTGAGGCGGGGGACTCTCAAAACTAATCGATTTTCATGATTCCGGAGTGAACCCGATGGGTTTATGCCGGTTTCAACAGAGCCAAAAAAACAAAATGGAGGAAAAAAGAGACTGGAGAGTTATCGTCTCAGGAATTTATGGAGGATCGTCATCTCTTTACCCTTTGGGACCTTCTTTGCCGGAAGTTTGGTCGCTACCGGGGTCTCATCCTCCATCTCTTCCTCATCGATTTCCTGATCGCGGAGTGGTACTTTCTTCTCCGGCACAGGGGCTTCATGATGCTTCACTTTCTTTTCCTGGGGGGATTGGGACTCTCCAGTCGGGGATGGGGTCTTGGGCTGACTCGTTTTTGTTCCGCACGCGGGACAGAAGTTGGCTGCATGAGGCATTTTTTTCCCGCAGTTGTGGCAGAACGGAGGAATTTCAGCATCTTCATCCGGTGCCGGGATATCCGGTGCCGGGGTTTCCTGAACTTTTTCCCTGATATGGGATCTACGGGGAGTTGCCTTCTCTCCCTCTGGTCCGGTTTCCTTGCGCGGGGGAGATACCGGTTCTATCACCGGCCGTTTTGCGGCTTGTGAGGAAGACTGCCTGAGCGGCTGCATTGCACTCTTCATCGCGACTTTCATCGCCGACTGCACTTCATGTTTGCGTACCGGCTGGGCATCTGCTTTCTTCACCGGGGGGATCTCGCGATCGATTTCCTGTTCCGTAGCAGGTTTTTTCACCGGTTCGTGTACTTCCCTGACTTGTCCACGCCGTGGAGGTTTAGGGGGCTCCTCAGGTTTTGGTTCCTCCGCCTGCACTTTAATGATCGGCACATGCCTTTTAACGGGCGGCTGCTTTTCAGGTTCTTTCGCTGGCTTTCTTTTTGGGGTCAGTTCCTGTTTTTTTACGGGTTTTTCAGGTTCAGCAGGTATCGGTTCCTCTTGGTCTTTCGGAACTTCTTCAACTGGTTGCAAAGAGGATTTTTTTAATTTATCCTTTTCGTGAAGAAGTTCAATCCATTCATCGATTTCAGAAGACCGGTCCATCCCGTTCTGGACAAAAATGAGTTTCATTGTCTTGATCTCATCGTCAACAGACTGGAGGGAGAGAACCAGGACAGGATCGGAGTTCTCCGAAAATTCAATGATACTTCCGATAATGGTATCACGCGAAATATCTTTTGCTGTCACCTTGACCTTTTTTTCCTGTGTATCAATCAAAAATATACGCTGATCGGTAAGATATGCATGGAAAAAAAATTTTTTTACCGCGACATTGAGTGAACCGATAAGTACCTGTTCGCCCGGTTGCAGGTATACAGAAAGTCCCCCGCCTTCTTCCTCATCGGTCTGGAGTTCTTCTTCCTGGTTTTTTGAAATTTTATCCCCTTTCTGCACCGCAGTTCCACCGGAACTGTTCGGTTTGCCCTCACCTTGAGCAGGTTTCTCGGATCCTTTTTCAATTTTTCCGTCGCAATAGCCGCAGACAACAATATTATCCCGTATATTCATTCCGCAATGAGGGCATTTCATAGGTGAGCTTCCTTTTTTGGTATCCAGAGTAGATAACTATAATGTTCTCATCTGATATGAAAAATTCTCTGGTCGGTATCGATCAGGTCCTTATGAGCATTTTTCATGTGCATCAAACGGAAATGGACCCTTTCAATATTTCAGTGATATGTGTCCGCTCATCTTCCTTTTCAACCGGGTGAGTATAGATTCGCGCATCGTTTCTTCTGTTGCAGAGAAGTGCATTAATCCGGCAGCGTGTGCTGTCACCACTAAGGAGACAGTCATCGGAAGAAATTCTGCCAAACGTGTCGTTGATTATAACGCGGAATGTATCCGGGCAGTTAACAACATGGTAAATTCCCCTGTTGACAACAATGATCAATACCCCTTTTTTGCTCCCCTCATTTGATTCCTCCAGCCGGAAAATACCGTACTTTTCATCGCCGTAGACATTGAGGAATTCCCGGTAGAAGGGGTCATGCCGTTCTTTGAGCTGGCCTAAAAAGAGCCCTGATTTCATCGGCAGGTAGTTGGAGTACTTCGCATTCACCAAAGAGAGCAGGTGGCTGAATACTGGATTGTTTAAAATCTCCTGGAGAGGTGTCTGAACCCGGGCGAAGAGGTCCTCTTTTATCCCCCCGGAAAAATTCAGTTTTACCGGTTTAAAATAAAGGGTCTTTTCTTTGAAAGGCACAACCAGGGATCCATCTTTCATCTGCGTGAGCCCTCCGACAGGAAATTTTTGGGACGGGCTGGCTGGTTTTTTTTCCATTGTTTTTTCCGTTGGGTACAAGAACGCTTTTCCACCCGGGCTGGTTCCCCGCGCAAGAGCTGCCCACGTCTCTGCAGGGAACGTCTGGTCGAGGTGTTTTCTCCAGAGAGGGTCACGGACGGTGGCAATGGATACCAGCCGGAACTGTGCGCCTACGGGAATAAATTTTGCACCGCAGCAGGTACACTCGATATAGAAATCCGTGTGGGGAATGCCGAACAGTTGTTTTCCAACAACCCGGTTTAAAATCCCGGTGCGGCATACCGGGCACATGCTCATCCATGATAGCGGGGAAGACGTGCCTTCATTTTCCGATGCGAGGAACCTGGCAGCCGGTGTCATTGCTGAAGCGGCATGCCAGGTCCACGGGGCAAGGAGCCGGATTCCTTTTTTGGTCCGGTGAGAAAGCCTGTCCGTGATTTCAGTTGTTTCTGCGATGCCAGCACTGCACAGCACATCGACAACCACCGGAACGGCAGTTTTTCCCGGAATCCTCAGGCGCTCTTCAATACACCGGTCGAGCCCGTCCTGAGGCTTGTCAGCAGCATTTTGCGGTGTCCGGAGTGCAAGGGTTTTATTGAATTCAGCGTTCAGGCATTCCATGGCAACACCGAGTAATTCACCCGTGACCAGAACACCGCTTCTTAAAAAGGGCAGTCGCGAAACGCGCCTGCTGACCGTTTCGCAGGCCAGTGCGAACATTTCAGGGGGCAGGGGAAAGAACTGTGTAGCTGACATTTTGTATATTGTTCTTTATCGGTTGTCACGCTGGAGGGATAAAGAATTACCTTGCAAAGATCAGTTTGTGGATTTCCAGGAGGGAAAGCGGAATTTAACTTCTGCATCAGTTTTTTCAGGAACACAAAATGTCAATCAGCCATAAACGAATGGAAACAATGGATAAGATGAAATGCGTATCAAAAACATGCCACAGGTTATCGCACGCATCAGTGCGTTCGGGCGATCCCTGGAATGAACAGAGTTGTCTGATGACCGAAAAATCCATCAGGTTCCTCAGGGATATACCAACAGCGGGAGAGGATGTGAACCTATGACCGAAACTGTTGCCTACGAAATAACCGAACAGATCGGGGAGATAGAGTTACGGAAATACCCTGATTTGGTACTTGCTACCGTTACGAGTCCGGGAAATGACAGCGGATTTAACCTGCTCTTTGCCTATATTACCGGCAACAATCACGCAAAGGGACAAATTCCCATGACTGCTCCGGTAATAACGTCAGCTCAGATCCCCATGACTTCCCCTGTTATTTCCGATGAGCAGTCGATGTCGTTTGTGATGCCACGAGGAAAAGAAAAAGAGGAGATGCCGGTTCCCCTTGATCAAAGGGTGAAGATCACCTCACTGCCTTCACGGGAGATCGCGGTCATACGTTTCAAGGGGTATGCCGGACGCGAAGATGTGAATGACGTAACGTCACGATTGCTGGAAGGCCTGAAAAAAGCCGGAATCGCAACCCTGGGTCAGCCGATGCTGATGCGGTACAATGCACCCTGGACACCCGGCTTCCTGCGGCGAAACGAGATGGGAATAGAGATAGCAGGATAATTGCGGATTTTTCATAAAAAAAGAAATTTTTTAATCAACAGTGATCTTTGAACAGGTTCCGCACCATCTGCGGAATCTCCGACGGGCGGGATGCAACCGGTACACCCATCTTTTTGAGTCGGGCGATCTTTGAGCGTGCATCGCCCTCGCCACCTTCAACGATTGCACCGGCATGACCCATGCGTTTGTCGGGAGGCGCAGAGATACCGGCAATATAGGAAACGATGGGAAGATCGGTGGACTTCGCTCCTTCCTCTTCAAGGTTGCCGCCTACTTCACCGATCAAGACAACCGCCTTTGTCTGCGGATCGTTCCCGAACCGCTCCAGCACATCAACAAATGTCTGGCCAATCACCGGGTCGCCACCGATCCCGATAACCGTGCTCTGCCCGATACCGGCGCGGGTGAGCTCGTCCACCACTTCGTACGTGAGTGTCCCGCTCCGGGAAATTACCCCGACATTGCCGGGAGAGAAGAGCCCGTCGGGCATGATCCCCATCTTCACCTCTCCGGGCGAGAGGAGCCCGGGGCAGTTGGGACCAATCACGCTGCAGCCCTCCATTTTTGCATAGGCAATCGCCTTCATCGTGTCGTGCACCGGGATGTGCTCGGTGATCGCTACAATCGTCTGGATACCGGCATTTGCCTCCTCCATGATCGAGTCAGCTGCAGCAGCAGCGGGTACAAAAATGACGCTTGCGGAAATATCGTGGTCCCGCATGGCTTCCCTGACGGTGTTGTAGACCGGGACACCGTGGACCTCTTTGCCCCCTTTTCCGGGTGTCACACCGGCCACGACACCCCTGCCACCGACCTGTTTTGCATACGCATTCATCAGCCCGATATGGAACCCGCCCTGTTTTCCCGTCGCTCCCTGCACAAGTACGCCGGTCTTCTTATCCCCGTAGATCATGCCGCCACCTCCACGGCCTTCTTGACTACAAGGTCCATGGTATCCAGCATCTCGTAACCTTTTTCCGCGAGCATCGCCCTGCCTTCCGCCTCATTGGTGCCGGCAAGCCGGACGATCACTTTCTGGGGGATGGCTGCCGCGATGATTCCCTTTGCCACCTCATCGCATTTCGTGATACCGCCCAGCAGGTTCACGACAATCACTTTTACTGATGGCACACTGCCAACCAGCCGGACCGCGTGCATCACCCGCTCACTTTCGGCACCGCCGCCAACATCAAGAAAATTTGCTGCTCTGCCACCATAGAACCCGATGAGATCGAGCGTGGACATCGTGAGCCCTGCGCCATTGCCGATCACCCCGATCGTACCGTTCAGCTCGACATACGAGAACCCATGCTTCTCCGCCTCACGTTCCCGCTCGGTGAGGTCGCGGTTGATTGTAAATCCCTGCCGCCCGAGAGCATTGTCATCAACGATGAGTTTTGCATCGGCAGCATACACACCTTCCGGCGTGGTAACAAGCGGGTTGATCTCGGCAAGCAGTGCGTCCTTTTCTAAAAACACGCGGTAGAGCTTGCTGATGACGGGACCGATCTCCTTTGGCGCAGTTCCCACCAGTTCCCGTATCATGAACGGCGGGATATCCCGCATCAGGGGGTTTGCGATCACCTTGTGGATCGCTTCAGGGTGCTCCTTTGCCGTGATCTCAATATCCACACCACCCGCCTCAGTAAAGAGGATCAGCGGCTGCTTGCTTGAGCGGTCAACCGTGATGGAGAGATAATACTCGTGCCGGATGTCAAGCCGCTGCTCGGCAAGAATCTCACGGACAGGAAGCCCTTTGATCTCTTTTCCAAACAGGTCCCGGGCGGTGGCGACAGCGTTCTTTGTATCAGCCATTAAAATACCGCCGGCTTTTCCCCGCCCGCCAACATCCACCTGGGCTTTCAGTACAATGTTATCTCCCAGTTCATTGAGATGTGCCGGAAGTTCGTCTGCGGACCTGATGAGAAATCCTGCCGGGACAGGTATCCCGTACTCCCGGATCACCTTTTTTGCCTCGTATTCGCGCAATTTCATGGATGTGTGCTCCCTGCGGCAAGTTCAATACCTTTTTTCATTGCTTTCTGGTTGAGTGCCTCGGTGCCCTTGGGCACAGAATCGAGAATTGCTTTTTCCAGTGCCGCTATGCTTACGACATGCGTTGAAGCGACCAGCGCCCCCAGCATCACGATATTTGCCACGATTTCGCGGCCCAGGCTCTGTTTTGCTTCCCGGGTTGCCGGGATCTCGATGCACCTGCACGTCGGGCGGGAGTAGACGAGCGTTGAATCGACCAGCATCACCGCTTTTTCGTCTGCGCCTGCACCATACTTCTCGAAACCTTCCTGGGACATGATCACATAGATATCCGGGATCGCAACCTTGGGATACAGGATAGGTGCATCATCGATAATTACCGCGCTCATCGAAGCCCCTCCTCTCGCTTCGGGTCCATAGACCTGTGTCTGGACGGCAAACTTGTTATCGTGCATGACGGCTGCCCTTCCCAGAATTACTGCAGAAAGGATGATCCCCTGCCCGCCAAATCCGCTGAACCGCACCTCGTGCCTCATGGTTTTGCCCCCAGTACAGGACGTTTCCTGCGGGCGAGTTCCCCGACAACAAACATATCCTTGGGGATATGCTCGCCCTGCTCAATCATCCGGTCGCGTTTCGCTTTGAGCATCGTGTGCGTGCGCATATAGTCTACCTGATCAG
This sequence comes from Methanoregula sp., assembly GCA_035527915.1. GTDB lineage: Archaea > Halobacteriota > Methanomicrobia > Methanomicrobiales > Methanospirillaceae > Methanoregula. Next base: position 2,049 of record DATKZP010000013.1, on the reverse strand, counting down.
CCACCTGTTTGAACTTGTTCCTGCGTCCAAACGCGGTCGGGCACTGCACCAGCACCTCGATGAATGAAAAACCCGGGGTCTGCAAGCCGGCATGCACGGCTTTTTCAAGCTCTTTTACATGGTAGGAAGTCCAGCGTGAAACATAGTTGGCCCCTGCTGCAATGGCAAGCTCACAGAGGTCAAACGGTGTTTCTGCACAACCATACGGGGTGGTGGAGGAAAGGCATCCCAGCGGCGTTGTCGGGCTGCCCTGCCCCCCGGTCATCCCGTAAATCTGGTTGTTCATGCAGACCACGGTAAGGTCAATGTTCCGCCGGCATCCATGAATGAAATGGTTGCCCCCGATCGCCGCAAGGTCGCCATCACCCGTGAAAACTACGACGTTGAGATTGGGGTTTGCCAGTTTCACCCCGGTTGCAAAGGCAATTGCACGCCCGTGCGTGGTATGGAGCGAGTCGGTAACAATATAGCCTGATGCCCGTGAAGAACACCCTATGCCGGAGACAAAGACCGTTTCCTCCTTCTTCCATGCCATCTGTTCAATTGCAGCAAGCGTGCAGTTGATAATTGTACCGTTACCGCATCCGGCACAGAAGATATGCGGGAGACGATCCTTGCGGTACCAGTCTTCAAAACTCATTGGTGCGCCTCCAGTGCTGCTAACAGTTCTGCAGGAGTGGGCAGATCACCGCCCAGTTTCGGGAGGGACTTGACCGGTACGTTCACATGTCGCTCAATCTCACGGGCGATCTGCCCCAGGTTCATTTCAGGCACGAGAAAACGCCGGACGTTTTTGAATTTCCCCAGTGCGTGCTCGGCAAATGGCCAGACAGTCCTGAGCCGCAGGAACCCGATGTTTTTGTCGGGATGATCGTGTATCAGCTGCTGCACGGAACGGACAGGCGCACCGTATGCGATGAAGACCTGTTCAGCACCCGGGTTGAGAATATCATAATCCGCGATCTCATGCCGGGCTGATTCTATCTTGTCCACAAGTCTCCTGACAAGTGTCTCATGCAGCTTTGGGTTCGTAACAGACGGGTATCCCCGTTCATCATGGGTAAGGCCGGTTACATGAACCCCGTAGCCTTTGCCAAACTGCGGAAATCCCGGGATGAGGTCGTTATCTGCCTTGAACGGCAACGTTCCCCTGACCAGTTCCTTTCGCGGTACGTAAGCGACAGAATCCGGAATTATAATCTTCTCCCGCATGTGCCCGACAACCTCATCCGCCATGAGGAATACCGGCACCCGGTACTTGTCCGCGAGATTGAATGCTTTGGCAGTGAGATCGTACATTTCCTGGACACTCGCGGGGCACAACGCAATGACCGAGTAGTCCCCGTGTGAGCCAAACCGGCACTGCATCATATCCCCCTGGGCCCCCATGGTTGGCTGGCCGGTAGAAGGACCGCCCCGTTGCACGTTCACGATCACACAGGGGGTTTCGGTCATCGCCGCATACCCTATGTTCTCCATCATCAGGGAAAAACCGGGACCACTGGTCGACGTCATCGCCCGTGCACCGGTCCATGATGCACCGATTACCGAAGCTATGCTGGCGATCTCGTCTTCCATCTGGATAAAAACACCCTTATTTTTCGGGAGTTTTACTGCCATATGTTCGGCTACTTCCGTCGAGGGTGTGATCGGGTATCCCCCGAAAAAACGGCAACCTGCAGCAAGTGCCCCCTCAGCACAGGCAGTGTTGCCCTGCCAGAACTCAATTCGTGTCAATATTCAATCGCCACCTTTTTTGGTTCGTAGGGTAGTTCTTCTATCCAGTTGATTGCCTGGTCAGGACAGGTAAGCTGGCAGACACCACAGAGCGTGCGACCGTAGAGGTACCGGAGCCGGCAGTTTGCGCACCGTTCAGGACGATCGAGTTCAGGGATTATCATGCCCCGGCGGTTGGCTTTTTTTCCTTCCTTAAAAATTTTATACGGGCAGACCTTCGTACAGAGGTTACAACCCTTGCACCGGGTCTCGTCAATGGCGAGTTTCATGAGATGCGTCCTATCGTATAATGTAGATGCTGGAGTGAAAAAA
>DATKZP010000012.1:0-4290 GCA_035527915.1 Methanoregula sp. | reverse complement strand
ACGGACCGGGCAAAAAAAGAAGGAGTATCGTTGCATAAAGTGCTCCCGCAATTTAACACCGATGTGGAAAAGGCTGCGACAATCATTGCCCATAATGCCGATTTTGATCTGCCAATAGTAAATACTGAATTCATGCGGTGCAAACTGGAAACGGATCTCCTCAATAAACAAAAATTCTGCACAATGAAAACACCAAAAATTGTGTCCTATTGTAAACTTCCTTCACCTTCTGGCAGGGGATATAAATGGCCGAAGCTGAATCAATTGCATTTACAGTTGTTCGAAACGGAATTTACGGATAGTCATAATGCAAGTGCTGATGTGGAAGCATGTGCAAGATGTTATTTTGAATTACGAAAGAGGGGCGTTATCGAATAAGGATATCATAATAAGAAAGACCGGTTCAATCGGTCTTTCGTCATCTTTTTTCCTGTTGCAGTTCGCAGCCTTCACCCCAGACATTCTTACTTTCTGACGACCGCCGCTTCCGGACAAACCTCCGCAAACCGGCAACTCATACACTCGCGTTGCGAAGGCCTCGCCGGGAAATCCCCGTATTCATAACTCGCGTTCATAGACGCAAATTCCCGGGGGATCATCTCCTGCACCTCGCATAACTGCTCCTCGAAGAAAGCATAGGGCTTCGTTGCGCCGGTCTTTAAGAAGACGAGTTCAGTCCTGATCTCATCGGCACTCATTGTGTAATACTCCTTTGCCCATAGCACATATGCCGCCATCTGGAGTTCTGTCTCGTATTCGTCATCGTCCCTGCCGGTCTTCCAGTCGGTGAGGACGAGCATGCCGTCCGGCAGTTTTCCAATAAAATCCACTTTGACCGTTACACCGACATCGCCGATACTGAAATGATCAAACTCCTCGTGCCGCAGGCATTCCCGGTTCTGGTAGCCCGGCCATTTGCCGAAAAAAGTTTGCAGGCACACCTTTCCGTTCGCGTCAATGGCTAAAAAAAATGAATCAGCGATCTTCTCACCGTTGTGGTATTCGGTAAAGGTCTCGCCACCTACATTTTTGTAGAGCGAGACTTTTTTCGAAAACGCATGTATTGCATCGGTCAGGCTCATCGGCTTGTTCTCGCAGTGGAGCTGGATCTGCTTATTGATGATATCATGAATGAGCTGGCCCTGGACGACAAATTTGGATGTGAAGTTTTTGAGCCACCGGATTTTTTCGGGATCAACGATTGGTGCGGATTTGACATACGGGGCGATGTATTCAAAATAGTACTGGCGCTGGCACCGGTTCCAGACCCGGTGTTTGGTGAAGGACCAGGAATTTATTTGAAAGAAAAAGTTGTCTAACTCCGCCATAGGTTTTTAGTTGAGGACAATCACGAAATATCTTCCTCTTTCAACGTGTCTATTATCAATCAGACTTTCCAGCTGATCGTTTCTCATCATCCGGCACTTCCGGCACATTGTACCCGTATTTCCGGGATCAGACCCAGCTCACAAGTCCATCTTCCCGGGCAGTTCCTTTGCCCATGCGGCAATCGCATCCCAGTCACGGAAGTCACCGACCGGGGACTTTACTGATTTTGTCATCCATCTCTGGAACCACGAGAGGTTTTTTGGATCCAGACTGCCGGCAAATACGGTTTCTGCTTCCGGCAGCAGCGGGTGATGGGATGCATGGAGTGCCTTTTGTGAATTTTCCATATGGACCGGGTCCTTTGAGACCGGTGCAAGGCTGACGATAAACCCGGCAACCGGTAGTTTCATCAGTCCGTCACGGAGGCGCGTAACGAATTTCACCGTATCGATCATCTTCCCCATGTACATCGGTGCCCCGATAATGACCGCGTTGTAACCCTCAAGTGATGTCACGGTCCCCCTCTCCATGACGTCAACGATATGACCCCCGGCCTGCACAGGATGCGGACGCTGCATCAAAGTATGCCCGGGGGGAGCACTGGGGCCGGAAGGTGTCGATGCGTTCCGGTGCCGGACTGTGAGTGCCGGGGTCCCTCCTGTCATGGTCCCAGCGGTAAAGAGGATGCTGAAACGAACGCTGTTGTTGAAATGCATCGCCCCACTTGCACCGTGGATCGCCCGGACGGCAACGATCCGGTGCAGCCTCTGTGTCACGTCGTGCCCGAATGTATCAGGAGATGAGGGGAAGGGATAAGACACCTTCTTGAAATTTTTTTTTAGAACCTCTTTTGTACTCACCTGAGGTAAGTCCAATCTCTCTATTCAGCCAGCCGGGACGCCCGCGTCAGCATCACTATGCTCAACAGACAAAGGAGAGCCCGGCAGAGAAATCTCTTAACGATTCCCTGACGAAAAAAACAAAAAGGGAATTCAGGGTAACCGGACAACAACATTGTTCTCAACAAGCCTGTCTTCCTGGGGGACCGGTGGGAAGAACGTGACAAAATTGCCAAATTCCGACCATACCTGGTCATTGGAATATAACGAAAATTGCTCCCCTGCAAGGGTCTCGTTGACCTTTCCTTCCATACCGAATGTGCGGTACAGGTGGGGATAGCCCTCGGCACCTAAAAAGGAGGGGGTGTCCGTCACGACCTGGAAATGGAGGTGCGGGAGATCAGAGTTTCCGCTGTTGCCCATCAGGCCGAGCACCTGTCCTTCTTTGACAATATCGCCGGCCTTCACCCGGACCGACCCGTTGACCATGTGGGCATAGCAGGCATATTTTGTATTCCCGATATCAACAATGACGTAATTCCCGGCCAGGGTTTCAATCGTCGATGGCGGGGCAGAGTAGATTGTCTCAATATCCGGAAGGCCGTCTCCGGCTTCCATAACCGTCCCGTCAGCAACCGCATAGATCTCCTTACCAAACCCGTAATAGTTTCTGGCAAGTGAAGCATTCCCGGCTGCTGCCTGGCCGCTCACCGGGTCTATGAGGATCCAGTCCTGTGCATACCGCTGGGGGACACGGGTTACCCCGTTCAAGGTGATCTGCGCCCTGAAATGGTGGGTCATGGGAGATGTTGTCTCCATGGCAAGCCATCCCGGGCCGTGCATGGGAGAACCGACGACCACCGGTGCAATGTGCCTGCGTACTGCAACTTCTGCACCGGTTATCGTTACGGGGGGCAGTCCGGCAGCAGTCCGGTTCAGGGTGAGGCGGTGGATAAGCCGGTCCGGTACGGCATCAGGGCTGACCACCAGCCAGAGCGATACCCGGGGCAGGGGAAGTTTTCCCGTACCGTTCCGGAGCTCGGATGCCGTTGGCGGCGGGACAGATGCCGGGTGGTACAGGGCAGCCAGCAGTTCGCCATCTGCGGTATAGAGGATCTTTCCGGTGGCTGGATCGATGACCTCGACTTTTTCCACTGCGGGCATCGGTTCTCCTGCCGGCATGAGTTCAAGTTCGTAGGCAAGGTTGATACCATCCTCGCTCGGGACCGGGATGGGCGCAAACGGGACGGTCATATTCACTGATGCGGTCGCAGGTGCCGGTTGCTGCTCCATTGCAGGCTGCGTACAGCCGGCAGCGAGGATCACTGCTGCGATGACGATGATGAGGACAGGATGAATTGCTGACATGATAGTAACGTTCCGATGATTGATGTGCAGCTGATTAAGAGAAAATATTATCGAAACAGACCTGCTTTTTAAAAAACAGCACAGTGACCCTGGCTGGTCTCGTACGGCATCCCCCCTTTTTCTCTCGCTTTTTTAGTTAACTATCATCACACGATTGCTAAAGCCCGTCCTCTGGGCACCAGGCCAAACGGCGAACACTCACCGGCCCACGGCTGCACCGCCATACCGGACTCCCCTCTGTCGCTGATTGGTTATTGTTCCGGTCCGGTACACTATCAATCCTCATTCACGGTCAGGGAAAATTTCATAAAACCAAAAATCATATACACACGGACGAGGGGTAATGGCAGATCTTGACGGAACTATTATACGGCTTTCAGACCAGCAGGTTTCACAGGCAGGTGCAATGCTCACCCGGGCGTTTTGTGATGACCCCAAAATAACACACATTTTTCCGGAAAGAACCGCAAGAAAAATGCTGTCACACTATCTCTTTGAATTTTATCTTCGCTATGCGATGAACTATGGCGACGTGTATACAACCTCCCCCTCAGTTGAAGGGGTCGCCGTCTGGCTGCCTTCCGTTTACTCTGGAGTTACTATCTGGAGAGCATTTCGTTCCGGGGGAATTGGACTATACCTCCATTTAGGAAAGAAGATCGTCGACAGCCTTCTGTCCTTCTCCACGTTGATCGACCAGTATCATAAAAAACATGCTCCCTTTCCCCATTACCGCCTTTTATACCTTGGTGTT
>DATKZP010000011.1:0-3662 GCA_035527915.1 Methanoregula sp. | reverse complement strand
ATCATACCGACAAACTGTTCCCGTACCTTCTTTTTCTGCGAGGGATCCTTCACCTCTTCCAACAAACCCTGAAGACTCACAAACGTAAAGGCGGAAAGGTCAGGAGCATATTCCTCAATCTCCACAGAGACCTTCGGGTTGCTTTTAAAATACTCGATCTTCCTGCCATATTTTGTGGAAAGGAAATAGATGTATTTTCCGTCGAATACATACATGAATGGGGCGATATAGGGATGCTCGCATGTACCAAAAGCAATCCGTGATACATACTGGCGTTTGATCAGGGAGTCGTACTCTGCTTTTGACATCTTGGGGATTTTCACAGGATCCATAATTTCACCTATACCTTATACAATATCTGTCTTGCCCTTCAGGTAAAAATCCTAATTTAGATTTCCAGGGGACTGGCCACAGATCTGGTGCCTCAGATAAAAAAATTTCAAAATCAGATGTTATAAGCTGCTGCCGGATAATCTTGAATGATAATGCTCATTTGGTATTCAGCAGAAAATATGCATGAACGTCATCCTGATGGTAATACCCTTTATTGTAAGAGAAAAAATGGCAGCATGTTTGAATTGGGGAGGGTGTATTTGGCGGTTATCCTTCCATATTATTATTCTTTTAATACCCAGGGTAGGTAATTCATCATGGAGGACAGCAATGTGACAGAGGATGGATCAAAGGATCCGGGAAAAGAACAGGAAAAACCCGGGCCTTTACTATTGGAAAAAAAGACTTTGATTGTCGCTGGCATTGCCATTGCGTTATTCCTCATCGCAGTTATTGCAGTGTTTGTTATTGCCCTGTCATCAGCGGATAAGGGAACTGCCCAACCCGCGGTCATACATGATTTCACGCAACCTGAAAAGGGAGAATCTTCTGCACAAACCACAAACGTCTCAAATACGGTCCTCCCGGCCGTTACGCAGATGATCAATGAGACGCCTGCAATACAGGTAACATTGGCAGAACCGGTAGATTTCATCCTCCAGTCAGGAGTCCCGGAAAGCTGTGGGTTTACCTGCCGTCAGCTGGATGCAATGCTGACCAATTCCGGATATATGACAGCTCACAATGTATGTATCACGGTGAGTATGCACAACAGCAGGAATGAAATCATTTTCCTGAACGGGGCCCCGACCCTCAACCGGTGTGTTGGTGATATTGCAGGAGGACAAACAATAACCGAGCCTATCACTATTAATGCTGATTGTGGTGTGTTTGCAAGCAAATGCATAGGGGAAACACTGACATTACAAACCCTGGTACAATCCGATGAAAATACCGTACGGTTCCCGGATCAGATTATTCCTGTGTGAAGTATCCGGCACGTGATATAAGAGTTTTTTAACGTTTCATCATCAAAAATTAAAACTCGATTTTTAATGATGCAATTCATGAACCATTGACGTGGATTCAATTTGTGACTCCCCCATAAACAATCTTGCAGCATTACCCGGCACTCCGGACAGCAACGCCATAGGATCGGGTACTACGATTGCAGAGGTTAACGGTCCAGAATTGCGCTGTTTTCTGTTATTTATGAAATTGTATCGTTTTTGATATAACTAACCGTATCACATCATTTTTTATTTATGAAACTGGCACTCGATTAAGGAGGATAGTATGCTATTGTGATTGACATAATTGCAAAGGCACGTAATGGAGTTGAATGATGATAGATACATTAACCACAGACAAAGAAATTGAGCGCGATTTACTCCTTAACGATCCAGAGATCAACAACATGTTGAGAAATATTATTTCTATAGTGGAAGACCGTCAAAACCAGATCCACTCCAATTAATTGTGTTTTTTTTCAAAAGAGGCTTATACCTGGATTAAAATTCATGTGAGAACATAACCCGTTGAAAGGATGCTATTATGGGGGGGTCTGTCTACAATACCAGATGCGATAATTAAAAAAGTCATAACCGTCATATTCGCGTTCTGCTGGCAGATCTCGCATTGTCTGGTATTTTTGTATCCTGCTGATTGTCTTTTTTGAACTGCCCGCAATCAGTACACATTCTGGCACACGGTACGAAAATAGAAATACCCCGTTAATAGACACGTGGCATTTTTTTTATGTCAAGTTTCTCTCTCTAAAATAATCAGGCTCGTCCGATTGTATCCTGTGGGTGTGATAAGATTATTTTAAAAAAATTCTCGACATTTCGAGATGTTATTATAAAAAGAGGGAAAGCAGGGAGGTCCGGAATCTTTTTATTTATTTTTCCCGTTTGACTTCCCGGCTGATTCATCATCGCGTTCATTTGCGCTGTTATTACCCTTTTGAGATTTAATATTGGCATTGTTTACTTTGATCTGGTTAGTATTACCGTTATTTTTTGAAGGCTTCCCTTTCTCTTTTACGATAAGGGTCTCATCAGATAGTTCAGTTTCGTTATCGGCCTCTGCGGCTGATTCAGTGTCCTGGGCTTTAAGCGTCTTTTTTACCTGACCAAAATTCTTAAAATCGTCAGGGTTTAAAGAAATCATGAGAGTAACATTACCGTCTTCTTCTTCAGTGATTTCAACGTCATCTTTTGAAATACCCAGGAATTTCCAGAGCCGTGAAAAGATTTTATCAAACTCGCTTTTTTCCCCGATTACCCGGATAGTATCGCTGCCTTCGACATTGATGGTCTCACCGTTTACAGACAGGGTACCCGAACAATTAATCTGCACCCCATTTCCTGCGGTAACATTTTCGAGGTCCTGCCGGTGGAATTTTGCGATAAGGGTTCCGCCATCTTTGTTTGAAACTGACGCTCTGATCATTTCAGCTTCACTGCAGGTCAGGGAGCTGCTGGCATAATCGATGCGGGGCTTGTTGCTGTTCCCATCAGGGGCCATTTCTGCAAAGCCTGCCAGGGTTACATATACGGTGAATACCCCGTTGCTTTTGAGATTCAGGGTGGTTGGCCTGATGGTGAGGTTTACTGATAATGGTTGATCGGGTATGACCGCTGCTGCATTGTTAATAACAACTGTTGCATCAGCATGCCTGTTTTCATGATTCGTCTGATCGAGATGAAGGATATCTACATTATTTGTTTGTGTCCCTTCAGTATCAAAGACGGTTATTATCGTGAGGTTAGCAGAAGTGGCATTTTCAAGCTCTGTGATATTCCAGAGGTTTGTGGTGGAATTGTAGTCACCAAGAGAAGCTACGGCAGTTAAGTCTTGCAGCCCGGTGAGACCTGCCAGATCTTCTGCTACGGTAATATTTGTGGCATTATCGGGTCCGTTATTCCACAGCGTTACAACCCATGTTACTTCGTCATCGAGGTCATACGGTCCGGTGGAGCTCACTATTTTTGAGATGCTGAGATCGGCTGTTGGTTCTTGCGGTGGTGTAATCTCTTCTACGTTGATATATACCGTCTCTTGTGCGGAATTGTCAGTATTGTAAGGATCGGTTTCGTCAAGATCTGTGATATTGACCTTGTTTATCTTGTCCCCGGAAGTACTGAAGTTTGTAGTGAGGGTGAGAGTTGCAAACGTGGCATTCTCAAGTTCTGAGATATTCCAGAGGTTCGTGGTTGTGTCATACTCACCGAGAGAAGCTACGGCATTTATGTCCTGCAGCCCAATGAGACCTGATACATCTTCTGCTACGGTGATGTTCGTAGCGTTGCCGGGTCCATTATTCC
>DATKZP010000010.1:0-3307 GCA_035527915.1 Methanoregula sp. | reverse complement strand
CGCTACTGCCGCCTGGGAAAAAAGCGGGGTATCTTCGTAGGGGGGCACTTCCTGGACAACCCCGACAGGAATATGACTGATGGTTCCGCCCATTGCATTGCCAAAAATTACCAGGTACATGATGGGCATCATCAGGGTCATTATGACAACAAACGGGTTACTGAGGAATTTCTTGAAATCCCGTTTGAAGATCGCGACCGCGCCCCGGATCATAACGGCCGCCCCCCGCGTGCAGGTTTTGCCTCATGGTTTGTGCCATCATCCAGTTTTTTACCGGTGAGGTGGATGAAAACATCTTCCAGTGAAGGTGACCGTATCGATATGGACGACATGGGCGTTGAAAATTTTTCAAAGACAGCCACAATTTCAGGTAATAATTTACTCCCGTTTTTTGCAGAGATGATGAGTTTTTGTTCCTTGACCCCCACCGAATTGATAAGGGTATTTTGTCGTAACACCGGGAGCAGTCTCTCATCAAAGGTATCAAAACCAATTTCAATCAGGTCACCGGCAGGAATTAATTGTTTTAGGTTTTCCAGCACGTCCAGCGCAATAAGCCGCCCTTTATCCACAAAGGCGATGCGGTTACAGAGTTTTTCTGCCTCGTCCATATAGTGCGTGGTCAGGATGATGGTCGTCTTTTCCTCATTCAGCTTTGCAATCTGCTGCCAGACTTCATGCCGGGCCTCCGGGTCAAGGCCGATGGTCGGCTCATCGAGAAACAGGATGAGCGGGTGATGAATAAATGCACGGACAATCTCAAGTTTCCGTCTCATGCCCCCGGATAACGTCTGAACCTTCATATGGGCACGGTCGGTCAGTTCTGTCATCTCGAGAAGTTCCCATATCCGTTTGTCCAGTGTGCGGTCGTCGACGTTTACGAGTTTCCCGTAAAATTCAAGGTTGTCATACGCGGTAAGTTCGACATCAAGCGTGCTGTTCTGCGGGCAGACCCCGATGATGCTCCGGATCTTTTCAGGATCGCGGATAATATCATAGGTATCAACGCAGGCCGTGCCGCTTGTCGGGCGCAGCAGGGTAGTCAGCACGCGGATAAGGGTGCTCTTTCCTGCGCCGTTAGGACCCAAAAGGCCAAAGATCTCTCCCCTCCTGACCTCTAAGGTGATGTCGTCGACCGCAGTTACGCTCCGGTTCTTCTCGTAAAAGATCTTTGTCAGGTGGTCAATCCTGATAATGCTGGTATTGTCAGGAAGAACGCTGCAGCTGGGCAGGGATTTTTCCGGATCCTGGTTTACTTCCTCGCCTTGCGTGGCAGGCTGACTCATAGAATACTAATCTCATGGTACGGTGTCGTAATACTTAATCTGAGCTTTTTTTAAAAAAACCGGGTAACGGGGAAAATGATTATCCGTCATCAACGACAATCCTGCTCCATAAAAGACGTACCCTGACAGGAGAGTAGCGTGATAACACTTCGGTTTTACCGGATTTATGATATCGGCAGGGAGCTGGATCTCGACTGGCTGGAAAAAGCTCTCGCCCAGAGTTACTTTACGGCAAGAACAAGTTTTGTGCGGGTCAAGCAAAAGTCCATCATGATCGAGGACCCCCCGCTTATGATCCAGATGCACCCGATACGGGTGGAGCGGGATGGCAGACCGTTTGAGTTCATGGTGGTTGCCCGTGTCTATGATATCGGGGCAATCAGTTTCTGTTTCATCCATGAAAACAGGGATGCACATTATTCCACGCTCGAAGAGATCGCGTTTTTGTTTGCCGGCCAGGAAGGATTATCGGAATTCTATGTCCAGTATTTAAAGACGCTCGGGGAGATCGTCAGACCGCATATCAAAAACTTCTCGATTGACCCTGATTTCTTTGAGGACTACACGGTCTACGTGACGGAACACAGGGATGATTCGATCGATCCGGTTCCCCTTTTAATCGGGGAAAAGACCAGCACTTCACCCCAGATGCGCGATGAGATCATCAAAAATTCGCTCAGTTATACTACAGATGATCTTGCGATACTCTCCTGGGATTCGGCCCTTCTCTGCAACCCGGAAACTCCGACTGACCTGATTGACCTCATAGAATTTGCCAATGTGCAGGTGCTTGAGCTGCGGTACTATGACCGGGAACTGACCCGTGAGATGGAGAAGATGTATGATGATATTGAGCATGCCGACAGGCTCTCACAGTTTCGCCGGGGTCGCCAGTACCATGCAATCATGGCAAAGCAGATGGAGACCTATGCCGAGATATCGGAAGTTATCGAAAAAGTTGACAACCTGATCAAAGTCACCGAGGATATCTATTACGCCCGCGTGTATGCAACAGCCTTAAAAGTGCTCCGGAGCAGGCAGTGGAGTGAAAGTGTGACCCGGAAGATCGACGTGATCCGGGAAAACTATTCGATGTTGTCTGATGAAGTCCGTATCCAGCACTCAAATTTCCTCGAGTGGGTGATCATCATCCTGATTGCCCTTGAGTTCGGGCTCGCTATATGGCAGAGCATCGGGTGATGTGTTCATTGCTCTTGTACCGGGTTATCACCGGAAAGAACAAGGAAGAAGACTGTCAAAGAAAGCCTCGTTCATGAAGTTTTTACCGGGGGCACGGCAGTTCCCCGTATCCGGAATGTACGCAGGGAACAATCATTACCTGTGATAATAACGGTGTACCACGAATGTAACCCGTCATGCGGGGAGTTCCTGGCACCTTGTGATATGCACGAACTAAATCTTTATTGTTGAGCATGTATGATGGAATGTCATGTCACAACAGCACCCTTTGCCCTATATCGTGTTTGTTATACTTTTCATACCCTCACTCTGGTTGTTCTATACAGGACTTGCCGCTGATGGCGGAACCCTCTACCTTATGGCAGCGGTTGTCTGGACCATCATAGCAGCATTCATTGCGGCTTCGGTAAAAATTGCCGACCAGTGGGAGAGAGTTGTTGTATTACGTCTTGGAAAGTTTACCGAACTGAAAGGGCCCGGCGTATTCTTTATCATACCCGTCATCGAGAAAATCGCTTACTGGATTGATAACCGGATTATCACAACCTCATTTAAGGCTGAAAAAACCCTTACCAAGGATACCGTGCCGGTGGACGTTGAAGCGGTGCTTTTCTGGAAGGTACTCGATTCCCAGAAGGCGGCGCTTGAAGTTGAAGATTACCGGTCCGCTATCAGCTGGGCATCCCAGACGGCACTCCGGGAAGTCATCGGCAAGTCGTTTCTTTCCGATATGCTGGAAGGGAGGGAGAAACTCGATAAGGAACTGCAGAAGATTATCGACAAGCGGACAATCGAATGGGGTGTCCATGTCAGTTCTGTCG
>DATKZP010000009.1:0-14652 GCA_035527915.1 Methanoregula sp. | reverse complement strand
CGGGCAGTCAGACACCCGCATATACCCCTCAAGCTCACGCTTGCGGTAATCGGACTGGGTCTGTGAATAGAGACGTGCTGTCTGGGGGAGGACTCCTTCCCACTCGCCGGTATGCGACCAGTGGGCATCCCCGTTCTTCATACTCATGGAGAACTTCATCCGTTCAGAAGAGCCGTACACGAGGGCGTTGTACTGCTCCTCCGTGAGATCCTTGATTGGTGTGAGCACATCGAAACCGAAGTATTTTGCAACGGTTGCAAGATACTGCCCGCGGAAACCGTCCATCGGGTTCCGGTATGGGGCGACGGCCCCGTCTGCAATGCAGCGGTTCTTGTCCGGGATGATCAGGTCGGGGTCGAATTCCATCTTCACGCCGAGCCCGTGGCACTCCTCACAGGCGCCGAACGGGCTGTTGAACGAGAACATCCGGGGCTGGAGTTCCTCAAAGGCAATCCCGCAGACCGGGCAGGCCATGAGCGAAGAATAGGTCGATTCCTTCTCCCCCTCGTCAACAACGTAAATCAGCCCTTCTGATTTCTTCAGGGCGTTCTCCACCGCTTCAGTAAGCCGTGATCGGTCAGTGGTTTCCAGCCGGTCGATCACGATCTCGATGTCCTGCATCTTGTACCGGTCGAGGTTGATCTCCTCATCGGTGCGGATGATTTTTTTATTAACCCGGACGCGTGCGTAGCCCTCTTTGTTCAGGTCTCGGAGGAGCTGCTGGTAGGTGCCTTTCTTCTGGCGGACAACCGGGGAGAGGATAGTGACCATGCCGGGGTGTTCTGCGGCGATCTGGTCTGCAATCCGGTCGGGAGTCTGTGAAGCGATGGGGATATTGTGCGTGGGACAATAGGGTGTGCCGATGCGGGCGAAGAGGAGACGGAGATAATCGTAGATTTCGGTGGTCGTACCGACCGTGCTCCGGGGATTTTTGGAAGTGGTCTTCTGCTCTATCGAGATTGCCGGGGAGAGACCTTCAATGCTGTCAACGTCCGGCTTGTGCATAAGACCGAGGAACTGGCGGGCATACGTTGAGAGTGACTCGACATAGCGTCGCTGGCCTTCGGCGTAGAGGGTATCGAACGCAAGGGTGGATTTGCCGGAGCCTGAAACACCGGTGATCACGACAAGCTTGTCGCGCGGGATCTCGACACTGATATTTTTCAGGTTATGCTGGCGTGCGCCTTTGATGATGATATTTTTCATGCTGATGTGAGGTATACATCGGCGCCTTCATTTAAAGATATATATTTCGGGGCATGAAAGTAATCGAACCGTTCAGGGTCCTTTCCGGTCTGCCGCGACATTAAATAATCACCTCCCTGCAATACTAGTGCAGATGAATATCAGGCAGGGGGAGTAGTCCTGGATAAGGTTTTGATTATCGGTCACCGGCAACCGGATACAGATTGCATTGCGAGTGTGATCGCGTATGCGGCTTTTAAAAATCATACAGAGCCGGGCAGGTACCTTGCCGCCCGCTGCGGGGAACTGAACGCGGAGACATGTTTTGCTCTCGAGGCATTCGGCATGAAACCGCCGGTCTTTATCGAGAACGTAGAACCCCGCGTCTCCGACATCAAAATTGCGCGGATCAGCGTGACCCGGGACGTTCCTCTCGCAGATGTTGCCGCGCTTATGGAAACCCACGGCATCCGGAACGTTCCGGTCACCGATGAGCAGGGAAAACTTATCGGTGTGGTGGGTGAACACGGGCTGGCCCATGCATACGTCAAACGGCAGAAGATCGGTGAACTTGCAATCAAACCACTTCCCCTCGACACCCTCGCCAGCATCCTCTCTGCCCGTGTAGTGGTACGGGCAACAGAAACTCTCGAAGGCAGGGTCGTGATCGCGATTGACACTCCTGAGGTTGCCAGAAAGAAACTGACAGAAAAAGATATTGCAGTCGTTGGCGACAATGAACCCCTGCAGCTCGCCGTGATCGGGTCCGGCATTGCCGCCATTATCATTGCGGATAAAGCGCCGCTGGGAGATGAGGTAATCCGCCAGGCACAGGTGAAGGGAGTTTCACTCCTCACAACAGACCTCGATGCATTCGGTGTCGGGATGATGATCAACCTCTCGCTCCCCGCCCGCATGGTAATGGAGACAGATATCCCCCGGCTTTCACTTTCCGATACTATAGCGCAGGCAAAACGGATTGTGTACAGTTCCAAGTTCCGTTCTGCCTGCATAGTTGAGAAGGATGAGACCCTCCTCGGCATCGTAACAAGGACATCGCTCATTGCCGATGTGCATAAACCGCTCATCCTTGTTGACCACAACGAGTTCACCCAGGCTGTTGAGGGAATCGACAGTGCAGAGATTATCGAGATTATCGACCATCACCGGCTCGGGGCAATCTCAACGTTAAAGCCGGTAAAGTTTTTAAATTATCCTGTCGGCTCAACCTCTACCATCATCACGGAAAAATACCGGGATGCGGGCATCACCCCCCCGGCCGGAATCGCAGGTATGCTTCTTGCCGGTATCCTTTCCGACACGCTCGTTTTGAGGATGTCCACAACCACCCGGCAAGACCACGATGCAGTCGGGTATCTCGCACCCATTGCCGGTGTCGACCCGTTCGCGTTTGGAACGATGCTGCTGGAGAAAGGGATGAACCTCGGTGACATCACGGTAGAAGATCTCCTTGTCCGGGATACGAAACGATACGATCTTTTTGAAAAGAAAGTAATCATCGCACAGGTGATGGTCCCTTCTTTTGAGTTCCCGCTGGCGCACAGGGATGAGATCCAGATTGGACTCAGCAGGCTGCGCGTGCAGCAGGGAGTGGACATCTACATGGGAATGTTTACGTGCGTTGTTGAGAACGGGAGTGATCTCTACATCGCTGCGGAGAGTTCCCTGCTCACCAGGCTGGAACTAATTGACCAGCCTGTACGGCTCGGGAATATGATGTCGCGAAAAAAGGACCTCCTTCCGTGGTTTGGGGAGAAACTCCGCCAGATCTAAGGGGTTTACCCCGTTACCGCTGAGGTTCATCGTCATTTCGTGTTGGTCAGACAGGGTAGTAACTTTCGTTCCTGATGTTTCCTACTCCCGATGAGGTTGCCCGGCCGCCTCGTTTTGGTTCCCGCCGGGCAGGGTAGTGTTTTAAAAGAATCACGCTCATAAAAAACTGCATTCGAACACGCCTGAGGGGGCGCCCGTTTGAGGGGGAGCGTTTATCGTGCAGGGGTTACTAGGGAAAACTCCCCTCCTAATCATCCTCTTAGTACATGCATTATACATTAAAAACAGCAAAGAGCCGCAGCTGAGTAGCACCTGGCGACATTCCGACAGCAAACCCTCATGCCTGTATACTAAATACTTGTTTCACGAAATATTTCCGGAACCACGGTGAATCATACTATGCCTGTCGTAATCCTGAAAACAAGAAAAGGCCTGTCAAGAGATCAGAAGCGAAGAATCGTCAGCGAATTTACAGAAACGCTGGTCAGCACCACCGGGATCACACCGGAACTCGTCACCATCCTTATTGAGGAACACGAGTTAGAAGACATCGGCAAAGCCGGGAAACTCCGGTGTGACTGACCCCGTCACGTTCCCATTATTATTTTTTTGTATCAGAATCCTGAGGGGATTCGTCGGATCTTAAAAAACGGCTTTGTTGAAATCCTCTTTTTCCTGTAATTTGCTTATTTTCTGCGGCAGCCAGGAGGGTAACTCCCTCTCTCCCCAGAGGGGGAGACAGCCTAAGGGGAGCATCGCCCTGCCCCCTTTTTTGTCGGAATTTTTCATCAACCTTCTGATGATTATCACAATATCAGGGGATGCCCGGGCAGCGGGGGCTAAAAGCACGATGTGCACAGAGCCTCCAGGAGCGACTTCCTGTTTCTCTCCAGGATTTCAACAGAGCCCAAAAAACCTTTTTTTTTTATAAAAATGCATAGTGACTAAAAGGAGCAAACTTCATTCATTCATCGTGCTAATACATTTTTTACAATGTCTGAAGAAAATATGGCACCAGAACCGTTCTTTATAAAACCGGGTCCGGAAAAGACGATCTATCTGGCCAGATGGAGTTCACGGTTCTGGGCATGGCTCGTTGATATCATTCTCGTCATCCTTTTTTTAAATATTATCCGGGGCATTTTCGATCCGTTCTGGAAATTACCGCTCATCTGGGATTACGGGAACTGGGAATTTTTTGCTCTCGGCTTTGAATCCGTATTCTTCTTTGCCTACTGGACTGTCATGGAAGGATTCAGGGGCCAGTCCATCGGCAAAATGGTGATGAACTTAAAAGTTGTCAACCGTGACGGCACGAAGATCAATTACCTGACCGCCGCACTCCAGAGCCTGGGAAAAGCGTTCCTGCTACCGCTGGATTGCCTGATCGGGTGGCTTGCCATGCCGGGCGCAAAATTGCGGGTGTTCAACCGGATATCAAACACCATCGTAATCAAATCCAACTACAAGGAACCGCACGGTATCCTGTATGTCAGGGAAAAAGAATAATCAGGCATACATACATCCTTTCTTTCATGAAGAAATATGCAATTCTGCTCATCGCATTGATCTCCGGGGCGTTGATCTGCGGGTGTATATCCGTGCCATCCAGCCCACAAGAGATTTCTCCGGCAACCCAGATCACAACACGTTTTCCGACCGGACCAACGGTGAAGGTGATTATCAAGGCAAGGGCTTTTGATCCTGCCACTCTCACCATCAAAGAGGGTACCACGGTTACCTGGACAAATGAAGATCCAATGACGCACCGTGTTGTACACCTTCCGGAGGCGAATCAAGCGGAGCTTTTCAATTCAGGACCGCTCTCTTCCGGCCAGAGCTTCAGTTATATGTTTTTGGAGAAAGACAGGTATAATTATGGGGACCCGCAGATCGGGGGCGGGAGATCCTACCTTATTATCGTTGAATAACCTGTTGTCAGGCAGGATGCCGGTCGGGACCCGATGAATCTGCAACGGAGATGAAAGGTACGGGGATTCCTGTTCAGGAGAAAGAGAATGGCGCGCCTGATACCGTGCAGGAAAACGGTGGACCCGATATCAGGACAGAAGAGCGGCTGGCATATTTCATCCGGATGCTTTCCGATGATAACGACACGAACCGCTGGAAGGCCGCAGAGTTACTGGGAAGAATGAGGGATCCTGATGCGGTCGATCCGCTCATCGATACACTCTGGGATGACGATTCCCGGGTGAGATTAAAAGCAGCCTGGGCACTGGGCCAGATCGGGGATATACGGGCAATCGGTCCACTCCGGCGCCTGTACCGTATGGAAAATGAGGATTCTCAGGAGATTATCACCGAAGCGATTGAAGTGATCAATCTCCGGACCGGCCAGCAATAATACCCCGGGATTTGGTATCCGCATTCAGCCGGCCTGACCTGTCTGCATGGTAAACAGGCAACCATTCCTCAGGATAAAACGGTGTCAAAGAGAGGTTTATTGACTTAGCCGGTGTATAGCAATTCTGGAAATACCGGCATGGCGGATATCGAATCAATATATAAAAAAGAGAACGGCAGTATCCTGATCGAGATCAAACTCTCATCAGTCCTGCAGCTCTTCAACTCGTTCGATCCCGCACCTTTCCATGAAAAAGAACTGGATTCTGATGCAGAGCATTACATCGTCGATACTGTCAGCGAATTTCCCAAAAAAACCCGGTTTAAGATCATCATTTATCTTCCTGCTGATATTGCCGGCACGGAGCGGGCAATGAAGATTCCCCTGGCAATCCATAATCATTTCCAGTACAAAATGCTGGTTGCAGAACGGAAATTCCGGTCCCATTTCCGGCATGGCAGGAGCACTCTTCTCATCGGGCTTATATTCCTCATGATAGCCCTGTTGGCCCGGCAGCTTGTTTCATCCCTGGAAAATTATATTATCGCCCAGCTCTTTGCCGACGCACTCCTGATTATCGGCTGGGCTGCCATGTGGGAACCAATCACCGTCCTTCTCTACCAACTCTGGCCTATCATCCAGATGAAAAAAACCTACGAGAAGATCAGTACAATGGAAATCGATATCCTTTCCTCAACGTAAGATTTCAGGGAAGGCGGTGTTCTGATTTCAGCCATGAAACAATGGTTCGTGTTCGTTCTGATGGCATACCCTGTACATTCACCTCGCCTTTTGACGTTAAAGATTTGAAGATATGACGAACCGCCGCGCCATGGGACGGGCTATATCCTCCCTCCAGCACCAGCGCAAGTGGAACACCTGCTGCCCGGGCAACCATCCGGGTCAGGGGCTCAAAATCCTGCGGATGGATACTCATCATTCCGATCGGATCATCAAAGAGAATATCCTGCCCGGCTGAAACGATCATGACATCGGGAGAAAAACGCTCAATCGCAGGGACAAAGATTTCAGAAAAAACGTGATAGTAATCGGCAATAGTCGATCCTGCCTGCAGCGGTGCATTTATGGTATATCCTTTGCCATTACCGGCGCCAACTTCGTCGACTGTGCCGGAATACGGGAAAAAATGCTCCTGGTGTACTGAACAGTAGAGCACCCGGTCATTACCATAAAAACTGTTCTGCGTTCCGTTCCCATGGTGGACATCCCAGTCAACGATCGCAATGGTGTCAACGTGTTCGAGAGCTTTTTTTGCAGCAACCGCCACGTTATTGATCAGGCAAAATCCCATAGCGCGATCAAACTCAGCGTGGTGGCCCGGAGGGCGCACAAGGGCAAAACAGTGTTCACCTTCTATGGATCGCTCCACCGCAGCAATAGCGGCGCCGGCAGCACGCAGGGCAACATCAAAGGAACGGCGGTTGATATAGGTATCCGGGTCCAGCCAGCCAAGCGTAGCAGTCGCTGAGCACCGCTGCTCAAGCCATGAGAGATACCGCGGGTCATGGACACGTTCAGCATCCTCAGGTAATGCAGGTTCAAAAGCCAGACAGGCAACATCGCGGGGAATCCATGAACATACATGTACCAGACGGGCACTGCACTCCGGGTGTAGTGGATTATCATGTCCGGCACAGTTCGGATCGATGATTGCGCAGCAACGTTCCATACCAGATCCTTCTCAATAATGATTTGGTGCGATAAGGAAATATATCTTTGATACGGGAATATCCGTTTTGTACTGGCACAATAAGGGTGCTTCTTACCGGGCAATTCACATTTTTCCGGGGGTACCCTTTTTTTTTAAAATAAAATGGCTTTGGAGAAATGTTCAGAAAAAATAAATCATAACACTCTTTTGGGTTTTGGTTTCACCTCCGCCGCCGCCTGGGCCTCCCCCCATAGTGCGATTACCTCTCATAAGGTTAACCAGATTGTGTAAATGGGGTCAGGGGGATACACCCCCTGGGCTGCCTCCCCCTCCGGGGGAGAGGAGGGGTCACCTTCGTATTTTTTTTTAAGTCAACAAAAAGATGAACAAAATCAGGGTTTCTGCAGAGCCAAAAAAATCAAAATGCTGCCCTTTTTTCATGCGGTACACTCGTACCTGGTCGCTTCATTGGGGAGACGTTTACACCTTTCATATCACCTTCGGCAAAGTTGAACCGTT
Organism: Methanoregula sp.; assembly: GCA_035527915.1. Taxonomy (GTDB): domain Archaea; phylum Halobacteriota; class Methanomicrobia; order Methanomicrobiales; family Methanospirillaceae; genus Methanoregula. The sequence goes on along the minus strand of DATKZP010000009.1, from coordinate 7,117 downwards.
CCTTAATACTCCGGGGCAATGCAGATTCAGGGATCGGCTCAAAACCAAATGAGCTGTAGAATCTGACAAGCACAAGGGTGGAGTGCATATACAGTGGTTCGCTGCCGCACGCATCGACCAGATCCTGCACGGCTTTTCGTGCATACCCGCGATCCCGGTAATCATCCGGTACGTAAACCCCGTCCACCTCAAGACCATCAGGATGCCTCCTGCACCGGGCAACCGCAGCAAGCGCTCCCTCAACAAATACCCCGAAGATCCTGTCTGTACCAGGATCACCTTTCTGCTGGTGATACATTGTCCATACCTGTTCTGCCAGCCAGAACTCATCCTTCATAAGTTCCTTGACGATGACCGTGAGGCTGATGTGGGGGCTCAGGACAAAAAGAGGTCTTTGTGCCTTTGTTACTACCCCGGCTGCGACAGATCCCAGGGGAATATTTTTTGCATAGTCCGATTTCCCGTACCTCGCTATCATGATCAGGGACACATCCTGCTCATCAGCCACACGGCAGATTTCATTGACCGGACTCCCTGATCGGATAATTAATGCCGTCCTGATGCCCTGCAGGGCAATATCTGCTTTGATCCCAGCCAGGCGCAGTTCAGCATCCCGGACCTTTTGTTGTTCGTCCTGGTCTGATCCTGACGCACCGATAACATTGAGAAGGGTGACTTTTCTGATAAAATCCATGCTTTTTACGTATTCCAGGGTTTTTTCTGAAGGTATCGAAAAGTCAACCGGGCACAGGACATGGGCAAAAATATTTGTACAGAATTTTTCGAGCGGGGTATCATCATTACCCTCAAGACCGTGGAAATGCATTACGAGGACATCGATCCCTGCTCTCTGGATTACTCCTTGTGAAATACTCCCGATGAGCATCCCGCGGAAAATACTTTTTCCCCGTGCTCCCATGACAATGAGAGAGATGTTTTCGTTATTTGCAGTTTTGATTATAGAAGCAGCTGTATCCCCGCCGGTTCCTTGTACAAGGACGGTTTTTACCGGTACTCCTGTTGTCTGTTCGAGACTGCGTCCCTTCTCCTCCAGCATCTGCTGTGCATGTTCTTCCGGTGCGACAGGAGAATAGCCAAATACTGAAGAATGTGCCGGAACCGGCGTTGTGTTGAGTACATGGACAAGAAATATTTTTTCCATGCCGGGAATCTCCCCGATACACTCCAGAGTCCTGTTGGCAAAACGTGAGAAATCTGTTGCAACCAGCACCCGTGGGAACATCCTTTTCTCCGTATCTGGTTCTTTTCTTTTCTTGTGATAGTCAACGAGCGTATGGTTCTGGTGAATGACCTGTCAGTCAGACATGAGTTGCGCTTCCAGATGTTCCCTGCACGGTGTGCAGAGTATCTTTTTCTTCCGGTCCAGTTCATCGAGGGTATCGGGTTTGAACATAATGCATTCCTGGTCGCTGCAGTGTTCAAGGCCAAGGAGGTGCCCGACTTCATGGGCCCCTTCTTTTGTTATCCGGTCAATGAGGTCGTCATCGTTCCCGGCTCTCCCGTAATACTCATTACTGAGCCGGGCAGTTGAGACCACGGCTGCGCCGACAGACGGGCGGGCAAGCCCGAATACAAAACGGTTGCCATTGTTAAAAAGGTCCTGGTGAGCAACAAGGAGCACGGGTTCTTTCATACGGTGGCGATGTTTGTACGCCTGTATGCTGTTCAACAGCACCTGTGCATCGATCTGTTTGCGCCCGTCCACATATCCCATCATGCGCACATGGTTCTCTGAAACTGTTACCGGCGTGCCGATGATTGAAGAGATTTTGCGGGTTACCGGCATCTGGAGTCCCGCGGGAGAGAGAGAATCCCAAAAAATATGGATATGCATCGCTATATTCTGTTGGAATGGGCTCCTATAAACATATTGAGACATGCATCGGCGAATATATGGTGAAGCACTACACCAATGCCGTTGAGGTCGGGATTGGTAAAAACTTGGAGGTAGCACGCATACTCCATGATGCCGGACTATCCATTCGCTGCACCGATATCAGGGATGTGCCGGTTCCCGGATGGCTCACCTTCAGGATCGATGATATTTTCTCGCCGGATATTTCCCGTTATAAAGGCGTGGATGTCATCTACGCGATCCGTCCTGCCATCGAAATGATCCCCCCTCTAATCGCGCTTGCCCGTACAATCAACTGTGATCTTGTCGTCTATCACCTTGGCTTTGAGTCCTATGGCAACGGTGGCGAAAAAATTGACTGCGGTGTCATTCTCCACCGCTATTTTCATTCTTCTTAAAAACCGTCAAACAGCGTTGACTGGGACCGGGGTATCGGTTTTTTCTCAACTTCTTCGGGAACGGGGGAGGGGTCCTCCAGCTCCCGTTGCTCGGGTTTTGGCAATTTTTCTTTTCTGGATTTTTTCTGCTGCTCTTTTTCTGCCGCTTTTTCTTCCATGAGCAGGGATTTTATGATCTCAAGAGAGCGCGCTTTGTCATGCAGGAAGAAATTGAGCTGATCGGCATCGAACATCAGGTCACGCGCGTAGGCAGCAGGGTCATGTTCAACCAGCAGGGAAATGATGTCAAGGTATTTCTCACGCAGGGTATTTTGCGGGATGTGCATGAGGCCGGCAATCTTGTTGAGCGTAATGATCCGGATGGCTTTCTGCTTTTTTGCCGTTGACATTTTCTGCCACCGTTCCGGTGGCATGATCCGTGTATGGATGCCTTTTCCTTCGGAAGCATCAGCAACACCCAGCAACATAACTGCCATCGCATAACGCCAGAGCGTATAGTATTGCCTGCGATACGTATACCCAAGATATTCATCCGCCCGCGAGAGGTAGCGGTATCCCTCGGTAACCGCTGATGGTGTCGGGAGCAGGTGCACGTTGCCTTCCACCCACTGCTCGATCGTCTCGGGTGTATCATCAACATCATACGAGAGCCGCATCAGGTCTTCATCCGTAGTCTTATGGAAAATGGCGGTGATCAGCCGGAAGATCGAGACGCGTTCATCTTTCTGGGATGTGTGCACCTGTAAATCTTCAAGCCGATCCCTGCCAATGGCCGAGGCATAGAGCATGTTAACCGCTGACCGGATATCCCCCCCGGCACTCTCCGCAATTGAGCGGAGGGCGGAGTCACTGCAGGTAATTTTTTCTGCGGCACAGAGATATTTGAGCCGTGGTCCGATGGAGCGGGCAGGAATTGCCCTGAACTGAACCGGTTCGCAGCGGAACCGTAGTTCCGGTGAGAGACCATAGAGATCGTTGGCGATCAGGATCATCGGCTGCCGGGCGTTCCGGATGCACTGGATGATCGCCTTTGCTCCCCCCCGGTCAGAGGTTCCCTGCAGATTATCCACTTCATCTAAAATGATCAGTTTACGGGATGACCCCGTGAGGCTTGCGGTGATACTCCCGACCCCGGCAATATGCTCAATGATTGCCGCAGTCCTCTGGTCACTGGCGTTGAGCTCAACAACGTCCCATCCCATATCATTGGCAAGCGCGTGAGCACTGGAAGTCTTACCGATGCCGGGCTTTCCGTAGATGAGCAGCGGCTTGGATTTCTTTGTCCAGTTCCTCGCCCACTCCGCAATCTGCCGTAGTGCGCTCGTGTTGCCGACGATATCTTCAAGCCGTGCGGGACGGTACTTTTCTGTCCAGTCCATACAAACACGTTGACTGTATATCAAATAAATTATCTCTGATGAAATGAAACTAGGATAGACGTACTAGTCATTAATCGATTCTTTAAGGTGATACCGTGGTCCACAGCTGCTCCACAGAGGCAATTGCAAAAACCGTCAGGGAATATGAGGGGGTCAGGAGAAAGCATTCCATCGGCGAGATGGTCAGGGCTTTAAAAATCGACGCTCCTCATGTTATCGCCTCATTCGGCGAGGACGCAGCGGTAATCGAGCACAACGGTGGGGCGCTCCTCCTTGCAGCTGACGGTATCTGGAGCAGGCTCATGGAAGCGGACCCGTACTGGGCGGGATACTGTTCAGTGCTCGTCAATATTCATGACATCGCGGCAATGGGGGGACACCCCATCGCAATGGTCGATATATTCTCGATTGCAAAAACCACGGTGCAGGAACTCGTGGTAAAAGGGATGCATGATGCATCCGCACAATTTGGCGTGCCGATCGTCGGCGGACATTTGCACCCGGATGCTCCCTACAGCGTCATCGATGTCTCGATTCTTGGTTCAGCCCGGCTTGACTCGATCATCTACAGCCACACGGCAAATGTGGGGGACAGCGTAGTTGCCGCAATCGATCTCTCCGGGCGTGTCCATCCTTCCTGTTCACTCAACTGGGACTCGGTCACGATGAAATCCGCTGCAGAAGTCAGGGCGCAGATTGCCGTGATGGAAGAGATCGGCAAACGTCACCTGGCATCTGCGGGCAAGGATATCAGCAACCCCGGTCTTATCGGGACACTGGGAATGCTCCTGGAAGTCAGTGGGAAGGGAGCCGAGATAGACATTGGATTGATCCCAAAGCCGAACCTGGAAGCAAACAATATGACTTTTGAGCAATGGATACGGATGTACCCGGGCATGGGCTTTATCCTGACCTCAAAAAAAGAACAGGTAAAGGAGCTTATCGGGCTCTTTGCCGGTGTTGGAATGACGGCACGGGAGATAGGAAGCGTCAACAATACCCGGGAACTGCGTATCATCTATAACGGGCAGGATACGCAGGTCTTTGATTTTATCGATGACGGGATCATGCACCTTTCTGATGAGGACGTTGCATGTCTGGCACGGTAAGACGCATCGGTATTGGGATTGACAAAGATGCACAGAAAGTCATTGATAGTGCAAACCGCGTGAGCGGGGATTTTATCACGGTCTGTTACTGCCGATCCGGCGTTGTTGATAAAAAAACCGTACGGAATGCTGCCGTTGAGATCGTTGAGCACGCGGATCCTGGACAGGCACTCATCGATGACCTTGTGGCTGGCAGGATTGATGCTGCCGTACGGGGAACGCTTCCTTCAAATGCAACGCTCCGGGCGTTAAAAAAAGCAGAAGGGGTTACCCATCTGGAACGCATTGCGCTGCTGGAGACCGCTAACGGTAAAAAGTTCCTTTTTGCACCAGTAGGCGTGGATGAGGGATGGACCGTTCCTGAAAAACTTGAACTGATAAAAAAAGGGCGCCTGATTGCACAAAAATTCGGTCTCTTACCAAAAGTCGGTGTCCTTTCCGGCGGCAGGCTGGGGGATATCGGCAGGCACAGCCAGGTGGATGCCAGCATGGCCGAAGCAGAACTGGTAGCACAACTTGGTAATGCAGAACACTGCGAAATCCTGATTGAGGATGCTGTTGAGACATGCGGACTGATCATCGCACCTGACGGGATATCCGGCAATCTGGTCTTCCGTACTCTCACCTTTCTGGGAGGCGGGCACGGGCATGGCGCGCCCGTAGTAAATATCAGCAGAATTTTCGTGGATACTTCGCGCGCCTCACCAAATTATGCCAATGCGCTATTGCTCGCTGCATCTTTGTTGGAATAATTTAAATGCATTATAATCAGCCTGTTTTGGATATACAGCGATTTAATACGATTAAAAAATATTCTACGAAATTTTGCGCTTCGTTTTCCACTTGCTTAACGGGATGCCCCCCAATATCGTAAAACTGGATAATTTGGGGCATTTTCCCAAAAAGTATTTATATATATCAATTGACTTTCTTTTTGAGGTAAGAAAAATGGCCGATTTACCAATTGCAGCAGTTGTAAGGATTGCAAAGAAAAACGGAGCCGAAAGAGTAGGCAGCGATGCAGCTGAAGCGCTCGTCGTCAAGGCAGAAAAGTACATCGCAGCGCTCACCAAGGAAGCAAACAAGCTTGCCGAGCATGCCGGAAGAAAGACGATCAAGAAAGAAGACGTTGAACTGGCTTCAAAGTCATAACATCAACTCTTTTTTCTCGTATATTCTGGTGTTCATTATCTATTCCTGAAGGGTTGTTCCTTTCAGGTTGGTTTGACGTACTATGCGACAAATCTTGGTGCTAGTCTATGACGGGTTATTCATTTAGTCCCCTGTTGGAAACTGATGGAAAGGCAGTTATTGATATCTTCAATTATTATGTCAGGGATACCTTTGCTGCTTACCCTGAACAAGAGGTCCCGTATGAATTTTTTGGCATGTTTTTAGAGATTTCTAAGGATTATCCCTCGGTTGTAGTCAAAGATACAGAAGAACATGTTGCCGGGTTTGGGATTCTGCGACCTCATAATCCGATGCCGGCATTCCGGCATACTGCCGAAATCACCTGTTTTATCAGGCCCGGGGAGACCGGCAAAGGGTTAGGGACAAAAATGCTGGGCTTTCTTGAAACTGAAGGGAAAAAACAGGGGATTTCTACTATCCTTGCCAGCATCTCAAGCCTGAATGAGGGGAGTATCCGCTTCCATGCACGCAATGGTTTTTCTGAATGCGGGCGGTTTAAAAAAGTAGGACGGAAAAAGGCGTTGTTTTTGATACGGTCTGGATGCAGAAATTCATCTGATTTTTTTCCCGGAAGAAATCTTGTTGCTGTTAATTTCTTGTTTAATTTAAAGATGGTAAGAGTGTGACCCCCTCGCTCCCCCAGAGGGGGAGGCATCCCAAGGGGAGCATCCCCTTGACCCCCATTTACATTTCTCCATTCCCACTAAGAAATTCTTATCATCCATCTGAGAGGTTATCGGATTTTGGGAATGTTTTGTAATCAGTAACAAAAATATAAAAAAAACATCCCAAGACTGCCTTGCATCATAAGGTATGAGGAGAGGCAGGAGCAGTTTCGTATTTTTTAGTCATTGATCCGCCGCGGGGGCGCCCCTTCGGGGGCGGCGGCGTTCATCGTAATGGGGAATAATAAGAGGTCAATATCTTGAAAATGGTTTTCGTAGTTCCGGTTCGCGGGTAGTGCAGGCTTCTTTCTCCCAAATCCACTTTTTTTAAAACGTTCCCTTTGTGCTCCGTACCATTTTTTTATCCCCGCTCATTGAGAGTGCCTGCCCAAGCGCAATCCCGAACGCCTTGAATAATGCTTCGCACTGGTGATGGTCGTTTTTACCGGAAAATGCGACATGAGCGGTGATACCGGCCCGGGTGCACAGGCTGTAA
>DATKZP010000008.1:0-8344 GCA_035527915.1 Methanoregula sp. | reverse complement strand
GTGATACGGAGCCGGGCATCAAAATAGAGCACATAAGTCTTCTCCTTGGGCCAAACTACCTGATATCGTTCCAGGAAAATATCGGGGATATCTTTGATCCTGTGCGGGAACGGATACGGAAAAATGGCAGGATCCGGAAATTCGGTCCCGATCACCTTGCCTACGCGCTTATCGATGCCATTGTTGATAATTATTTTATCGTAATGGAGAAACTCGAAGGACAGGTTGAGGATCTTGAGGAAGAACTGGTCACAAACCCGACACAGGATTCCCTTCAGAAAATCAACAGCCTCAAAAAGGATATGATATTTCTCAGGAAATCGGTCTGGCCCCTCCGCGAGGTGATCAACACCCTTGAGCGCTCTGATTCTCCCCTCATTTTAAAATCTACCGCGATTTACTTAAGGGATGTGTATGACCACACGATCCAGGTCATTGATACACTGGAAACCTTCCATGACCTGGTATCCGGGATGATTGATATTTATCTTTCGGGCCTGAGCCAGAAAATGAATGAGATTATGAAGGTGCTCACGCTCATTGCTACCATTTTTATCCCGCTCACGTTCATCGTCGGGTTATATGGGATGAATTTCAAATATATGCCTGAAATTGAGTGGGAATACGGTTATTATTCGGTACTCATTGTTATGGTCCTGGTTGTTATGGGGATGTTAACGTACTTCCACAGAAAGAAGTGGATCTGACACCTCGCCGGACCGCGACCCGGTCCGTCGCTTGCCGGATCAGCAGATCCCTCTGGCGGCCCCCTATCCCCACGAACGCGGACGGTCTGTGGAACCCGGTGTACAGGTACTGCGGAAAGAGCAATCTCCTCTCACCGCAACGAATTGATACCCGGAACAACACACACAATGTTTGATGGTGGATTTTTCTCCGGTGACAAAAAAAGACCTGGCGGCGATTATTGATATCTACAATTATTATATCCTGAATTCAACCGCATCCTTTCACAGCGAGAAACTAAAAAAAAAAGATCTGGAAGAAATTATCCCAATCTCTCACCCGGTATACCCCTCGTTTCTGATAAAGGACAGGAACGAAATCATCGGTTATTGTTTCATACACCAGTACAAAAAGAGGCAGGCATATGACCGCTCTGCTGAGCTGAGTATCTACCTCAAACCGGAATTCACCGGCAAAGGGATCGGAGCTGGTGCTCTCTCTCATCTCGAGGCTGCCGCAAAAAAATCAGGTATTCATGTACTCGTGGGGACGCTGTGCGGAGAGAATTACGCGAGTATCCGGCTTTTAGAAAAATCAGGATATTCCAAATGTGCTCAGCTGAAAAACATTGGTGAAAAGTTCGGTAAGATCCTGGATGTTGTAGTCTACCAGAAAGAGATCTGATCCATTTTTTGGTATCACGCTATCCTACGATTCCGTCGGAAAGAGTCCCAGTCCTGCGATCTTTTTTAAGCTCAGCAAAAAGGCTGTATCCCGAACTGGAAGACCGGGGATTCATTCTTCATTGTCTTCATCGCAGCTGAAGAGATCCTCGATCGTTGTATTCAGCGCCCGTGCGGTCCGGCAGGCAAGTTTCAGCGAAGGGTTGTAGGTTCCCTTTTCCAGAAACACGATGGTCATGCGGGAGACCCCCACCTTATCGGCAAGGTCCTGCTGGGTAAGGTTATACCGTGCCCGTAACTCCTTGATTTTAGTCTTCATCTTCAGGTTCTACCCGGGATCTAACTGCGGTCATGATATCAGACTCCTTTATGATCCAGGTTGTAGCTGGAAACCCCCTTAACGACTGCTCCGCCAAAGAGTGCAAGGACCATGAACCAGTTTATGGAAAATTCATTGTTCAGGCCGCTGATGACGATTTCATATAGTATGCCTATAACCAGGATCAGGACCATAAACCACGCCGCATTCCGCTCGGCAATTGCTTCGTTCTTGTATTCCCGTTCATCTTTCTTCAGCGTCACCATGATGGGCAGGAGATCCAGTAATACAAATACCACCCAGAAAACAGTTCCTGCGGTCCTGACCTGGGCATCCCAGTACGGCAGGGCCTGGAAGATTACCAGCGGTACTAAAATTGCCAGAGTATAGACCCAGCCCTGCCAGCTTCGGGGCGTTACGCCCCAGCCGGAGTACTTTCTTCTCTCAAACCATTCAGGTTTTGCTATCATTCATATTCCTCACGTTTATTATTTCTCGCATTTTGTATATTAAAGTAATCATTATGATAGAATTAGCAATCATTAGGGGTGATGAACTACAGACAACCAGCCCGCCTGCTGGACCCCCAAAACCGCCCTTCCCTCATGACCGTGCTACCCATCCAGCCCCCTAGAGGTCAGCCTTCCAATAGGTGTCATTAGCGGTGATTTTCTGCGTCAATTCAACCCCGGATACGTCAAATGAGTAACAGAATGAAGTATTCCCAAAATAATAGTGTCGCTTTTTCACGAATAAGGGCTATTTAGGGTGTCGGAAACCTCTTATGATAAGGACTATCCGACAGAGAGCAGATGGTGGGGGAATGCAGGTTCCTCTAAAAATCCCCTTTCCCCTTAGAGATCTCCTTTGCGAGTTTCGTGATTCCTTTCCACCGCTTTCGTTCGGACCTCACAAGCCCTATCTCGGCTTTCTCCTGCTCAAACGCAAGTTCCCGCATGAGCCGGTGATAATTTTCCAGCCGTGATGAAGAAAGCGTCCCGCTCTTTACTGCTTCCTGCACAGCACAGCCCGGTTCCTGCTCGTGCCGGCAGTCTGAAAAACGGCATCCTGCTGCACGTTCGAGAATGTCCGGAAATGTCTCGGCGATACCGGCGCATGCCGTGCCAATGCCAACCTCCCGGAGCCCGGGGTTGTCGATCATCAGTGCCCCGCTCTTCAGGATGAAGAGCTGCCGGACAGTCGTTGTATGCCGGCCTTTTCCGTCATAGTCCCGGATTACGGAGGTTTCCTGGACAGGCCGTTCCAGCAGCCGGTTTATCAGCGTGGACTTGCCGACACCGGAGGAACCGATGAGTACGATCGTTGTGCCGGGGAGAAGGAACGGTTCGAGCCTTATGATCCCTTCGCCACTGATGGCACTGACAGGAATAACCGGAATACCGGATGCAACCATGATAATTTCTTCCGTAAGCAGTGCCGGGTCATCCGCAAGATCGGATTTGTTGATCACGATCACGGGTTTTGCGCCGGACGCATGGGCGATCGCAAGGTAGCGTTCGATCCTCCGGGCGTTCATATCATGACCGGCTGCCGTCACAATAAATACGATATCGATGTTGGCCGCAATGACCTGGTCTGTGCCCACTCTGCCTGAAGCTCCCCGCGTGAATACGGATTTCTGCGGCAGGATATCAACGATCGTGGTGGAGCCGGTATCCGGCTGGTGTAGCAGCACAACAAAATCGCCCACTGCGGGGAAACGGCCGAGTTTTCGCAGGGCTCCGGAGATCCCGGCTATAACAGAACCGCCATCGATAAAGACATCCCAGACCGTCTTCTGCCGGCAGGCTACACGGCCGGGCACGTAGGGTCCGGAATATTTTGAGAATGCCTGCGTATATTCTTCCGTCCAGCCAAGCTGTTTTAAGGTATATGAATGCGGTTCTTCGCATCCGGAAGAGGATTTGTTCATTTTTAAAAAACCTGAACTTTGGTAGAAAAGGTGGCATGTGATGTGCCAAGTGGTTTGTGGTTGCGGCTGGTCATCTGCAGGAGATCTGTATGGGCTATGGGCGTATTCCGGAAATGGAAGAATAAGGTAGAATCCTTACGGAAAAATGTACCCGACAATCAATAAGCAGAGTAACCTGCTCATCGGGAACTCTTCTCCAATCGGCAGGGAACAGTTGTTCTTGAGATTGCTTATCAGGAAGAGTGAATAAAATCACGTCAGTTATCGACGAAGAATATTCCGATCTTTGCCTCAAAACAGGTGTTCCTTTCCTCTTGACCGTGCTACCCCCCCAGCCCAAATTCGGGGTTGCTGGAAGACCGCTAAATTGACAGGTTAAAATCCTCGCAAATCAGCCCAATACGGGAAAAACTCATTTAAAACTCTGTTTTTTATGAGCGTTGACACCGTTTTCACTTCGCCAAAAAACACCTTCGTCCATTTGCCAGAATGAGCGTTTTAAGGGCTTATTTGGGAAGTACTCTGCCGGGAGAGGCATAACCGACGGTGCATTTTCATGCCGTAAAATAATAAGCCCTCAAAACAGAGATTGTGGTGTGATCAGGATTCCGGCAAAGACGGTACCCGTTGGCGATGTGACGCTTGCGTACAGGGAGTATGGTTCCGGGTATCCGCTCGTCTTCATCAACGGCTTAGGGTCAACGATGGATATGTGGAACCCCCCCGTTCTTGAAAAAATCTATCAGCACTTCCGGGTTATCATCTTCGATAACCGGGGCACGGGATACTCCAGTGCATCGGACAAACCGTTTTCCATCCCCCTGTTTGCCGGAGATACTGCAACCCTGATGGATGCTCTTGGCATCTCCTCTGCCCATGTCATCGGTCTTTCCATGGGGGCTTCCGTTGCACAGGAACTTGCGATTAGTTTTCCGGCAAAAGTAACCAGACTTATTCTGGTTGCCGGTGAATGCGGTGGATCCGAATCGGAAAGGATGCAACCGGAGATCCTCACCCGGCTCATGGATAAGAGCGGGACGGTGCAGGAAGTAATCAACCGGATGTTCTCCCTGCTCTTCCCGTCATCGTGGCTGGCTCTCCATGACCCCGCCAGCTATTGCCCGGAAGTATATGAGACAACGGGGGATGAGATTGTGGCACGCCAGGCCGATGCGTTCTTTGCATGGACCGGGTCGTTCTCCCGCCTGGGGGAAGTCCGCTCGCCTGCGCTTGTTATCACCGGGACCGATGATGTGATTGTCCCGCCCGTGAACTCCCGTATCATAAGCAGACGGATTCCTGGTGCAGAGTTAGTCGAAATCCCCGGTACAGGTCACGGCCTGATGTACCAGCTGCCGGACCGGTTCAGTGAGTGTGTGCTTGGATTTCTTGATCGCTGATATCCTCATATCAGCCTCCCCCCCGCTCTGCACCCAAGCCCAGTCCCCCTCCTGCCACATCGGCCAGCCGGGCACCACCCCCGGCCCCGGTTCCACGGCTGCACCGTCACGCGGGAATACGAAAGGTGGTGCAGCACCGATATCAAAATTTTTTAACACCCATTAACCTTCCAGCGCTCATGTAAGAGCGTAGTGATACTCGTGGAAAGACAGTCCGTTAAATCCCGGATTCTGCGCTCTGTGAGATATGATGAGAGCACAAAAATCCTGGAGATAGAATTTCATACAGGACTTGTTTGCCAGTATTCTGGTGTCCTTCCAAAAGTCTACAAGGATCTCATGCACTCAGGAGCAGAGATTGGAAAATACTTTTCTGAAAAGGTCCGGCCCAGGTTCCCGGCAAAACAGGTTGTCGTATAAATCGCATCCCCACACCCAATGATATACAAATCGGAAAAAAAAGATACGAGTTTATCGGTGAACGCAGAGATGAGTGATGACGAGCTCGTGTTTGATAAAGATATCACACCCCAGACAATAGCAATTGGTTGTCTTGATGGTTGAGGGAATCTTTGATCTTCCCCGTGCGCAGAAGAGTGCAACAGGCGGAAAGTCTGCAAGCTTGTTCAGCCTGAATGTTGGACACATTTTACAAATGCACTTCTCCAGGTTTTCTTCCGTATCATCCACTCTATGAGTATCATTCACCGGTGTTTTCATGGTAATTTTCACCAGAAAGTAATATCGCGAGAATATAATAATATCCTTCCCCGGCATCATCTCCGCATTCATGCTATACCCCCAATGGCCATGAAGATATGAAGCGCTGCCATATCAGGCAGACAAAAGACATGATGCAAAAGTGATTAACAATTCGTTGGCGATATTGCCCGGTCGGTAAGTTGGCGCTGCCTCATGACGGCAGAAGGCCCCGGGTGAGTTCCGGCTACCCTCACGCATAATCAACAAAGAAAAAAGAAAAAGAAAAAAATCGTCTAGTGCCTGACGCAGAAGTATCCGCCGCGGAGATGGTGCGTTGTGAAAAGTTCGCAGGCCGGGCAGAAACAGCCTATCTCTCTCATTGACGATGCCGAGGACGTCCCGCACCCACAGAAAAGTTCGGTGGGCTGGTATTTTTCAAGGGAATGATGCTTCCGGATTTACCCCCAAAACGGCCCTTCCTTTCTCATATCCCGAACCCAGCTTATATTCCCGGCGATTGTCAATCTGATAGGGTCCTGTTAGCGCATTTTTCTGAGCCCGCTTTATGCCGAATCCAGCCAAACGGAGCACGTTTTGCGATTTTCCGAAAAAACATGTGCTTAAATTCCGCGAATACGGCACTAAATTGAGGTTTTGCCCCCTCCCATGAAAGACAGTCTCCGACGGTGAATCGCATTTGTGGTAGAGCAGGTCTCATGAGGTCCCGGGCCGGAATGACCGATCCCCAAAACAGGTGTTCCTTGCCTCATGACCGTGCTACCCCCCCAGCCCCCTGGAGTTTTGCCTCTCAATAACGTCCATTAGCGTTTTATATCTCAAAGGAAATCGCTCCGTTTGGCGTAAATCGTGCGGAAAGTGCGATTTTTGGAAAAGTGTGTAAATCTGCATCGTTTTTTGCAGCATGTCCGGAAATGGGACCCCCGGATGGGCAAACAGGGGTAGTATAGGGCCCGGATTGGGGGGTGGGGGAAGGCCTTGGTGGATCCATTCATCTCATAAAGGCAGGAAGATAATCGCGTCTGGCAATCTCTAAAGAATATCAGGATGCAAGGCACCGGTGCATTCCAATACGTCTATATTGTATACAGGTATATTTTCAGAGGCTCTGAAAGGGATTTCAGTATTCGGAAACCACTGAGCAGATTCCATTCATTCGGTGCTTCTCTACTATGACAGAGCCTGAACGCCAGGAATGGTGCTTCAGTGGTATACAAAGAAGGTGAAAAAAATTAACAAGAAAATTATTTATATCAGCCTGGCGGTGTTGGTGCTAATCCTCAGTGCCTCCGCGGTAATGGCGACTGTAACCCCGCCGAAGGGGATTAAGGATAACTCGCTCAGCAAGGTCTGGGCAAATATTATGGATTTACAGACCCAGATTAATGGTTTGGTTACTCGGATGACCGCGGTCGAAGCGAAAGACACGAATCTCCGGACCCGGATTAATGGTTTGGATACCCGGATGACCGCGGTCGAAGCGAAAGACACGAATCTCCAGACCCGGATTAATGGTTTGGATGCCCGGATGACCGCGGTCGAAGCGAAAGCTCCGATTATAAAAACCGCGGAGAGCCCTGACAATAGTGATGATTGGAAAATTCAAACTGCCATATGTGAGGAAGGCCAGAAAGTGCTAGGTGGTGGCGGAGCCATCGGATGTGATTATGGTGATAAAGTTTTTATTCAGGCAAGCTATCCCAGTCAGGATAACCGATGGACTGTAGTGGCAGGAGAAACAACACCCACATCCTCCAAGTGGGTACTAAAGACTTTCGCCATTTGCGTCGATGTCTAGTAATTTTTTTTTAGATAGGACAAAAAAAGAGTTTTCTAATGACTCTTTTTTGGATTCCTTTCATTGAGGTTAAGACTTGAAAAGTTGAGCGCCCCGGCCAAACGATCCCCCAGGCCCCCCTCCCCTGCTGAAAAATTGGTCGGGGTGGCAGAGAACCCCACTGCCACGGGTATCAGTACCTGCGGGAAAAAAATATGCGGGCACGAAAATGCAACCACGGGATGGTGCAGATTACTGCACTCAAGAGAAAATGGTAGTGTTCCGGACTACCCGGAACGAATATTGCAGGATTTGATCTTTGCCTGGCAGGAGAAGATTTAAATTGGAGATGTGCAATCCTCATGACGATGATGAGGATCACGGCATGTGTAAAAGGCAGGGTTCATGGTGTCGGGTACCGCTACTTTGTTATTGACTGTGCACGGGAGACCGGCGTATCCGGATTTGTTAAAAATATGCCTGATGGTTCAGTTACCATTGTGGCCGAGGGCAGCAATGAAGTTCTTGACACATTTGTAAGGATGGTTCAGACACACAGCAATAAGGCAATCAGGGTTGATGCGCTGGAAGTCACCCGCTCAAAACCGACCGGGGAGTTTTCCGGGTTCGGGATACGCTGGTGAGCGACATGGTGCGCCTGTACATGATCTGTTGTCGCGTAATGCCCTTAAGAATTGGCGATCTCCTGTTGCCCCGTTTGCCCTGCATTAAAATATGGAGCTTGAGCTGATGGTTTTTCAAATACACCGGAATTACCTGAATCTGAATCTCTATTAAGAAACCGGTAAAAGCAGGCCGGATCTT
>DATKZP010000007.1:0-17170 GCA_035527915.1 Methanoregula sp. | reverse complement strand
ACTCGAAGACATCTGCTCAGAAGCGATCTCTTTAGCATCAGCAAACCTTCATGCGGGGATGAGTTTTGCCGTCCGGGCAAAAAGGCAGCAGAAGACCGGCCTGAACAGCCAGGAACTGGGATCGCTGATCGGTTCTGCCATCTATGATCATATCCCCGGTCTGACAGTCGATTTGGATCATCCGGATTATCAACTCTTTGTCGAAGTCCGTGACTTCGGTGGACTTGTATATGATTCACGGATAACCGCACCCGGGGGATTACCCTGGGGCACACAGGGCAGGGTGCTTGCCCTGCTTTCATCAGGTATCGATTCACCGGTCGCTTCCTGGCTGATGATGAAACGCGGGTGCGAGATCACCCACCTGCACCTGGATGCCGGGCGTTGGGCGGGAAAGGATGTCACATTGGCAGCAATTGAGAATCACCGCAGGCTTTCGCGCTGGTGTACCGGAAATCCCCTGTTGATGGTGATCGCCAACAGCGAACTTTTATATGACCGCATGGACAATCTTCGCATCCCGCCCCGGTACCGCTGCGTAATCTGCAAGCGCTTCATGCAGCGGGTTGCAGGCAAACTGATGGAAAAAGAAGGTGCACTTGCGGTAGTCACCGGGGAGAATCTCGGGCAGGTGGCTTCCCAGACACTTGCCAACCTTTCAGTCATTTCAGAAGCGGTAACAGTACCGGTGTTACGCCCGCTTATTACTTATGACAAGGAAGAAACTATCACCCTTGCCCGCATGATTGGAACCTTTGATGCACATCCGGGAGATCTCGCGTGCCGGGCAGTTCCAAGTATGCCGGCAACTGCTGCAGTGCTAAAGACGATAATAGAGTGCGAACAGAAAATGGGTATTGATGAGATCGTCACAACGGCACTTTCCGATATACGGTTTGTGACTGCATTGAACTGCGGGATTGTAAAAGAATCCTGATATACTTCACTGGTTCTCACCAGCAATAATTATTCAGCGTATTTACCATCTGTCATGGATCGATCAGAATGTCAAAGAAAAATCCTGTGGGATATGTCGCGCTGAACCTGACCGGAGAACTATCAGAGCGGATCGAGCGTGCTTATGATCTGTTATACTCCTGCAGGGTCTGTCCCCGGAAATGCGGCATAAACCGGATCAATGACGAGCGGGGATTTTGTAAAACCGGACTCCTGCCGGTTATTTCCAGTTCAGGCCCTCATTTCGGTGAAGAACCGCCGCTGGTCGGCCGCAACGGTTCAGGTACCATCTTTGTTACCCACTGCAACCTTGCATGCGAATATTGCCAGAACTATGATATCAGCCAATGCGAAAGAGGCAACGAAATTTCCTGTGACCGTGTAGCGAGCATGATGATCCGCCTCCAGCAGCAGGGTTGCCATAATATTAATATCGTAACGCCTTCACATGTCGTCCCGCAGATGATGAGAGCTATTGGGATTGCAGCAGATCAGGGCCTGGATATCCCGATCGTCTATAACAGTGGCGGATATGATGCAGTCGAAACCCTCCGGCTTCTCGATGGCATTGTTGATATCTATATGCCGGACGCAAAATACGGGAGCGATGACGTGGCGCTTGCACTTTCCCATGCACCTGATTATGTTGCGACAATGCAAGCCGCACTCAAAGAGATGCACCGTCAGACCGGGGATCTTGTCATTGAGGATGGCATCGCGGTTCGCGGCATGATTATCAGGCATCTCGTGCTCCCGGAAAATCTTGCCGCCAGTGACCGTGTGCTCCCGTGGATTGCACAGGAGGTATCACGTGACGCATATGTCAATATTATGGACCAGTACCGTCCTTCATGGCATGCCAGCAGTGCGATTGACTCATCTCTCCCCCTCTCACTACACCGGAAAATTACTCCTGATGAATACCGGTATGCGATCCGGTGCGCTTTGGAGAGCGGTTTGCACCGGGGTTTTGGGAAGGAATGCTGGTAACAGAGGAATACACAATAATGAGTGAACTGAAGGATTCTTTGACATATAACAAAGGAGTGGGAAAAGATCCTGCAGAAGTTCATTAAGGGACTGCATTAAACTGCGGGATAATGCATGAATACTAAAATATATCACTGGTTCTCACGAGGAAGAATTATTCAGGCGTTTTCGCCATCTGCCATGAATTGACAAGAATGCCAGAGAAAAATCCTGCGGGATATGTCACGCTGAACCTATGGGGGAACTGGCAGAGCGGATCGATCTAATCACTGACCACGAGTTCGCAAACTGTGCTCGTGGACGGTAAGTGCTGTATGAAATCTGCCATTGTTCTCTCTGGCTCCTGTCATCAGGCTGATTAGGTATCTTATGCCTATGTTCTCCCCCCGGATATCCGGTAACTCATGCTATCCGGGCGAATACCATCTCTGTCTCCTGGAAGGTCCGGGACTCTCCACCACGCCAGTAATAACCGGTAGGAAGGCCGGAGGAATCAGTCATTATCCCTATGATCCCTTTTCCAAGCCCGCTCTGCCCGGGGCTTCTCGTGTCACTGGAATGCATGGAGCTTGATGAGTCAATAACCCGGACCAGCACTTCACGTGTCCTTTCCGGGTTTTCTATGGGGTCTCCTGCCACAATCATAATATGGCCGGTGCTTTTCGTATCTGAAGAGTCCGGTTTCAGCCAGACAATGATGTCTCCCTGATGAAGTTCGAGCGGGGTTGTGATCCTCATCCAGCCTCCATCCGCCGGGTCTGACCCGAACTCTATCAGGTGGTAATAGAAATTACCTGCATCAGGCCGTTTATGGAGGAGTACGCTGAATGCACAGGGATCTGCACGGTACAGGGCATACCCAACAAAGCCTGAACAATCGTAATTAAAGATCCCGTTCTCTTCGTCAACATAGGTGGTGTGAGTGTAATCTGAGGAGTTCATCCGGGCCAATTGCCGTTCTGCTTCATTGATCAGCAGTGTACTGCCCTGATGCGGCAGGTTACTCTCTGCGGTGCAGGCCTCCCTGCTGGCTGTGAAGGCCAAGACCCGGTTTTCGACATGTGCACAACCGGATGCCATGATCAAGCTGGAAAGAATAAAGATCACAACAAGAGTGATTATTGAACGGCCCGTGCGATGCATAGTAAACACAACCTGTTTTTCAAGACTTCGCTGATAAATGCCTTCATACAGTTGATCGAATTATCCCTGACACGCATGAATACTCCGAAGAGAGCACGCCATATTTGACGTCCTTTGGATGAGTGACGCTGTCATATCACGATTCTCATGAAGTCTACAGGGAAATGATAAGGAAAAATCATGAGTTTTTTAATGATCATCAGCGTGCTTACCAATCTCTTTTTTTTTACTGTACGTCCCGGTTGCTTTTATACCCGTGCTATTGTTACAGCAGGTCTGGGTATGACTATTAAAACAGGAACTCCTGCATTCTCTCCAGTTCGTCCCGTTATATCCGGTTCCCCTGCAGCAGTCCTGAGTCTGGGGATCATAACAGGTATTGTTGCAGAAATTCGCACCTATTCCTTTCCTCACGATAACCGACACCGGAAACGTAACCGGTTTTTGACCTGAGAGAAACAAAAAGTAAGTTCGTGAAGAGAGAAAGGAAGAGAAGGAGGACAGTTCCCTTTACATTATGCGTCTGCGATAAGGGGTTTGAATGAAAGGAATTTCATGGTTAACCGATGGACACCCGGTGAGGAGGATATACGGAGGAAATCACGGGCATGAGGGGTAGAAAGCGATGCACCCTGTGAAAGACTGATGGTCTCTTCCCAGTTGATGACAGCGATCTCATCAAACTCAGCAATGCCAATACCTCCCTGGGGAGGAGACTGCTGGATAACGATTTGAAGCGCCCTTGGGTCGGTAGTGGGATCCCTGTGCCGCGAAGGATCATCGGCCGGCATATGAATATCAGCAATAAACGGCTGCCATGAGAAGGTGCCACCAGGAACCGAGAGAATCTTCTCTTCACCGAATGTTATCTCTCCCTCGCTTGCAAGATACTTTGCGACAACGGTAACCGGCCCGGCTCTTTCACCTTTCATATACCCGATAAACGAAAGATTTTTGTTGGGTACCTCGTTCAGGGCATCTCCCATTACCCGGATCCGGTTTCTGAACATTATAACAGAATCATAAACAGAATTGCTGTATCGTACACTGCAAAGGCTGGAAGTGCCCCGGTATGGTCTGGAGTGGCAGAGATATGCTGAATCAAACGAGACGTTCCAGAGATCAGTTTCTCCTGTGTCTTCATCCACATCCCAGTCTTCAAAATCTCCGAACATCATGAGATCGCGACCGACCTGTGCAGAAGTATCCGGCGTGTCATCTTTCACTTCTGCAAGTGATTCATCCTCTTTTGCCCATTGACGGAGATCGACAACAAGGATACCTGAATCCGGTATATTGACATTGACCTGGATAGTCCGCTCTTCGACCGTTGTCGTATTTGGCTGCAGGGTAACTACACCCTGACCATTGTACGGGTAGACAGGGAACGATGAATTTCTGGAAAACTCACCAATACGACGTAAAAAAGTATTTGCCAATCGACCGGTGATAAGATGCGGAGTTGAGTTATCCAGGTATACCGGGATGAGCCTGACAGATTGTACATCTTTACCCACCATATCAACCCGGGCAAGGAGCCCCAGCTCGGTTTCAAGACGTTCTGCATCGAACGCAAAGTTACCGAGTCCTTCGATAACAACAACACCATTCATCACCTCCACACCCTGGGCAATGTGGGGATGATGGGATACTACCAGACCTGCTCCAGATTTTGTAACAAGATCCATCCGGTCCCGGATGTAATCCGATGGTTCATAGGTATATTCATTACCGCCATGAACCTGGACAATGGGAATATATCCTGTGGCTGACTCCCGCTGGATGGAGGACACAACAGATGGTGAATCTTTCAGGTTTGCAGACCCTCCTTTGCTGTCCGTTGCCATGTAGCGGATCGCATATTCTGAACGGTCGATGGAATTCATGGAAAGGAACGCATAGGGAGATTCTTTTAATAAAATGTGATATGCCTGAAAAGCTTCAGTAGCGTTTGATCCTGCACCGCTGTCAGAAATCCCGTTTGCCCCGAGGCTATCCAAAGTATCGGTGATTCCCTGTTCCAGGTAATCATAGACATGGTTGTTGCCCAGCGAAACATAATCAACCCCAAGCCAGGTGAGGGCAGGCAATGATCCGGGCAGGGTAAACAGGACATATTCCTTTTCACGGTTGGGGGTCGTTACATTCTGAACGACCGGTGATTCAAGATTGACACTGCTGAAGTCTGCTTCCTGAAAGAGCGGTCTGAAATACTTCAAAACCTGTCGGGTTCCCGGCTCAGGATCCGAAACCAGGATGAGGGCATTTGTGTTATCCGGAGGCATCTGGTCCCGGGGAGTTATTTCCCCCGGATCGATAAAGCGACGTCCAAAATGGGTATCACCGCCAAAGAGAAACCGGACCGTTTTCGAATCAGCGGGTTTCATGAGTATGGGATCTACGACGGCAGTGCTCTTATTCAGAGGAAGAAACAGGTGCACGGGAATAAATTCAGTCCGGAATCCCGGGGCCTGTATGGTTAAAAGACTGTTTGCGCGGTTGACTTTTTTTAAATAAAAAGACCCGTTTGCCAGTGACAGAACGGTCTGTTCCTGCAGAGTTATCCTGGCACCTTCCAGCGGTGCTCCTTCACCGTTGAAGATTTTCCCCTCAAGGTTAATGGACGCGGCAGAGAGCTCCTTTTGGTATCGGGTCTCTTTTCCAAGGAAATCTACACTTTCCGTGTTAACATACAGCCATGCAAAAAGAATAGCGCTTAAGACGGCAATAACGATGCAGGCCAAAAAGATATTACGAGAAGGATTAGAACGATTCATCTCTCTCTCCGCTTATCTGCACGTACCCGTCGCGTTTATGAGGGTCCTGTTATTGCAACAGGTCTGGTTGCGACTATTGTAACACACGCCGTTACATGCGTCCCATTTCGTCCCGTTATACACCGTTTCCCTGCAACAGTCCTGAGCCTGGGCATCATAACAGGTATTGTTGCAGATATTCCATGAATTACCATAGTAGATCTCACCGTTGCAGCAATCAGAGGTCTTTTCGTCATAGCAGGTGCTTCCGCATACCTTCCAGCTGGTTCCGTTATAGAGCGTTGCCCTGCAACAGTCCTGAGTCTGGGTATCATAACAGGTATTGTTGCAGATATTCCATGAATTACCGTAGTAGATCTCACCGTTGCAGCAATCAGAGGTCTTTTCGTCATAGCAGGTGCTTCCGCATGCCATCCATCCGGTGCCGCTGTATACGGCATTGTTACAACAACTCTCTGTCTGAAAATTATAGCATGATCCATTGCAATCATGCCAGGTATTTCCCGGATAAATTACCCCATTGCAGCAGTCAGAGGTATCTTCATCATAGCAGGTATTGCCACACTGTTTCCAGTCAGTACCCTCGTATACTATTCCCAGACAACAATTCTGGGTTTTCGCATCATAGGAGGAGAATGTGCCACAATGGTAGGTGTTTTGAGGACCATACATACTATAGGCAATCCAGACAAGTGCTATAATAAAGACCAGTACTATCGCGATAAGACTGTACTTGAGAACCGCCTTTGCCATCAGATATATTTTTCTATCTCTCTTTAATAAATTTAACCTGTATTAATTAACCATAATTTCCTATAAAATATTTATTATTCGTTTTTTTATTAATAAATAATTTAAAATATAAGGATATTAAATTATAAACAGGTGCGTTGAATGGAGCCGGTTATCCATCTGGTAGTTCTTCTTTTCGGATTTATTTTCGGTTTTATTATTTATGAACTGACACGGTACCGGATTGGTGGAGTGATAGCTATCCCCATTATGGTAATATATACCATGGACAATCCCCTTACACTACCGATATTTGTATTCTCAATAATTGTCTGCCTGATGGCGGTATACATTATTAATGAAAATACACTTCTCTACGGCAGGCGGTTGTTATACCTTAATCTGGGAATTTCCATCATCACAACCAGCCTGATTTTCTTTTATACTGATTCGCTACTGAACATGAATTTTACCGCACTTACCGTTGGTTCGATTTTTCCCGGAATTATTGCCTACAACATCAGCCGCGAATCATTTGATCTGGAAAAATCCGTCGTAACCATCGTCATGACGCTCGCTAATTTTCTCATAGTCCTGCTTTTTGCAATAGCACTTACCCTGATCGTCGGGTGGACTCCATGAATGAGTTCATTCCTCTACTTGACAACAGGTTGGATGACGTAAAAAAATTCAGGGAAAAGATTCTCCGGATTCCCATGAGAGTCATCGTTGAGGGTACAAGAGGGAAATCTTCAACTGTCAGGATTCTTGAAGAAATGATGCGGGGACTGGGGAAAAAAACCTTCGCCAAAGTGACGGGTGAACAAACGCCTCTTCTGATTTATAATGGTGTTGTTATACCCCTGTACAGGATGCATAACGCTGTACTCATTGATTATGAAACCATACCCACTATCCTTAATTTTGATATTGACGCGGTGGTTATCGAAAACCAGGCAATTACTCCCTATACAATGAGGTACCTTCACAAGATACTGAAACCCCAGCATGTGATTATTCCCAATATCCGCGTTGATCACAATGAGACACTGGGGACCGATCTTGATGAGATGGCACACAATTTTGCAGATAATTACCGTACGGCAACGTCACAAATCCAGGTGTATTACGGTGAACCACTCGAGGAAGTCCGCCAGATTGTCCTCCCGATTTTACAGGAATATGCTGAAAAATTCCCTGAGAAAATGAGGCTTCATGCCATTAAAATTCCAAAAACATCGAGCTACGTCTGTGGTATTGAAAATTATCTGGTTGATAAATACTTCATTGAATATAATTTTGGCATTAAAATTGACGAAGTTGAATATGTCGGGCCTGCACGGAGTAAAAGTGATGGTATTACCATTAATGAAGCGGAATATATCCGGAGGACCGTGAACAATCTGGACATCAGGATGAACCCTGAGCATATCCGTTATCTGAATCTGGCCAAAGTAAACGATCCCCTCTCCTTTTTACAGGTTCTTTCCTATGTGCTCGACCGGACAGAAGACTCCGTAGCACTGGTGTGCTATTTCAGACCGGATCGTGTTGGCAGAACCGAATTATTCAAAAATATGTTATCCAATCTGCCCCCAAAAATCGTCCCGAGAATCAAACAGGTATGGCTTGCCGGATATCACACAAAACTTGTCTATAACCATCTTCCGCCATCCCTCCAGGCAATTACTCATCCGTTGACCGGTATCAACGATATCGATTCGATATTGTCGTATGTTAAAAAACATAACCTGATACTGGTAACCATGGTTAACCGTGTTAACCCGTTCATGGATGTACTGGTAAAACAACTCCAGGACAGAGAGACTGAACACTTTGCCGGTGACACGAGGCAACCGGATACCCATGACAGAGGGGAAGCAACAAAAATTAAGGGGTAAATTCGATGCTGTTTGAGAAAAACGTTCCAAAAAAAGAAGAAGACTATAATGTGAACCATCCGTTCCGGATATTGATTGTTGAAGATGACCCGGATATGCGTGATATCCTGGCGCTTTTTATAAAAAAATATGGCTATGAGCTCTGTGGTGTTGCAGAAAGTGGTGAAGATGCCATCAGGCTGATGAAAACAACATCCCCGGATGTCGTTTTCATTGACTATTTACTCAAAGGTTCCATGGATGGTGTTGACCTGGCTCAGTATATCAATAAAGAAGTCCATATACCCTTCATTTATATCACGGCATATTCCGATCATCATGTTATCGAACGGGTCATTCATACCTGTCCAAGCGCATTTATTTTAAAGCCTTTTAAAGGCGAAGAGATCAGGGTCGCAGTCGAAATAATAATCAACCAGTTATCCCAAAAAAAGCGACATCAGATAAAAACATAAAAAGGAATTTCCCTTTACCGGTTTTACCCGGCCGTCAGAAAATTAAGATTTTGCATAGTATAGGGAAAAGATTTTCACCTCGTACGAAATGTGAAAATATGACGATCGCACAAACAACTGTCTCCCCGTTCGTCAGGAAAAATTCAGAGTAGTTTTTGTGTACAATCGATGATGGCTCTCAGGGTCTTGACCCGTGCAAACCACTTATCATCGGATTCGATTACTATCCAGGGAGCGTAGGGAGTGTTGGTGCGGGCCAGCATCTCATCAACCGCAGGATCATAGAGATCCCATTTCTCCCGGTTTCTCCAGTCCTCTTCGGTGATCTTGTATTGTTTGAGGGGATCGTTTTCCCGTTGTTTGAACCGTTTGAGCTGCTCATCCTTGCCAATTTCGAGCCAGAACTTAACAATTCCTCCACCGCTGCTTTCGACATATTCCTGCTCCATTTCATTGATCTCCTGGAATGCCCTCTGCCACTCGGATTCCAGACAGAACCCTTCCACCCGTTCAACAAGTACTCTCCCATACCAGCTGCGGTCAAAAATGGCTACGTGCCCGGCTTTCGGGTAATGCCGGATAAACCTCATGAGATAATGATGCTGTTTTTCATAATCGCTCGGGGCCAAAGTCGGTATTACATCGTATCCAAGCGGGTTCATATAGCGGGCGATCCTGGTAATATTTCCGCCTTTTCCAGCAGCATCCCATCCCTCATAAACAATGATGAACGGGATTTTCCGTTTGAAAAGGATGTAATGGCTCTCGAGCATCTCGATCTGGAGAGTATTCAGCTCATTCTGGCAGTCCTCTTTGGAATGTGATGAATCCGGTGATGATAGCCTCTGGACCGGATTTTTCTGGGGCATGACTATGTTTTTTGCTTTGCCTTTTTCTGATCGTCCTTTTGCCTGGTCAGCAACTTTCTTTTCGAGCGATTTTACCAGAGAGGAATAGATCTTAAGGAGAGCATATTTCCGGTCACTTGCTTCGATGATGTGCCAGGGAGCATGATCAGTATCGGTCTTTGCAATAAACTCATCAATAACGGGAAAATACATATCATAATGATGATGAAAATCCCAGATGGCCGATGTTACCAGCCATGCTGTAAGCGGATTTCGCTCCCTCTCTGTTAACCTCCGCTTTTGTTCATCCTTGCTGATATGCAAAAAGAACTTGAGGATAATTACCCCGCTGTCGCACAACTGGCGTTCAAAAATATTGATTGAATTGATCTCATCTTTAAGTGATTTTTTCCAGCCTACACTGACAAGTTTTTCTGCAAGCGCCCTGCTGTACCAGCTGCGGGCAAAGAGAGTTATTCGTCCTTTTTGAGGGGTTTTAATCCAGAATCTCCACAGGAACGGATGTGCCCGTTCTTCATCCGTAGCTTTGCCAATTGCATGCAGGGTAAACCCGCGGGGATCGAGAGACTGGATAATCTCGCGGGTGGACATGGTAATGCCGGCCGTATTCCATCCTTCAATGACAATGATGATGGGGATACTGAGATCGCGAAGTGTCCGCTGCAGTACACTCAGGCGCTCTTTTAAAGGAGATATGGATTTTTCAAAGTTAACATCGTCAATTTTCTTTGTCAGATCAACCTTTTCAAACATTCTCCCCCCCCATCCCCACACAGGTTAATAATTTCCATTCTTGACAAACGGATCGTAGGGCATCACGATTAATAAAGCCTACCAGTGTTTTCTCATGAAGCGTACAAAAAACAATGCGGCTGTTTTTAATCCAATTTTTATTTAAATGAAGTCTCAACAGAGGTTGTATTGTCAAAAAAAAGAAGGGAATTTCCTCTTGATGCAGGTAATTCAAATCTTAAAAAAAATTAATTTTTAAGAGGAAGACCGTTTTCACTTGCGATAGAAATGAATGCATCTGCAAGATGCATAGCCTGTTTTTTTGTCGTCCCGTAGGTATTGAATTTCCAGATTTTTGTTGCACCGGGTATCAGGCCGGTCACTCCTCTTTCTCCAAGAGCACTGGATAAGTAGAACCCGCGTTTCCGGTGAGCTTCGGCCACCGTATCAAATGATGCTGTTGTATCTACCCGGGTCATCGTGTGCTTTCGGGGATATTCTGACAGGCACTTTGTGCCCTCGATGGCAAGGAGTGCATCCATGACAATGGCGTGGTTTTCCAGCTCGCGATCGAAATGCTTCACCCGTTCTTTAACGTGCGGGAACGATGCCATCATACCGATTAAGGTAGCGCCCATCAGCGTACAGCCCATCATTTCAGGTTCCTTAATCCCGAATTTCCGGTTTGTTACATCACCGACAATTGCGGTGGTGCGAAACACTTCCGCTGCCCGTTCCGCGGTTGTCGCAAGCACACCTGACGGGGCAGGAGCTGCCATACTCTTATGTCCCGAACCGACAACGAAATCAACACCGAGATCTTTGCCATCAACCGGGAGGATACCGATCGTATATGCCCCGTTATACAGCACCGGGATATCGTACTCGTGGGCAACCTTTGCGATCGCCTTCACATCATGCATGTTGCCATACTGGTAATCGACATGATCGATAAAGGCCAGAGCGGGCACCCTGCCGAATTCACCCTTGACCTCTTCGATCTTCGTTGCCGTTGCATCTGGTGTGACCATATGGTCTGCATCAACCGGGATCTCACGGGCAATTCCCCCGTTTTCTTCAATAGCAAGGAACTCAGTATAATGAGAAAGGGATGTGAGCAGCACCGGGTCTCCCTTGTTGACGTACGTATGGGCAACCGCCTGGAACCCCCGCCGTGCACCAGGTACAGTTCTCACGGTATCCATGTTGAGCCATGCCGCCATATTTTTATGGAACTCTGCAATCGGGGGTTTACTGATATAGTCGAGACGATTGGGTTTGCGGCAGTTATCACAGACCGAATACCCGTCACCGTATGCAATGACAGCTTTCATCGCATCGGTTGTCAGCCTGCCACCGGCCTGGATCGGATCAATGTTGATAAAGAGCTCGTCAACCTGGCGGACTTCAATACCGGCCCCGCACCTCATCTGAGCATCTCCTGTTTCAATGATGCGACCTGCCGTTCGAGATTATCCAGCAATCGCTGTGCCTGTGCCCGCTGGTCAGCGTCAAGTTCATGGGAGGGTGCAGTCTCCCTGAGAACCGCCCTGAGATCTGTGAGGGTATAAATTGCCTGGAAGGTCATATCCACAGCCCGTTTTGACAACGAATCACCTTACTAGTATTAGGACATCTATGAAATAAGTAACCGCTTTTTTTACGGGTCATGCAGGATATAACGGATGGAGTACATCAACTCATACTACGGTGCCTCCCGTTGCTTGCTACGGTCCGAAAATATTTTTTTAAACTGTTTTTCTACCTGACTTTTTGAATTCGAAACGATTTCTTTGAAATATTTTCTCAAACATTCCGTGCAGTTAAAAAGAACAGCAGTCTTCCTGTAGAGTCAGACTTTAAAACCCTTCACGACTCCTCCCGGAGACCGGAATTTTCTTTTTTTTATGTAATCCAAAATAACCATAACTAAAAAATATGATGGCGGTTAAAGAAGTATAAAACGGAGGGCGGACGTGGAATTTAAGAATACGGTTTTGATTATCGGGTATGGTGCCGTGTCAAAGTGCATGCTCCCCATTTTACTCCGGCATGTTAATATACCGCTGGAAAATATCACGATCATTGATTTTAAAAACAAATCACAGGATCTTAAGGCATGGACAACACGGGGCCTCCGGTTTTTCCGGCAAAAAGTCACCCCGAAGAACCTGGACCGGATCCTTTCAGAACACCTTTCTGACGGGGGTTTGCTGATCGATCTTGCCTGGAACATCGGCTGTTGCGATATTTTGCAATGGTGTCATGATCATGATGTCCTGTATGTGAATACGTCAGTGGAAGTATGGGATCCTGAAAGTGAGAAATTCACCGCGAGCCCGTACGAAAAGTCCCTGTATTTCCGCCAGATGCAACTCAAAGAACTGACAAAAGACTGGGAAAATGCTACCACCTGCGTTGTTGATCACGGTGCCAACCCCGGTTTAATCTCGCACTTTGCCCGGCAGGGGCTCTTTGATATTGCCCGCCAGATGATTGCCGACGGAATTGCACCAGATCCTGACAGGATTAAAAACTTGATCCGCGAGCAGAACTATGCGGAACTTGCCATGGAAACCGGCATAAAAGTTATTCACTGCTCCGAGCGGGACACCCAGATCTCGGAGTCGCCAAAAAAGGTTGACGAGTTTGTGGGGACCTGGTGTATTGAAGGACTCCATGAAGAGGGCACTGCTCCTGCGGAGATAGGATGGGGGACTCATGAAAAAGAGATGCCCGATTATACCTTTGTACCTCCCGCCGGACCAAAAAACGGAATTGTGATTGCGCAGATGGGAATCAATACCTGGGTCCGGTCCTGGCTGCCTCACCAGGAGATCGTGGGAATGGCCATACGACACGGGGAGGCGTATGGCATATCAGATCGCTGGACGGTCTGGAAGGATGGTATTGCGTTCTACCGCCCGACCGTTTATTACGCGTATATGCCCTGTGATGCGACGATTGCATCATTGCATGAATTGCGGGGCAGGAATTATGAGCTGCAACCCAAACTGCGGATAATGAATGACCGGGAGATCATTTCCGGGGCTGATATTTTAGGGGCTCTTTTGATGGGCCATCCCTACCAATCGTGGTGGACCGGCAGTATTCTCACGATACAGGAAGTAAGGAAACTTGCTCCCGGGCAGAACGCTACTACGGTCCAGGTGGCACTGGGTATAGTGAGCGCCGTTATGTGGATGATCGATAACCCGCAGAAGGGTTTCTGCCTGCCCGATGACCTGCCTTATGACTTTGTACTGAATATTGCAAAACCCTACCTCGGGGAATTCCATTCCGGTCCTTCTGACTGGACACCCTTAAAAAACAGGACGGTATATTTCAAGGAAAATCCCGAAAATACTTATGATCGTGATGATATCTGGCAATTCAAAAACTTCTTATTTGTGCGATGAATTACTCATGTACTGATAAACCTCGGAGAGAGACATGAAAAAGGAAACTTACAGGAAGCGGCATGATGACGGGGTCTTTCACATTGGGAAGGAAAGGAAGGAACTGCTACAAAAACTGGCACATGATAAGGGAACCCCCATTTTTGTAATTGACCATGAAAAGATCCGGTCGAATTACCGGGAATTTAAAGCACAACTGCCTTTTGTCCAGGTATACTATGCAGTGAAGGCAAATTCAAATCCTGAGATTGTAAAGACGCTCTATGATATGGGATCCAGCTTTGATGTTGCATCCATGCCTGAATTCATGATCGTCTATGAAAATATCAGGAAGATGCCAAAAAAAGAGCGCCAGGCCTGGATTTGGGATAAGATCATCTATGCAAATACCATCAAGCCGACAGAAACGCTTGAAGCCCTCGATCAATACAACCCACTGGTCACGTTTGATAACAGCGAAGAATTAAAAAAACTGGCGCAGCATGCACCGCATGCGGGGCTCGTGCTGCGAATACGTGTTCCCAATACGGGTTCGATGGTTGAACTCTCCTCAAAATTCGGGGCTGACCCGGGTGAAGCTGTTGATTTGATTGCCAATGCTTTTGCCATGGGACTAGTGGTGGAAGGATTAAGCTTCCATGTGGGCAGCCAGTGTACCAATTTTGAGAATTATGTCCAGGCTCTGCAGCTCTCTGCAGATATTATCAAAGAGACAGAAACACGTACAGGAAAGAAAATCAGGATTCTTGATATCGGCGGAGGTTTTCCGGTAAAGTACCACCCGGAGGTGAAATCCGTAAAAACACTCGCAAAAAAACTGGATGCTGAAATCAAACGGTTATTCCCTTCGGATATGCAGATTCTGGCAGAGCCGGGACGATTCCTCATTGCCAATGCCTGTATGCTGGTTTCCAAAGTGATTGGCAAGGCATTCCGCAACGGTAAGCCCTGTTATTATATCAATGACGGCGTCTATCACACGTATTCAGGACAAGTCTTTGACCATTGTACCTACCCGGTTTTGTCGTTTAAGGCAGGAGAGACGCAAATTTCTGCAGTGTTCGGGCCAACCTGTGATGCCTTTGATACAGTAACACTCTCTGCAGAACTGCCAAATCTTGAGATTGGAGAATTGGTATATTCTGAAAACATAGGTGCCTACTCCCATGCATCATCCACCAACTTTAATGGTTTTCCTCCCGCAAAAGTGGTGCATATCAACCGGTAATTTTTTTTGGATTGGTAAAACCTCCTAAAGATTTTCACAGGTTATCTTCATTACAGCGCGAGATTACCCCCCTCAAAGAAAATCACAACAGATTCTTTCTTATCACGGCGCCGAATTCCTGCATGCAGGGCAGTTCAGCGCATAATCACGAATTCCTTCGTTCCATGGTGTGAACCCGATGCAGACTTTCGGTTTGGTGTCATGAATTATGCAATATACTTTCCCGTCAGCGGCTCTTGAGAAAAACGGACAGTACGTCAACGCCCTGCCATTGGGACCAACCCAATAGTCAATACGGACAACATCGGAGAGATCCTGTATCGAAATATCCTTTCCGTTGCGCCGTTTTCCATTGGTAAGTTTTATGGAAACGTGCAGCAGGATGTCCTGGCGGTTCTCCCGTATCCACGGGATAATATCTTCGATAACCCCCTTCTGGCCCCATCCCCACTTCTCGCAACACTTACCGCATTGCTGGCAGTCCTGGTCGGGTGTCAAGAATTCTCACCATGTTACTATATGCTGAAATACCTGATAGTCGTTATTTTTTGACGCTGCTCTTTGCCCTTTGATCTTTAATCTTGATAAACGGAGGGCATGAGGAGACGACCGGGTGCGAATTCCAGAGGTTCTTTTTTAATTTTCCGGAGTGCCCTGTGCAGGGAATTACACTGAATACAGGAACAATATCCCGGATGATAGTGCCGGAAGGAGAAAATTGGTTCATGGAAGAACAGGTAATAAAAAATAGCGGAGAGCTTATCAGTTTTTCCTGACCGGGCATTGTTTTATTTACCGGAAAAGGGAGTATTGATATATGTTACGCCCGGAAGACGTTGAAACGATCCTGACGACCCATGATCTCTCAGTATATCTGAAGGACATGGTGCAGAACGAAGATCGCGATCTGAAAATTGACATCGATTACGAATCCGGTGAATTATTCATTAATTGTCCGGGCTTTTCCGATGGTCTGTCAGTGAAGACAGATCCGTTCGGTGTATGGGTGATCAGCGAAGTGATCTCACAGGAAAATGACGGGATTTTTACCCAGTCCGGGAATCTCCATAAGACCGAGAAAACCATGACGGTGCTCAGGGCAGTTGCCAGCTGGATCCGGGATCTTGAAGACAGCACTCAAAAGTCTTAAAAAATCATCATTCTTTGGCATAAAAATCCCCTTGATAATTTTCATGCGTAAGGCCGGGGACCGCAGGTCTCATGGCGGTTTTTATTAAAAAAACGGCTCTTTTCCTAAGTTGGGAGAAGAGCATTTTTTGTTAATTCTCTATAAAAAAAGAGTGGCTCTGTAGAAATTCCGATTTAATGAAAAGATCCGACCTGTCTGACCAAAAATTTTCATGAGGATATACAAAGCATTAAGGATGGATTCCATGATTATTGACAGGATATATGAAATAAAAATAGTCTGAAAACCGACGAAAAATAGCGGGTATTTGAGAATTCGCGGTCAAATGTAAAAATGACATACCATAACGAAACATTGCGGAGAAAGGCAAAAATGCGAGACAAAAGATTTGTTGCAGAACATCGGGGCGGACCTTTAAAAAAGGAACAGCACTATCAGTTAATTCAATGGGCTTGCGACTGTGCGGAGAATGTATTGCATCTCTTTGGTGAAATACCCGATGAACGACTAAAAAATGCACTAAAAGTGGCTAAAGAGTGGAAAGCAGGAAACGCTTCAACAGGTGACGCGATGAAAGCATCGGTAGCCGCACATGCTGTGGCAAGAGAATCTTCTGATCCGACTTCAATAGCGGTAGCTCGTTGTGTTGGACACGCTGTTGCAACAGCTCATATGGCTGACCATTCATTAGGAGCAGCGTGGTATGCTTTGAAAGCCGTGAAAAATGCAGGTACATCACCAGATGCAGAAAGAAGATGGCAGGATGAACAATTGCCATCAGAGATTAAGGATCTTATCCTGACTGCAAGGAAAAGCA
>DATKZP010000006.1:0-11499 GCA_035527915.1 Methanoregula sp. | reverse complement strand
GCCGTCGTAGTCATAGAACTTCATGCCGGTCTTGTTCACCTGTTCACCGGCACACAGCTTGCGGATTTGCACGATAGCTTCCTCAAGGTGCCCAACTGGCTTATCGGCGTTGATTGCCAGCTTCGGGAGCGTCGAGAGGTCGCCGGGTCCGATACCGAGCACTGCGCGTCCGTCTGACATCTCATTTAATGTGCAGAAGAACGATGCCATTGCGGCGGGTGTGTCCGTGAATGCATTCATGATACCCGGGCCCATTTTCAGGGTCGTTGTTGCCATTGCAATTGCTGCGAGGACGGGGTAGCAGTGGCGGTTGTTGTAGTGGTTTGTGATCCATGCGAAATCTATGTCTTTGGATTCTGCAAGTTTACAAAAGTTGACAACTTGCTTTACATTGACATTTCCTGGTACAAATTCAATTCCATATGTCAAGGGTTATTCACCTCATGGAGTATTACCGTCCACACATTTAAATAAATTATCATTTTGCGTTGACCCTATTGCTCTATCCGCCCAAAATATGCCCATTTTACCGTTTTTTTCATACCTGATCTACAGGGATGTCCTTGAGCGGAGGGAGACGCACCGGGTTATGCACATTTAGTCGTCCCTCTGGCGTTTTCTCCATTATACTAATTATAATCATTTGAATCCCGTTAAAAAAATGCAGAGGAATTTGAATGTATAACGACAGGATCTCACCAGAAGTGTGCTTTTTTCGTCTTTTTTAGTGTCAGGTTTTTAGTGTCAGGATTACCATTATTTTTATTAAAGAGATTCTAACCTGTTATTCCCCACTACAAAGCCAAACACTATAAGATATTGAACTTCCAGCACCTATAGTACATTAAAGGATAGGGAGCCCTAAAGGGTTTAAATTGGGATTGATAATGCGCATACTTGCTTTAGGATTAGGCGGCGCAGGCTGCAGGATTGTCAACAGTCTTTATACGACTGATCGACGCAGCAGTAAAGTGGCATGCGTCCAGGCACTCGCGATAGATGTACATGCGGATACCTTATCACAGCTGGGAGGTCTGCCAGAGAACGCAAAACTATTTTTCCCATCTTTGGACCCTGGCATTCACCCGGAAGAGGAAGGAGAAACTCAGACCGCCACAATTGATATCGGTGAGATTGTTGCACGTATCCAGAATATTGAGAGTGGAGAGACTGATGCAATCTTTGTGTGTTGCGGGCTTGGCGGCAGTATGGTGGATATTGCACCACATGTCATCGCTGCACTTCGTTCATCAGTTGCAGAGCCAATCTTTGGTCTTGTCACTCTTCCCTGTCTTGCTGAAGGTGAGCGTCATTCAGCGAAAGCAGCAGATGACATCGAAATGCTGTCACCCCTTCTTGACGGGGTCATCCTCTTTGATAATGAGACCTGGTATAAAAAAACCAGGGCGCATCGATCAACACTCGTAAAAAAAGAGAAGCGCCTCGCTGAAAAACTCGGGTTTGGGAAAAGTGAGCCAGAGATTTCTCCGGAACTTGCCACATATTTACTCCTGAACGACGCAATTGTCAGGAGGATCAGCCTGATCCTGAGAGCCGGGGAGTTCAAGGCAGATGGGGGACTTGATCTCGCGGAGGTTGTACTGGATTCCGGGGAGGTGCTCAATACGATGAAGGGAATGGGGTACATTTCCATCGGGTATGCGGTTGAGCGTCTCCCCCATAATCCATTGAGTTTCTTAACCAACTGGCGCCCAACCGGTTTTTTCGCTGATGAGCATATAAAGAAAGCCTCACGGATCGTCGACCTTGCAAAGCAGGCGATCTATCACGAGATTTCGACTCCCTGTGATATGACGAGCGCGCACAAGGCATTAATTCTTATCGCCGGTCCATCGCATGAACTCTCATTGAAAGGGTATATGACGGTGCGTAAATGGATTGACAGGAGTATTGCCGGACTGGAGACGCGATCCGGGGATTATCCCGTGATGAATACAAAAAATGTGGCAATTATCATCATGCTCTCAGGCCTTGAAAATATTCCCCGCATCACCGAACTCAAAGAAATTCAGAGCCAGTATAAATCCAGTCATCCGGATAGTTTTACGGTAGTAAAGCAATCAGACTCTGATACAATCACCATGTCTGAAGAGTCCGGAGTCCGCAGCGGAACCATGGTAACCTCAACCAGACGAGAAGAAGAGAATTTAAAAGATGAGATGCTTGTTCTGCCAGGTAAAGCACATAAAAGTGATGACCCCGTCATATACGCCGGGGGAAGCTTTTCGCATCAGGCAGAGGATAATGATACACGTGAGTCTGATGCGCCCCAACGCGTAATTCCCCCCCGGGATACGTTACCGCGGAAAACCTTACCAGATTCAACGGATGCTGTAAAAAAGACTGCTCATGTTCTCACTACGAAACCTCATACGTCTCATGAGACCACTTCCCGGGTACGAGTAGACGATGCGGGCACCCTGCCAGCGATGGCGAGCCCTCCTGAACCACGGCATCGGGTCATTGTGGCCCATGATAATGATAATAAAACCATACAACCCGCACCCCGGCATTCCACCCCCGTATCATCAGTTCATGGAACACCACAAAGCAAACAATCCTCCTATGGCACAGATTCCCGGGGCCTGGATGAAAAACACGAGCCGCGTTCCAGCGATGACCGAACGAGAACCAAGGAGACGGAGCGGCAGAGAATTGAGAAAGAATTGCAGCGACAAAGAATAATGGCAATCTCTGGTCGTACGCCAAAGACAGGACCACGAGTGTCAGCACACCCCGCACACTCTGCTGAAATCATCAGATCAAACCGGAAAATTTCAGAAAATACGCCATTCAAAGAAGCGCGTGAATCCCCGACTCCGGCAGAAGTCGTGCAGCAGTTACCGGAGAAAAGAACGATTATCCTGCAAAAAAGGAAGGTGCATCCAGTGATGCAGGAGGAAAATATTCATGAGGATAAGAATGGGAAGGCCTATGTCGATGATGATCTCTCGATAATAAAGCGTCCTGATGTATATTCCCGGCAACCCGATTCTGAAGGGTTGAAAGTCGGCATTAAGAATTCTGCGTATAAATCAAAGGACGCGATTTTTGAGGGAAAAGGCATCCATAAGATAACTGCTCCCCAGGTACGGGATTCGGCCCTCATGCATACGAATCTAAAATCGAAAAAAACCCCTGAGGAATCAAAGGTTGTTGAGAGTGAACCTGGAAGCGCTGATCATGATACCGAATCATCCGATTCGCTCAACAAACGCGAGAAAAAAAACTCCAAAAAAGATGATATCTCCTGGATCTGATCAGTTGATTTCCATCACTTTTGAAAACTGAATGTTGCCAGCACCGATCTCAGTAGTAATCTCAATATCGTGTTCTACGGTGTTTCCAATATAATTCAGACCACTGAAGGCAACTATCGAGAGGCGGAAGGGATTTACGGGCAGGTTAAAGACCTGATTTCCCATTGCAATAGGAAAAACAAAGCCACATCCATTCATGAGGCGGATCGTTTCCTCGACTTTCTTTTTCGCAAAACAAGGGACTTCACGAACATTTGCCAGTGCGACACCGGATTTCGATCGTGTGAAACCTGAGATTGAGGTGAGTCCTGAAGAGATGAAAAGTTCGAGAGGGTCGATGGTTGTTCCACGGTAACCTATAAGATCTTTGAACTGCTTTGGTGTACCCTGCACTATCTCAAGACATCCCCCATAGGCCATTTTTACCGGAATGCCATTTCTCTGGAAAACGCCATCCATGGAGATACTACAGATGGTAATAAATCCCACTGATCCTGAAGGGATACGCGGGTCACGATCGATAACCCGGTATGAGTTAAAGAAACCGCAACCTGCTTTCACAACCTCATCAAATGCGGATTTTACTTTTTCAAATGACTCTATGGGGACAATAGAGAGATTGTATGCCACATCACCAGTACTGGTTGCCGGATCAAACGTGCTCCGGTACGCTAAGCGTTCGAGTTTTGAGATGACAAAACCGATCCGGTCATCAACGAGAGCGTTATCCGTCTCATCCAGTCCGGCCTGTGTCAATATCCTGCCCTGATTGCCGATTTTTTTCGTAAACCCTATTGTGTCAAGATAACTGAGATAGTACTGAACCGCCCGATCACTGAGGACAAAACCCCGTTCAGCCATCAGTTCCGAGAGCCGTTTTGCTCCGATCGGATCCTGGTATTCTTTGAGGATGCGAAGAATCTCAATATATTTTCTTTCTGTATGGATCATGGTCACTTTGCCTCCACGGCTCCCCGGCTATCCTGATAGCGGCCCGAATAACTCATGTGACCCTCCCGCACTTCGTGAAGGATCATCTGTACAACACGGTCATTCATCCTGACAAAAAGATCATCGTTTCCCAGATTGGTCAGGCAGAGTGTCAATTGTCCGCGAAATCCCGGATCGACAAAACCTGCACCCAGAAGAACACCCCGCCTCCCAAACGAAGATCTGCAGCGGAGTGTTCCGGCAAGATCATGGGGGAGTTCGACCCATTCAAGGGTTGGGACGAGCGTACAGGTTCCCTTTGGCAGGAGGATGTCCCCGGCAGAACGAAGATCGTAGGACGCTGGTTGCTGGCAGTCACTACTGTAAGGGGTTATGACAAGGTTTCCCGATGTGCTCTCACGGTCGAGGCGGCGAACAATCTCAGGTGCGGATAAAATCATTCACTAAAGTATCGGTAGAAAATACTTAATATCTTTTGATGTAAAAGAGATGGGAAGGATCCATGGGGTAGAGGATATCCTCTTGGGCTTCGAACCCAAGGACGCGGGTTCGATTCCCGCTGGGTCCGTTTTTTTGAATCAGAGTTCGTTCCTTCTCTGAATATGCCGTCCCTTCCGATGACCAAACAACCTGATGGCTGCAAACAGCACCAGCACGGCGACTGCCCCTATCACGATCAGGGTGATAAGTCCCCAGTCAAGGCTCTTTTCCATGATGAGGGTTACTGATGCCGTCGCATTTCCCTGAGTGAACTGTTTCTGGACAGAAGACGGCTGGTATGTATCCTTTATCGCGGTGATATTGTACAGAGTGTTGAATCTGACCTTGGTACTATACTGACCATGGTCATCCGTAAAACCCGCGGAGTAACCATTAATGACGATGATAGCATCCGGCACTATTTTCTGGTCTTTTTCCTGGATAAAGATAGTAAGGTTTGCATTTTCAAACGGCATCTCGAAGTTATAGTCCTCGCCGTGGTTTGTTATGACTATCGTACGATTCACCGTTACATAGCCGGTTTTTCTGACTTCAACTGAATAGGAGCCCAAAACAAGGTTTGGGAAATTGCTGCGCCCAAACTGGTTGGTGGTTCCCGAAAGGGTACCATTAATGTATATATCCGTACCATTAATCGGAACACGGTTTTCATCGTAACTATAAATGAACGCTCCCACCGCTGCTTTTGAAAGTGCACCAGAGTAGAGAGCATCGGTTTCACTGATTTCTCTTGATTCAGTGAGTGTCTGGTACCCGGGCTTTTTAATCTCGATGGTGTATACTTTCCCTCGTGTGACAGGAATTGTCAGAACTCCCATGGCATCAGTTTTTCCTGCAAGCACGGCATCGATATGCACTTCTGCATCAGGAAGAGCCGCCATACCAGCCTTATCTTTTATTACAAAAGAAAACCGGTTGCTGGGGAGCAGCCAGTACTGGGCACCTTTATTTTCAGTGCCCATATCAATAATGCCATTACGGGGCTGGTAATTTTGAGCGGTGATATCAATAGAATACAGGGTGTTTGCATTTACGTCAAAAGTTGCTGAGCCGGAAACATCTGTCAGCTTTGTCTGTGTCATATTTTCCGCAAAGATGATTACACGGGCACCTGATATCAATCCAAGGGAGTCAGAATCATAAAGACTAACGTTCAGGGTGATGCTCTTTTTACTCAGGTTTGCAAAGACTGAAGTTTCGTTTTTTGCCACCAGCTTTTCCCAGTCGATATACCCGGTCATAGAGACCCGGATCAGCTGGTCATCTAATCCGGAATGATTGAGAAAAACCTGTCCGTTATTATTGGTTCTGGCATAATTTTCTCCATTCAGGAACACTGTAGCATGAGGAATTGTTGCATTATTGGTGCTATCCTGGACGGAGATTTGCAGGATCGTTGCCTGAGCTGAGCTGCAGAGGAGAAGGGTGCACAGCAGGATAAAAAGGAAACGATTTTTCTGTCGATACATAATGAATATCGACTCCTGGTCATATATGAGGACATCGGTCTAAAACTCCGAAGTAGAGGGCACCCGGTCTAAAAGCATTCCTTCTACGAGTATTGGCATGAGACTCCGTCCTTCCTCAATCGCATTCTGCAGGCGCCAGCTCCTGTCAGCATACAGGGTGAAGAGGGGTTCTCCCAATTTGACAAGATTGCCCTTCTTTGCATGCAGGAGAATACCGGCACCGGAATCATGGGGTGCCCCTGCGGTGCGGGCGAGGGTAATAAGCGACCGGTTATTCATCCCTATCACGTATCCGGATGAAGGGGCATTTACCACAAACTGGTGTTCGCCCGGAACAATATCACCGGATTTAACATTTGGATCACCGCCCTGGATCTCTATTATCTCGCGGAACTTTTCAAGTGCTTTTCCTTTTGTGAGGATCTCCTGTGCCATGGTTGCACCGGTACCCCGTGCTGCTTTCCCGGACATCTCGAACGCGATACCGGCAAGCGACAGACTCTTCTGGATGAAAGAGTTCGGTTCGGTTACCCCCTCAAGTACCCGCAGAGCTTCAATCACTTCAAGTTTCGGACCGATGCTGCGTCCGACAGGAATATCACCATACGTGAGGGCGCACTCGACTTTCATGTTAAGCCGTTCACCCAGTTCAATAAATTCCCGGGCAAGTTTTCTTCCATCCTGCAGGGTAGGAACCTTGGTGTGTTCTCCAACAGGGATATCTATCACAACAAGATTTGCCCCGACTGCAAATTTCTTTGCCATGACACTTGCAAGCATCTGACCGCGGGCGTCGATCTTAAACGGATATTCCTGGATGATAATGTGGTCATCTGCCGGAGCGATATTGGTTGCACCACCCCACACGATAACTCCGCCTACCTTCTCGGTCATTGTCTGTACTTCAGCAGCGGAGAACTCAACAGATGCCAGGACTTCCATGAGATCGGCAGTGCCACCTGCTCCGGTGATCGCACGCGAACTTGTCTTTGGTATTTTCAGCCCGCTCGCAGCAATGATGGGAATGACAAGCAGGGAGATCTTGTTACCGGGAACACCCCCGATAGAATGTTTGTCCACAATGGGTCGGGATGCAAACTTTATCTGTTCTCCGGT
This sequence comes from Methanoregula sp., assembly GCA_035527915.1. Lineage (GTDB taxonomy): Archaea > Halobacteriota > Methanomicrobia > Methanomicrobiales > Methanospirillaceae > Methanoregula. Next base: position 4,181 of record DATKZP010000006.1, on the reverse strand, counting down.
TTCAACCATGGCGCGGGTGAGGTGCTCCACCTCATCCATATCAAGTGGGTTGATATACGATGCAATTATAAATGCCGTGAGTTCCGCTGAGGAAAGGTCATGGCTCACAACATCTTTGATAATGGTCAGCATCTCCTCTTTGGTGAGTTTGCCATTATCCATCTTCTTTTTGATGAAGTCAAGCGATACCGGTCTTGCCGCTACTCTGACTTCTATCTCAGTATCTTCATCAAGATAAAGTCGCTCGTTTGTGAAGCGGTAGACACCAATCGTTCCCTGCTTTGCAATAGTTGAAGTAGTCTCCACAAAAGCCGCAACCGATACACCGTTTTTCGGGTTGATGACCTGGACTCGGTCACCATCCAGCACGCCAATACTGCGGGCGTCAGCCCGGTTGAGCAGTACACCCCGTGATGCAATATCCAGATTTTTTGCCATTAATTTCACTGGTTGATCCCCTCACTTACCATAAAGATGCATGCGAATTATGCATTTTTGTTTACATTTACGTTGACCGCTATGACAATATAATAGTGGTTCGTCACTGTTTTTTGTGGGTAACGTATGTATTGAGAGGTTACAAAAATGGAAGCTGAAATCCCCAATACCCCAAAAATACAATAAACGTCGCCGCCCCTCAAAAGAACGCCCTCTTAGGCGTGTTCGATTCAGTTTTTTATGAGCGTGATTCTAAAAAAAACTGCCTTGCGCAGCGAGTCAAAAAAACGAGGTGGCCGAGAGACCCCCTCAGGGATGGGACACATCAAAAACGAAATTTGAAACCATTAGCTCCACACGAGATGACGATGAGCCAAAATGGTGTCACTCTTGAATTCACAGGCAGGAAATTCCGTAGAATTCGCACAGGAATAGTAAAAGAGCACAATTGCGATTTTTATGACGAAGGGCTGTGAAAAAAAAAGAGATTTTAGATGTTAGTTCAGTGCCTGCGCACGACGATGAATGCAACTGCACCGAGGCCGATTAATGCAATCAATGCACCGTACCCGGGCGACTGTGTCGGGGTCGGGGTCGGGGGCACTGTGGTCGGGACTGACGTTGCAACGTCGGTCGGACCTACTGTTGTTACAACGGCTGTCGGGACTGCGGTTGGGGCAGCGCCTTCGAGAACGTTGAACAATGCATTACCGGTGGTACCCTGGATAACAGCTTCTTCAGTAACAATGTACTCGTCCGGCTTGAATGTTGATGCATCAACATCGAACGAGATCATGTTCATGCCGCTGTCACCCTTGGTGACTTTCACGGTACCGGTTGCACCGCTGAACTCGCCGCTCTGGCTCTTCTGAGTCGGCTTGAACGATGATGAGTAGACCTGTACGAGGATTTCGTCATCTACCGCGAGGTTGGTCTGTGCAGTGATGGTGAACTTATCGCCAACATGCCTGTCGCCAATCGGGTCGATAGTAATGATTCCTGCCTCAACCAGGAACTGGAGCTTGGTGTAGGTATCGTCGACATTCGGGTCGTTAATGCCCTGAACAAGTGCCTCAGCTGCATCGGATCCCTGCAGGCTGCCAGTTCCTTCAAGCTTGAAGAGCGTGGTAGGCTCGGCCCCGCCACCTACAGAGGTGTTATAACCCAGCATCCTGTTTACGACATATACGTTGCCTTGAGAATCTTTAGCTGTCGGAGCAATATCGAACTGGTTGTTCTGCATCGGGTGCTGGACAACGACGAAGTACTGACCTGCATAGAGATCTGCGGTTATAGCTCTTGTAACTTCATAACTGAATGATGAATCAGTTTCTACGGAAGTGGTACTCCTGAGATCATAGTTCTTGCCAAGGATCCAGACTGAAACACCTTGTGATGGTTGACCCTCAGCGGTACCGGTGATAAAGATCTTGTCACCTTGTGCAACCGTAGACTGGGATGCAGTTGCTGATACGAACGGCTTCTTGATAATGACAGAGACCGTGCCATATGCAACACTGGAAAGTCCTGACTTGTCAACGGGTTGGCTTACCGCGTAGATCGTGTACGTTCCTGCATCAAGAGCAAGTGATGATGTTCCCCACTTATATGACCAGGTATTGTCACTCTGAACATCTGCCGATTCCATTGTGCCAGTGCCAACAGGTATGCGTGGGTTGTCAAGCTGTCCACCATTTGCATCGAGGTTCGGACCGAGAATGAACAGGTAGGTCGTGTACGATTCAGTGTTGGTACCGGAGAACTTGACCTCTTCACCGAGGTAGTAACTCTGGTCGCCGGCTGCCACAACAGTGAGTGCACCCTTCTCGACCTTCACATCGACCTGATCGCTCTTGACCTGTCCACCGAACTCCGCCTCTACACGGATAGTGTACTTCTGAGCCTTGGTGTAGTTGGTGGTCTGGAACTCAACGGTCCTTGTACCGGAAGTTGATGTTTTGACGGCTGCAAACCGGAGCGGATTATTAGCGTCCGAGCCATGAGCAGTATCGGCACTGATAGTTGTCCCAAGGTTCTGGGGTGTATAAGCACCACATGTTGCATCGCCTGCGGTCACTCCTGCCTGGAATGGAGTCAACAGGGGTGGCTGGTCGTTTAATCCGCTGTCCAGTGAGCTGACACCCTTGAGCCAGACGCAATAAGTAGCGCTGGGCTTACCAGTGATGGTAACCGAGAACGGCTTGCTACGGACGACGGAGTCCTTGTTTGCCTCAATTTTCACGACGTCAGAGACAATCGTAACGGTGCGTACCGGGGAAACTGTCTTTCCGGTGTAAGTTGCACCACTGCCATCCGTGTATTGGACATCCATGTTGTTAAGGGCGGACGTGGCCCATACCGTGTAGGTGCCTGGTGCGTACGCTGGCTGACCACTAACTATGGCGTCAGTTGTCCAGTTGAACGTGGGAACAGCGAGGGTCGCGGAACCAATAGTGAGATTATCTAACCCTGCTGTTTCACCCCATCTGTAGGGCTGGGTTGTAACATTGATTTGAGTAAGGCGTGCCCATGATAAGGCGTCTGCACTTGTATACAGCTGGGTGAGTGTTGTACCGGACTCGGTCTTCACCTTGATATCAATGTAACCATCTCCGGTAGAATTACCATAAACGGGAGTACGTGCTGCTCCTAACGCTGCATACATGTTCGTTACAATGCCAAACTGAATATCCTCGCCCTTCGGGATCGATTTGCCGGTTACATCAGCGCTGATGGTATCATCCCAGATTTTGAGGTCAAGTGTCGGATCTGCAACGCGGAATGCCAGTTGTGCCGGCGAATAAGTTTGACCGGTAGCTGGGTCAATCCTGTACCAGTCTGCACTCTGTCCGCCGATGCCAAAGTCGGCATAGGTTATCGTGAACGAGCTAGGACTGGTAATCAGAATTGTCTTTGACGGAGCTGTTGTAGTCAGCGGTGCCGCTGATGCCCACCAGCCGATGGTAGTAACATTACCAGCGGTATTAACAGCTTCTGTTATATCTAATGCTTCTTCTCCAATAAACACCGTTGCTCCCTGGTTGATGTTTTGTGCCACGTTATAGGCTGCCGATACCGGCATCACCGCAACGAGCACGAACATCGCGAGCGCAATGAGTGCTATAGTTAATCGCTTAGTCATTCTTTCAATTCCTCCAAAGATTACATCATACATTTCAAGCCACGAACGAGTTCGACATATGCCGAATATCAGTTCTGCGAGCCCCATACTCCGTTTAGACGGAATATGAAAGAGTATTTGTAAAAGACGTAATATATCCTTTGTGGTCAGTTTTTCCGGGCGATTATGGCGAGATATGCCCCCTATTCAATAATCAGGGCGATTAAAGCGGAGTTCTTGCTACTCCTCCACCATTCACATCTATCCCTTTCATGATTTCTTATATACACGTACATTAGTATATATCGCAGATTATTTAAGATCATGTAATGATATATTTTATACAATAATGCTCATAATCATGCAATAAACTTTTTTTCATGCATTGTATAACAAAATTATCAACCAACAACCAGTCACCGTGTTCCCATTATTAAGAACTCCATAACCTTGTGCACCTGATGGTTTACCTGAAATTTACGCAGGTATTGTTTAGTTCGATTCGTTCCTCACATCATTTCAACAGCTATACAATATACCATAACATAATTTTTATCATGAAAATCATCCGGGCACCAAGCATCGGAAGGGCACACGAGCTGGTTATCACCATGATCCTCGA
>DATKZP010000005.1:0-17665 GCA_035527915.1 Methanoregula sp. | reverse complement strand
GCCGATCACCTTTAAAGGTCAGCAGGTTGTCAACATGGTATGCCTGGCCCTCGCCATTATGTGTGGGATACTCGTCATCTGGCAGCCTTCATGGATGCCACCCAACGTCGCCATGTACCTCCCGCTGTTCTTCGTCCTCTCGCTCGGCTTTGGGCTCCTGATGACGCTCCCGATCGGCGGGGCTGACATGCCTGTCGTGATCTCGATGTACAATGCATTCACCGGGCTTGCCGTAGCACTCGACGGTTTTTCATTTGCGACCCCTAACTATGCAATGGTTGTCGCGGGGATCATTGTCGGTGCCGCAGGTTCGCTGCTCACGCTCCAGATGGCCCGGGCAATGAACCGGTCGATATCAAACGTCTTTTTTGGTGCGTTCGGCGCGACTGAAGAACAGGGAGTGCAGATACAGGGCAGCATGAAATCGATTGAAGCCGACGATGTCGCGATCCTGCTTGCCTATGCAGACAAAGTTATCGTTGTTCCCGGCTACGGTATGGCAGTTGCCCAGGCCCAGCAGAAGGTCAAGGAGCTGACCGACCTGCTCGAAAGCAAGAACATCCATGTGAAGTTTGCAATTCATCCGGTTGCCGGACGCATGCCCGGGCACATGAACGTCCTGCTTGCCGAGGCCGGGGTCGCGTATGACCACCTGTTCGACCGCGACGAAGTGAACCCGGAGTTCCCGAGCACTGATGTCGTCCTCGTTATCGGGGCAAACGATGTTGTCAACCCGGCAGCGCACCGTCAGGGAAGCCCGCTTTTTGGCATGCCAATCCTTGATGTTGAACAGGCAAAGAATGTCATCGTCCTCAAGCGTGGCCAGGGGAAAGGCTTCGCCGGGATCGAAAATGACCTGTTCTACCGGGACAACACGCGGATGCTCTACGGCGACGCACAGGAGACTGTCGGGAAGCTCGTGCAGGCCCTCAAGAAGCAGATATAAGGTCAAAGGGGATACGCAAAGCCAATGTTACGACCCTGCCAGCCGGTCGATGAGCCGCGCCTTTGAGGAGATCCAACCACGCGAATAAGAGGATCCCGCCGGCCACTGCGAGAAGAAGGTCGGGCAGGGTCGGTGAACTTTTTACAGATAACATCATCCGTTCCATTGCGTTGGGAAGAATCTCTTCTTTTTTAAAATTCTCCTTCACCGAGCCGGACCTGCTGTTTCTGGCGGGTAAGAATCGTGTAGGAATTATCTGGATTGATCCTGACAAACAAAAGACGCCCGGAATTTGTACCGATATCAATGAATGCAACAATACGTTCATTTTGACCGGAATTTTTAAAATTTCAACGGATCACCAATTTCCGGTTAAAAACGCGGGTAAAAAGATCCGATTTTAAGCCTGCCCGCTGTTTTTCCACCGACGCATCCCCATACACCGTGACATTAATTACAATCTCCTGCCCTTCAAATGTGCAGGAAACAGTCTGTACGGTTCGCAAGTGGAGATAGTCAAAACCGTCTGCAATGCGAAGAATCGCAGCAAGTATCAGTACCTGTTTTTGGTATTCCGGGGACAGCAGCCTGAAAAATCCTGATGTTTCGAGAGCCACATTTCCACGATGCGAACGGGCAACAAGGGTAATGATACTTCGCTCGGGGATATCAAATGGCAGGTTTTCATCAGACACGATCATGTCGGCGCTGCGGATATTATGCCTTCTCTGCCCGTACTTCCATCCAATATCATGGAGCATGCCGGCACACTCAAGTAAGAACCGTTCACGAGTATCCAGCTGATGCAGCGGTTGGAGGTCATCAAAAATCATGAGAGCGAGATCTGTTACATGGCGGCTGTGTTCAAGAGCTCCCGGATATTCCAATGCGAGAGTACCGACAGCGGTAGTTACTTCTGTCTCGTTGTACATTGTTGACGGTCGGAATCTTGTTTTTCTTCCCTTTTCCAGGCTCATGCAAAGTTCATCCCAGGTCCGCAAACGTATCAGTTTCTCCCAGTAGCGCATGAACGTACGGTGGAGGATCGTTCGTTCCTTTTTGCGCTCCTGCAAAAAAAGGTAAAGACTTGATATAGTGGCAGCATCAGGACGTTTTGTATTTCCGGGTGAACGCAGGAGCGCTCTTTCATGCAGGAGAAGCAACGTCACCTGGTCGATCCACACATCACAGTCATGGAGATTGCCAAGTATTTCCTGGACCTTTTTCACACGGGTAAGAATTTTTTTTAATCCCCGTCTGTACACATACCCGTAGACTTCCATGGTGTACCGGAGTTTTTTTGCCGCTATCCGTGTTGCATGATGTTCAGCCACAGCATCCGGATTGGGTATCCATTGCTCGTACGAGAGCATCGCATGCATCCTTTTTTCAATGCGGAGAGCGGCGACGGGTGAGATGCCATATACAAGAGATTTTTTCTGTACCCTCCGGTTGGCTGACAGATGATTACTGAACGTATCGCTCATCTCTTCAATAACCTGGCTCTTTTCCAGTTTCAAAAGCGCAGAAATAACTTTTGACTGAAGGGTAGTTCTCTTTTTTTGCAACCTTGATGCCAGGTAATGAATGGCCGGAGCTGTTGCTGTCATGGCCCCCGTGTTTTTTTTACTGCGGGAATTGAATTTTCGTGACCGTTTTTTCTCGTATTTTAACAGGAAGGTAATCTGTACATCCGCATCCCGTGCTTCACCCAGTGCACGGGTGATGTTAGTGATCTCCTGCATCCATCTCCGGTACTGCTTCTGAGGAAAACAGGAGCGAAAAAGGGGGAGAGCAGCCCGCAGGCGCCGGGAGGCAACCCGCATGCGATGGATGTATTCACTATCATCTGATGTTTTTACCCCTTCAATCTCTTTTGAGAAAGCATCGAGCAACGGGGGCAGGCGTTGCAGGCCGTACCAGCATAACCCAATTTTTGGCATAGTCTGTTCACGGGACATTTTCAAACCATATACCCCGGTGTTCGAGAAGCCATGACTGTGCATTTAAGGGAGGTTCCTGCTCTGCTGGCAGTTTACGTATGTACGTCCCGTTACTTTGCATCAACCGGCTTTTGAGATTATCTTTCAGTTGAACGGGAAGAATCGTGGATATAATCGCTTTTTTTATTTCCGGGTTTTCCACCGGAAAAAGAATCTCCACTCTCCGGTCGAGATTCCGGGGCATAAGATCTGCACTTCCCAGGTATATTTCTTCACTGCCACCGTTGTGGAAATAATAAATGCGGGCGTGTTCAAGGAACCGGCCAACAATGGAAGTGACCGTGATATTCTCACTTACACCGGAAATTCCTGGTCGAAGGCAACAGATACCCCGGACCTGCAGATCCACTTTCACTCCTGCCTGTGATGCACGATAGAGTGCAGTAATACAAAGAGGATCGATCAGTGCATTCATCTTGAAAATAATGTGCCCGTCTCCATGTTTCCGGTGCCGGGAAATTTCCCGGTCTATCCTTTCTATAATGCCATTACGTAAGGAGACCGGAGCTACAAGCAGTTTCTGATAGTTCATAATCCGTGCGCACCCGGTGAGCAGATTGAAAAGGTTTGCAACATCCTCACCCTTTTCCTTATCACAGGTAAAAAGGCCAAAATCCGTGTAAATTCTGCTTGTTGTTGCGTTATAATTGCCGGTGCCGAGATGCAGGTAACGTTGTATGCCGTTTCTTTCCCGACGTACAACCATACAGAGTTTGGCATGGACTTTGAGTCCTACAACTCCATAGACAACATGGACTCCTTCATTTTCAAGCGCACGGGCCCATCCGATATTATTCTCTTCATCAAACCTGGCTTTAAGTTCGATTAATGCGGCTACATCTTTTCCGTTCTCGCGGGCTTCCATGAGTGCATTTACGATCGGGGACTTTGAGCCGACCCGGTACAGGGTAATCTTGATGGCAAGGACATCCGGATCATATGCGGCCTGGCGCAGGAAATTTACAACGGGGGAGAAACTATCGTACGGGTGATACAGCAGAATGTCATGATGGCGGATGGCAGAAAAGATATCAGTACCTTCAGTGAGATCTGAAGGGATTGAAGGCTGAAAAGGTATATCTTTCAGATCCGGGCGATCAAGGGAGAGAAGCTGCATAAGATCAGCCATACCAACGGGATGACCGACCCGATAGAGCATACTGGGAGATACCCTCAGTTGCTTTTCAAGCATATAGCAGATTCCGTCATTCATGGAACACTCAAGTTCGATACGCACCGGTTTTCCCCGTGCACGTTGCTCCATGACCTCTTCAACCGTGGTGAGGAGATCCGAGGCATCATCAACTTCAATATCGATGTCTGCATCCCGGGTAATCCTGAATGGAGAAGATGCAACAACTTCCAGACCGGGGAAAAGCAAGTCAAGGTTTGCTGAAATGATATCTTCAATATACACGTAATGCACAACTGAGTCATCACCGGATTCACCTTTTCTTTTGGGGGGAATCCTTACGAATCGTGAGAACAGGTTTGTCGGTACCTTGACCCTTGCAAAAAAATCCTTATTGTTCTGGTCCCTTATAATAATCGCAAGGTTAAGCGAACGGTTTGATATGAAGGGAAACGGGTGAGCGCTGTCAAAAACAAGCGGTATCAGCACCGGAAAAATCTCATCAATAAAAAATGAACGCATCAGCTCTTTTTGCTCTCCGGTGAGATCTGCATACATATGGATGAAAATTCCTTCAGCCGAAAGTTTCGGGATAATATCCTCATGCCAGGTATGATACAGGATTGATAGATCGGGGAGGAGCATGTGCCGGATTGCCTCCAGCTGCTGTGAAGGAGTCATCCCGTCCGGAGGAGATTTCAGGACACCTTTTTCCAGCTGGCGCTGGAGTCCTGAAACCCGAACCATGAAGTATTCATCCAGGTTGTTGGCAAATATCGCCAGGAACTTTATCCGTTCAAGCAACGGATGGCTTTCATCAAGGGCTTCATCCAGAACATGCCGGTTAAATCGTGTCCAGCTGATTTCACGGTTGATATAAAGTTTTGAGAGGTCGGGAAGCGGATTTATTCTATTCATCATGCCTCCTCAAGTACTGCGTCCATTTTTTTGTTACCCCCGTATGGTAAGTAGTATTGATGGATATCAGATAATATATACCCACACCCGAATGATGGTTCAATCCGGGAATCGTGATTTCCGGCTATATTATAAAGATGGTAAAAGGATGGCGAAGAGTTTTTCCGGAAAAACAAAGAAATTCCTTATAAAAAACAAGGCATACACGATTTTTTTACTATGAATACCAGTCCGAATATTTTTATATTGTCCTTTCCTACTTCATACTATGGTGATTGCCATGAGTGAATGTTTTATTTGTTAATAGCCTGCGCTTTTTAGATACCACGTTACGGGACGGGGAACAGACCCCGGGTGTTTCCTTAAACCCGGACCAGAAATTTGAGATAGCGAACAAACTTGCTGATATTGGCATCGATGTGATTGAAGTTGGTTCTGCCGCCGCATCTGAAGGTGAACGGGATGCAATAAAGCTCATATCAGAAGCCGGGCTTCCTGCTGAGATTTGTACCTATGTCCGTGCACTTCACCAGGATATCGATTTTGCCGCTGATTATGGTGCCGGTTCAGTCCATCTTGTCATACCGGTAAGCGACCTGCATATTGCCAAAAAAATGCGCAAAACGCGAAACCAGGTTGCAGAGATGGCATATGATGCCGTAGAGTACGCCAAGAGCCGGGGGCTTATCGTCGAACTTTCCGGTGAAGATGCCTCACGGGCGGATCAAACGTTCCTGCGGGAGATCTTTTCAGAGGGTGTACATCGCGGGGCAGACCGGCTCTGTTTCTGTGATACGGTCGGCCTTTTGACCCCGGAGAAGGTTGCAGAGTTTATCCCCCCGATCGCAAAGATCGCACCGCTCTCCATTCACTGCCATGACGATCTTGGGTTTGCGCTCACCAACACGATGGCAGCGCTTAAGTGCGGTGCCTCCTGCGCCCATGTAACGGTCAATGGTCTTGGCGAGAGGGCGGGCAACACCCCGCTTGAAGAAGTTGTCATGGCGCTTGAAATCCTCTATGATTATCCTACAAGAATCAAAAAAGAGGAGATCTACCAGCTTTCTACGCTTGTTTCGCGCCTGACGGGTGTGCCGCTGCCGATCAACAAAGCAGTTGTTGGTGAAATGGCATTCACCCACGAAAGCGGCATCCATGCCCACGGTGTGATGCGGGAACCCTCGACCTACGAGTCGATCAAACCCGAGATGATAGGGCGGAAGCGTCGTATCGTGCTGGGAAAGCATTCCGGTTCCGCATCCGTGGAATCTGCACTCAATGAGATGAATTACAAGGCTGATGAGCACCAGGTCAAAGAGATCGTAAAAAGGATCAAACATCTGGGGGATGCGGGTAAACGGGTGACTGATTCCGATCTGATGGCGATTGCCGATGCCGTACTTGCCATTGAGTGTAAACCAATCATCACCATGCGCCAGTTTACTGCGGTATCCGGGAGTAATATGATTCCGACAGCCTCAGTTACGCTTGTTGTAAACGGGCAGGAGATGACCGGTGCCGCTACTGGTGACGGCCCTGTGGATGCGGCTATGGAAGTCCTGCGCAAATGCGTATCAGATGTGGCCGATATCCGGCTCGAAGAGTACCATGTTGATGCCATCCAGGGTGGAACGGACGCACTGGTCGACGTAACAGTAAGATTAAGTAAAGACGGGAAGATAATTACTTCACGCGGCGCTCGCACGGACATCATCATGGCAAGTGTCGAGGCGATGATCGCCGGTATGAACAGACTATTGAGGGAGGAACATGAAAACCGGGGCAAAAATCCTCGTTGAATCACTGCAGCGCGAAGGAGTCGAGACTATCTTTGGCTACCCGGGCGGTGTGGTGCTGCCGATCTATGATGAACTCTATGACTCATCCCTGCGGCACATCCTTGTACGGCACGAACAGGCAGCAGCGCATGCCGCGGACGGGTATGCACGGGCAAGTGGTCGTGTAGGGGTATGCCTCGCAACATCAGGTCCCGGTGCATGTAACCTTGTAACCGGAATAGCCACTGCATACATGGACTCAGTGCCAATCGTTGCCCTGACCGGGCAGGTCCCGACAAGCCTGCTGGGGAATGATGCCTTTCAGGAATCTGACATTACCGGCATCACTTTGCCTATCACCAAACACAACTACCTTGTCAAGGATACCGCCGATCTCGGGCGGGTTGTGAAAGAAGCGTTCTATATTGCCGGTACAGGCCGCCCGGGTCCGGTGCTCATCGATATCCCAAAAGATGTGAGTACAAAGGCCATCAAAGAACCCCATATTCCCGAAAAGATAACATTGCGGGGTTACAATCCGACCTATCGCGGGCACAAACGCCAGATAGAAAAGGCTCTCCAGATGTTAGCCGCTGCTGAACGACCGGTGATCTATGCCGGGGGTGGTGTTATCATATCCAATGCCTCAGCAGAGCTTGTTGATTTTGCTACCCAGCTGGGAATCCCGATTGCCACCACGCTGATGGGACTCGGGTGCATTCCGGGGGATCACCCGCTCAACCTGGGGATGCTCGGTATGCATGGGACGGAATATGCCAATTTTGCCATCACGGAAAGTGATGTCCTGTTCTCCATTGGTGTGCGGTTTGATGACCGCGTAACCGGTAAGACGGATACGTTTGCCCCGCATGCAAAGATCATCCATATCGATATTGATCCTGCAGAGATCGGAAAGAACAAGCGGGTTGATGTACCGGTAGTCGGGGATGTAAAGACTGTCTTACAGGACATGCTCTCGATGCTGAAAAAGAACGGGTTCAGGGAGGCCTGGCTCAAGAAGATCAAACACTGGAAACAGCACCACCCGCTCAAATGTCCCGATGATGGCAGGCTTCACCCGCAGTTTGTGATCCGGCAGATGAGCGAGCTCTTAGGAGGAGATGCGATCATTGTCTCTGAAGTCGGGCAGAACCAGATGTGGACCGCCCAACACTTTTGCTTCAAAAATCCGCGGACCTGGATCACCAGTGGCGGGCTTGGCACGATGGGATATGGTTTCCCTGCAGCGATGGGTGCACATTTTGCCCGCCCGGACCTTCCGGTCTTTGATGTTGCCGGTGACGGAAGTATCCAGATGAATATCCAGGAGATGGGTACGGTTGCTCATTATAAAATCCCGGTCAAGATTGCGATCCTGAACAACAGGTTCCTCGGTATGGTACGGCAGTGGCAGGAGCTGTTCTATGACCGGCGCTATTCATTCACCGAGCTTCCAGCCGTGGAATTTGTCAAGATCGCCAATGCATACGGCATTGAGGGAGTAAAGGTAGAATCCTCCGAGGATGTTATGCCCGCCCTGAAAGCAGCACTTGACTGTGATGGTCCGTTTGTCATGGACTTCAGGATCGAACGCGAAGAGAATGTATTCCCCATGGTCCCTGCCGGTGCTGCAATCAATGAGATGATCGGGGGCCACCCGAGATGAAGCCGCACACGCTTTCTGTGCTGGTCGAGAACAAGGCCGGTGTCCTCTCAAGGGTAACCGGGCTTTTCTCACGACGCGGGTTCAATATCGAGAGCCTTGCGGTTGGTTCCTGCGAAGAGCCCGACATGAGCCGTATTACCATTGTCGTTATTGGTGACGATGAAAAAGTCGAACAGGTTATGAAGCAGCTCAATAAACTCATTGACATCATCAAGGTCTCGGATTTAACAGAAAATGAGCGGGTGGAGCGCGAGCTTGCCCTGATCAAGGTGACTGCGGAACAAGGAACTTCCCGTGCTGAGATCATGCAGATTGCGTCCATCTTCCGGGCCCAGATTGTCGATGTTGGTGCCAAGTCCTTAATCCTACAGGTGATAGGTGATACAGAAAAGATCGATGCCATGGAAAAATTGCTCCGCCAGTACGGGGTGAAGGAGTTTGTCCGGACAGGAAAGATTGGCATTCTCCGCGGATCAAAGACGGTAAGCAGCTTAAAATAATGCATTTTTCATTTTTTGTCGACCGGTATTTCAATTGACTACGAGATGTTGGTTTGGGGTCTGAAAATCTTTATCGCCGAAAGGTGAAAATTCAAAGCCCAATCAAGGGTTTTTTATAAAATTCAGTATTATTTCGGCAAATTTCGATTGTGTTATATGTTAGCATACCACAAATTATGATGATAAAATGTTTGGGTTGCCTGTTTTGACAATCGCTTTGGTCGGGGGTGCAATTCTCCTGATTATTCTTGTATTGCTGTACTGGGGACTAACCTTTAAAGAGGTCTCCTTATGATTGATCCTGTTACAGTCGGTCTTGTTGCCGTCTATTTCATCGCACTGGTGGGGATCGGGGTCTGGGCTTCAAAAAAGATCCATAACATGTCGGACTATGTTGTTGCCGGACGATCGCTGGATTTCTGGGTCTTTACCCTGCTCATGATCGGTTCTGTCTGTTCGGGGATGTCACTGCTCGGTGTCTCGGGACTGGGATACAGGTTTGCCTGGCCTACAATCTGGGAACAACTTGCCGTCCCGCTCTCGATTGCATTCTGTATCATCTTCTTTGGCGTCAAGATGCATACCATTGCAAAAAAGTCCGGGTATATGACAGTCCAGGATTATCTGGCGCACCGGTTTGAGAGCGACAAATCCCTGCGGGGTATGAGTGCAACGGCGGGGATTGTTGTATCAATGATCTATCTTGCCGGACAATATACTGCGATAAGTATTGTGCTGATGTGGCTGTTTGGGATTCCCCACTGGCTGGCACTCCTTATCGGGGCGGCAATTGTCACTCTCTATACTGTTATAGGGGGGCTCTATGCAGTTGCCTGGACTACGCTCGTGCAGGGAATGCTGCTGATCATCGGTGTCCTGATCATGGCCCCCCTCGTAATCATGAAAGCAGGGGGATTTACCCATATCAACGAAGTGATGGCTGCGGTAAACCCGACAAATGTCGATCCGTGGGTGACGGGAGCCACTGCAGTGTTTACACCAGAGTACATCTTCTCGTTTGTCCTCCTGCTCACCATAGGCCTTGCCTGTGCACCCCATGTGATCAATAATATCCTGTGTGCAAAAGATGTGAAGTATTTCAAGTGGGCACCACTCGTCGCGTTCGGAATTTATGCAGTGGTGATGTTCCTTCTCAAGTTTTCCGGGTTTGCCGGTATCGTTCTTGTCAATGACGGGATCATCCAGCTGCCGAAAGTGCCCAATGCTTCCGACTTCATATTTGTCTATGGAGTTCAGGCTGCAATGCCCAATATGTTCCTATGGAGCGTTTTAGCGGTGATTGTGCTTGCCGCAGTTATGTCAACTACGGACCGCCTCATGCTGACCATCGGCACCTACTTTTCCTGGGATATCTACAAGAAGATCTTAAAGCCGGATGCACCGGATAAACAGGTGCTTCTTGTCAGCAAGATCTCGGTATTTGTTGCTGCCGCGGTTACATTGCTCCTCGCTTTAAATCCCCCGGATATGCTCGTCTGGCTTATCTGGGCCGGGATTGGGATTATGTTTGCAACCTTTGCCGTACCCCTGCTTGCAGGACTGTACTGGCGGCGGGCAACCCGTGAAGGGGCACTTGTCTCTATGGCGCTTGGCTTGATTGTATCGGTCGTGTTTGGAGGAATATCCTACTTCAAGCTGGGAAAACTACCCATGCATTTTTCATTCTATGCATTTGTCATTGCGGTCATTGCCATGATAGTGGTCAGCCTGATGACAAAACCGACGAGCGAGAAGGTGCTTGACGAGACCATGACCGGCTGGTATATCCAGAAGAAATAACCGGTCAACAATTACTTTCCTGATACATTTTTTAAGAGGGGAAAAAAAATCCTGCCACCCCCGCACTCCGCAGTCACCGTTCCCGGGTAAGGATCGCAAGCGCAATTGCCGCACCTGCGAAAACTGCAGGGAACGTGGCCTGTGTCGGAACCGGTTCGCGGGCGGGAACTGTACATTGTTTCTCTATATTCTTCAGGTCAGTCGTGGCATTTTCAAACCCGGGCCAGGGAAGATCATAATCCGGATCGATCTCAATTGACTGGTGGAACGCCTCGGTCGCACTGGAGCAATTCCCTTCGGCTGCGGAGATCTTTGCCTTCAAATGCCAGAACAGAGGGTTTTTTGGATCGGATGGCATGACTGTGTCAATCACCTGTTCAGCTCCGGTCAGGTTGTTCATGCGGAACAGGGCAATCACTTTGACGCCATATGCAGGGGTATACGATTTATTAATGGCTATAGCAGTATTTGCATCATGCAGGGCGTCCTCATTGCGTCCCAGCGCGAGGAGTGCGAACCCCCGGTTTGCATACCTGACCGGCTTTGGATCTATCCGTATGGCATGGGAGGCATTGTCAGCCGCTTCAGTAAAATATCCCGTTTTCCGGAGTGCATATGCCCTGAGGCAATACAGTTCGGCATCGTCCGGATATACGGCAAGTCCTTCATCAGTCGTGGTGATAACTCCGTTCCAGTTTCGCCGGGCCATCAGGGCCATGCCCTGATATTCATAGGCTGCGGCACTCAACTGGATGCCTGTGGCAGGAGATCCTGAAGTAATTCTCGCAGAGACTGGATATCCCTGGGCTGGTAAGCAGACGAGCGCTACGAGAAGGACATATACCAGGAATCGTCCCGGGGATAGTGAAGGGGAAAAATACATCAGGATTCGCCGTATTCCCGCTGATTGCTGCATAGCGTGTACTGGATTTGGTAAATAATAAAAATTTGTCTGGTATGGGAAGAGACAATTCTTTTGGCCCATCGTCATCTCGTCTGGATTGGACAGGGTATCAGATTTCGTTCCTGATGTGTCCCATACTTGATGGGGTCGCCCAGTTGCTTCGTCGGGCAAGGCAGTTTTTTTTAAAGAATCCCGTTTAAAAAAAAACTGCACCCGGACCGCCGCACAAAGAAGTCCCTTTATGGGGCGGTGATGTTCATCGGATTTTTAGGTATGGAGGTATTTTGCTCCCCTATTTGTAATCCTTTCAATACATGCCTCTCAATACATACGGTACCCATAAAAAAACAGCAAAGAGCCTGTTTTTTACTATACTTTTACTCTGGATACATCAGTTCCATAATCAATCATTTAAATCCTGCAGACCAACGTACCTGCAGTGAAAACTGCAATTCTGGGAGGCGGGTTGTCCGGGCTCACGCTCGCCCGGCTCCTGCAGGAAAATGGGGGGGACGTTGTTGTTCTGGAAGCAGAGCGGGAATACGGCGGGCTCTGCCGGTCAAAAACCGACCAGGGATTTACGTTTGACACGGGCGGTTCGCATATCATCTTTTCCCGGGATACTGAAGTGCTCGCCTTTATGCGCCGGATGATTGCAGGCAATGAACAGCGCAATAACCGCAATACCAAAATCTTCTACAAACAACAGTTCGTCAAATACCCTTTCGAGAACGGGCTTTCAGATCTGCCACCGGAAGACCGGTTTTTTTGCATCAACGGTTTTATTAAAACCCTGATTGCCGTTGAAAAGGGTGAGATCCCCGCACCGGTAAACTTCCGGGAATGGATCTACTTCACATTTGGCAATGGTATTGCCGAATGCTACATGGTTCCTTATAACGAGAAGATCTGGAAGTACCCGACTGATGGTATGTCCCTTCACTGGGTAGACGGGCGCATCCCCCGTCCCCCGGTTGAGGATGTAATCAAGTCCGCGATTGGTATCGGAACCGAAGGATACACCCACCAGGCGGTCTTTTCCTATCCGTTTGATGGCGGGATTGAGGCACTCGTGCGGGCAATAGCACAACCCATTGAAAAATTCATCAAAACCGGCTTCCGAGTCACCTCCATAAAAAAATCAGGAAAACAATGGCAGATCAGTAATGGAAATGAAGGTATTCTGGCAGACCAGTGCATCTGCACCATGCCTGTGCAGCACCTCCTCCCATGCCTTGAGGGTGTTCCCCGCGAAGTGAAAAATGCTGCAGGTGCATTGAAGTATAACGCATTAGCGTGTGTCAATATCGGGATCAAAGGATCCGTGCCGGCAATTTCGTGGCTTTATGTGCCGGATCCTGCTGTGGGAAGGACCAACCGGATCTCATTTCCTTCTGGATACAGCCGGCATACTGCCCCGGATGGCTGCAGCGCGATCCTTGCCGAGATTACCCACCAGCCGGGCGATGAAGTGAGTAGTATGACCGATGCGGAACTCATAAGCGAAGTCGTGGATATGCTTGAGGGAATGCAGATCCTGCATAAGGACCAGATCGTATATTCATCGGTTGAACGGCAGCCTTTTGCGTACGTGGTCTATGATCTCGAGTACCAGAAAAATATTGCCGTTGTTAAGGAGTATTGTACCGAGATCGGTATTCCCCTTGTCGGCAGGTTCGCACAGTTTGAGTACCTGAACATGGACGGTTGTATCCGGAGTGTGATGGATTTTGTGGCATCCTCCAGAGTGGAGTAGATGGTATCTGGTGCATCACGCTTATTATCAGTAAACCAAAAGACTGTACAGGAGTTTTTAGCCCCATGATATCGGTGATTATCCCGACCTTTAATGAAGAAGAGAACATCGCGCAGTGTCTCGTTTCCCTCACCCACCAGACGGTACCACGAACCGATTACGAGATCATCGTTGTGGATGGCGGCTCAAAGGATGCAACCTGCGATATCGCAAAGAAATATGCTGACCGTGTTTTCATCCAGACAAGTAAAAAAGTCGGTGGTGCCAGAAATGATGGGATCATGGCAGCGAAAGGAGAAATTGTCGCTACTACCGATGCTGACTGTATCCTTCCGCCAAACTGGATTGCAACTATTCAAAATGACTTCAAAGATGAACACCTTGTCCAGCTGTACGGGCCGGTCTACCCGATTGAGGAAAGTATTGGCAATAAATTCTCTCTCCTGCTTGCCAACACGTTCTCCCGGATCGGCTACTATAGCCAGACGTTCTATTATACCTTAGGATGTAACACCGCTTTCAGGAAGGATGCCTTCATACAGGCCGGGATGTACCGCTGTATTGATGCCGGGGATGACCTTGAGATCGCGTTGCGTCTGAAGGATTTAGGAAAGGTCATGTTTGACGGCAGGCTTAAAGTAGGGTTCTCGATGCGCCGCTATCAGCAGTACGGGACGCTGAAATCACTCTATGAATGGGTCTATATTGTCTCCCATGGTGGAGAGACCCAGAAATACTCCTATACGCGGAAAAAATACAAATAATGGGCTTAACAGTAAACCAATTATCTTTGTCGGTTCGGAGTTTTCATGCCAGCAGACCAGCAGACAGATTGCAGCGGGCTACCAGAAGCTCCCCTCATCTCTGATTTTAACCAGAGTGAGTTCGCCCGGTTGCTGGGCATGCAGATTACCGAGGCACATGACGGGTATGCACGTGTTGTCATGGACTGCACAGGAAAGAAAAATCCGAGAGGAGTTGCACACGGGGGTGCCATCTTTGCCCTTGCCGACCAGGCATTCGGGATCGCAGCCAACTGCGGTGCAGCCACCCATGTTGCAGTCTCCATCCATATCCAGTATATCGCTCCAGCAACGGGTTCTCTCGTGGCAATAGCACATCGTGTAGCTGACAATGGCAACTATTCCACCTTCCGGGTTATGGTATACGAGGGAGAACGGATCATCGCAAAGTTTGATGGGTTAGCGATCCAGCTAAATGAGCTCCCGCACTAAAATGGTATATCCTGTCAAACACTATCCGGTCTCTCCGTCATATTTTTGCCTGGAACCGTGATGCTGTTGTCGCTGGAAGGGGGGCTTTTGCACCGCGGAATGTGTGGTTTCCCGCGTTGACCTTACGGTACCAGAAGATCAATCTCTATTATTCTGGAGATTAACGAACAGACCGGGCAGGATTTTTTTCTCCCGGGGAATAACAGCCTGGACAGCATGAGACCGGAGAGCACGATAATTGCACAAAATGCGACTAAAAAGGCAAAAGTCAAAGGTTTTGCTGCGCAGGTGCTGCAGGTGAAAAAGAAGTTGATAAGATACCAGATCATTGCGACAGAAACAATGATGTTGGAAAGATATGCCAATACCCTCCATAAAGGCGGTGAACCAGTTCCGGACATATATTTTCAAAGGTTACTTTATCCGGTGTGATATTATTTTCTTTGTATAAACCTTCATGCCGGGCTTGTCCAGGAAAAGGGGATAAGGTAAGCTCCATAAAAAAACCACACTATTTTATAATGGCTGACAGGAAATTCTCTCCTGGATGTGATACCCCATGGTTACGATGCCTGAAGAACTGATACATATGCTCAGGGAATGGCATACGGTTCCTGTAGCAACCACTGGATCGGATGGAAAGCCCAACGTTGCCGGAAAATCGGTCATGGTCATGGATCCTGAAACAATTGTCTGGGGCGAACTTTATTTTATGCAAACGTATGAAAATCTCAAACAAAATCCTCGTGCATCAATCTGTATCTGGCAAAGGAGCCCTCCGTTCAGGGCATATAAGGTGAATGGAAGGGTAAAAATTCATGAAAATGATGAGATCGCAGCTCAACTGGATGACCGTGTGCGTGCCGGGCATGGAATGGATTTTAAAGCACGCAGGGAAAAACTGGCTGCGGTATTTTTTTCTGTTGAGGAAGTTTATGACCAGACCCCCTCTCTCGAGTCTGCCGGAAAACGGATTTCTTAGACCGGTTGTACTCTTTTTCCTCCTCTCCACAGGCAAAATACCTATGACGATCCCCCAATCTCCCTCCATTCCTGCCCCGTCGATAATCTCGGCTTAATCTACCGCCTGTTCCCCAATCCAGTCCCAATGCATTTTTATTCAGCACATCGTTAAAACCCCCTTAACGGTCGAACAGTATCCCATCAAACCCGCACGACCCTGCCCGGCCAGTCACCTCCGGATCCTCAAAATTCACCCCATCTTTGGGGGTACTATAAAATCGGCCATTTGGCAAAATACGCCCAGATTATGGACTTCACTAGTCGGGGCACGCAAAGGGCTCCTTTTCGCGTGTCAGACATTAATCGGAGCCCGTATTGTGCCCGGAATGATGTCAGGTATTTCCGGCAGTTTAACGATTTCCAAAAGTATACCCGGCAGAGGTAACCCGGTTTTTTTGCCATTTCAGGACCACCCGTTTTTTGTATTCCTCAATTCCCTCACCAATACGCTCCCCGATTCTTCCTTTCCTCTTTAATAAGCCCCCATTTTCATCTAAAAAAAATTTCATAATCAAAGCCCATACTCGCAAACTTCCTCAGAGGAATTGTCAACGGGCACCGAGACAAAAAGAAAAAAAGAAGGAAACCCGCACGGTGAGGGGGTCGATCGTCTCGGGTGACAGGTTGGCTTGCACGATACAAACAAAAAATTCTTGGAAGCAAAAGGGATTTTCGGGTGAAACAGGGAATGTTATTTTTTCAAATCTTCGCTCATCTTATGGAACTGCTCGCTCGTAATCTCACCTTTTGCATACCGTTCTTTCAGGATATCCATTGCGGTCTTCCCTTCTGACAGGGTTTTCTGCCCTCCGCTCTCCCGGATCATAACATAGAGTATCAGGGCGATGATGCCAATCATCGGTATGATGATCAGTATCCACCACAGGAGACCGTTCATACCCCGTTTGTTCGCGTCCAGGTAGACAAAATATCCGATGACAAGGAAGACAATAATCCAGATCATCATCATACCCCAGCCGAAGAACGGGAAGCCCCAACCGCTGTACCCGCCACAGTAACCGTCTTCGCAGCCCCACCATGAATCCATCATATCAGCCATGAGGGAGGAATATATCCGGATGCTCATAAAGGTTCGTTATTCAGCATGCTGAGAGTATCACAATGAAATAAAAATACACCCAATTGGGGCTCCGATGAATGCCTCCGTTCTCACATTATATATAAAAAACCTGAAAAGACCTCCTTTTCTGTGACGCGTTTCATGAGAGACTATGTTCAAAAAGATCGCACTATACGTAATGCTGGTTCTTATCCTCGCGCCGGCTTCCGTCATGGCAGCAGGGGCAGGCATATTGCTGCTCTGCCATGCACAGGATCTGTCTTTAAGGAGTCTGTTTGGGCCCCGCCCCATCTCCGCCGGTCTCCTTACCACTTCCTGATCCGGGTTGTCCATGCTCGTTTTTGTTCTCCTGGGCAAACCAGACTCTGCGCTGCGGGAACGGAAACCCGAGTCCTTCCCGCTCAAGCGCCAACTTAATCTTCCAGAGCATCTCGGTTCTCACCGACCACCATTCGAGGGAAGGGGCCCAGATCCGTACCATAAGGATGACGCCATTATCCCCCAGTTCATCCACATAGAGAGAAGGTGGCGGGTTTATCAGGACAAACGGCTCTGCCGCAAGGAGCTCAGTGATGATCCTGATAGCCTGCCCGGCATCATCGCTGTACCGGATGGAGATCCGGTACTCGAACCTCCGCGCCACGTTTGCAACGTAGTTGGTGATCTCGGAATTGAAAACCGTCTCATTCGGGATGCGTATGTATATTCCCTCATAGGTCTTGATGGTCGTGGAGAGGATCCTGATATCCTTAATGTTCCCCTCGGTCTCGCCAATCCTGACAGTATCGCCGATCTTGACCGGGCGTTCGATGATCAGAAAGATACCGGAACCAATATTGGTGACGAGCCGCTGGCTGGCAAAACCGATGATAATGCCGGCAGTCCCGCCGATCAGGAGGAGTTCTCCAATATTGACATTAAAA
>DATKZP010000004.1:0-4737 GCA_035527915.1 Methanoregula sp. | reverse complement strand
ACACCGGAGATAGGATATCTCAGGCCGCCGGTCAACGCAAGCGAGCACCGGAAACAGGAGTTCATAAAGAACTGCTACGACTTCCACAACTTCAACGGCTGAAATTCTGGCTTTGGAAAAAACCGGCTTTGTTGAAATCCTTTTTTTCCTGTAATTCGCTTATTTTCTGCCGCAGCTGGAAGGGTGATCCGCGCTCTCCCCCTGAGAGGGAGGCAACCTAAGGGAAGCATCCTCCTGCCCCCTCTTTTGTAGGGATTTTTCATCAACATTCTGATGATTATCGTATTATGCGGGATGCCCGGGCGGCGGGGGCTAAAAGCACGATGTAAAAAAGAGCCCCCAGGAGCGATTGATTGTTTCTTCTGAGGATTTCAACAGAGCCAAAAAACCTCCTTTCCTTTATTTTCATTTTCTCAATCTGTTCTCCAAATATCATTTCGTGGGAAATGCGGAAGTGGCAGGGACACAGCATTTGCGAAAAACATAACCGTACCACAAGGTTTATGGTTAGGCAAAACCTAACTAACGAAGGATCGGAGTATGATGAATAACGAGGAGCACCTGTTTGAAGTGTTTGAAAACCTGATCAGGATCAGGAACGAATGCTCCTGCAATATCTTCTCCGAATGCGGGTTATCGGATATGACGGTCAGACAGATCGCCTATCTGAAAGCCATCGATGAACAGGGGGAAGTCACCTTCAGCAGGCTTGCTGAGATCACCAGGAACTCAAAACCCACGATAACCGAGATGATTAACAAATTTGTCCGGATGGAGTGCGTATACCGGGAACGCTGCCCTGATGACAGGCGGATCCTGTATATCCGCCTTACTGACAAAGGGCAGAAGATTGCAAAAGCCGAACATAACGCCCTGCGCCGATTGATTGAACGAATGGGGAATTCAATGGATGAACATGAGATGGATCTCCTGATTGGAATCCTGCAAAAGATCAGGTAATTTTTTTGTCCTGTACTTTAGTTAGGTAAATTCGAACTAATAAATGAGGTAACCATGCAATCAGAAAAATCTGATAATACACAGGAAAAAATTGTCATACCGCTCTTTGAGATCGTCGTCTTTCCAAACAGCCGGACAAAATTCCAGGTTGACCGGGCAACGGGCGATCTTCTGCTGGCCGGCATAGAGGATCCCGAAGCTGCGTATGCAGTCGGGCTGACAGTTAAAAGCGGCACGCGGCCTTCAGAAGTGACTGGCGAGTCGCTGTATAAAACCGGCAACCTGTTCCGGATCTCGCACGTGCAGCCTGCCGATGACGGGTACCTGATCTGTGCGCAGGTCGTGCAGAGGGTAAAGGCAGTCTCCCTGTCGGAAAAGGACGGGCATTTTTATGCCGTGTACGAGCTGGTCCCGGACCTTCAGGATCTCGAGGAAGATCTTCAGGCACGGATACTTGCGGACATAAAAAGCACTATCCACGACATTAGCAACCGCTTCCAGGGCTCCGAACAGTTCACCCAACCCATCGACCAGATGGACACCGTCGACCAGATCATGGGGTTCGTCATGCCCTTCCTGCCGGTCAACCTTGCCGAGAAGCAGGCGCTTCTTGAACTTGTCTCGGTCCAGCAGCGGTACATCACGTTCCTTGAGGTCCTCACCAGGACAAAAGAGAACATCAACATCCGTATCGAGATGGCAAAAAAAGTTTCCGACCGGGTGAACAAGTCAACCCGGGAGGCGATGCTGCGGGAACAACTGAAAGTGATCCAGGAAGAACTCAACGACACCGAAGGCGCCGCCGGTGACGCGGGATACCGGGAACGGATCGGGAACTCAAAGATGCCGGATGAAGTGCGCAAAAAGGCATTGGCAGACGTAAAAAAACTCGAGACAGGAGGCAGCCAGAATCATGAAAGTTCTGTAATCAGAAATTATCTTGACTTCCTGCTTGATCTTCCCTGGATAACCGAAGAGAAAAAGAACATCGATATCGCGCAAGCCCGTCTTGTTCTTGAGAGTAATCATAACGGGCTTGAAAAGGTCAAGGAGAGGATCATCCAGCACCTCGCGGTCATGAAACTGAAGCAGGAGAAACAGGGTTCGATCCTCCTCTTCGCCGGCCCGCCCGGCACGGGGAAAACGAGCCTCGGGCGGAGTATTGCAGAGGCGCTCGGACGGGAGTATATCAGGATCAGCCTTGGCGGTGTCCGGGATGAAGCAGAGATCCGGGGGCACCGGAGGACCTATGTCGGGGCCCTGCCCGGGAGAATTATCCAGGGCATAAAAAGGGCGGGCACAAAAAATCCCGTCTTTATTCTCGATGAAATTGATAAGCTGGCATATTCAAACCAGGGAGATCCGGCAAGTGCCCTGCTCGAAGTTCTGGACCCGGAGCAGAACAGCACCTTCTCGGATCACTACCTCGAAGTCCCCTATGACCTGTCCGATGTACTGTTCATCGCGACCGCCAACTCTCTAGCAACGATCCCGGCACCGCTTCTCGACCGGATGGAGCTGATCGAGATCTCGGGTTACACCAAGAACGAGAAGTTCGCCATTGCAACAGACCACCTGATTCCCGAGATCTTAAAAGAGCATGGCCTTGATGGGAACAAGCTCCGGATAGAGGATGAGGCCCTGAAAGTGATCATTGAGAAGTACACCCGCGAAGCAGGTGTCCGGTGGCTCAAAAAACAGCTTGCAAAGATAGCACGGCACGTGTCTGAGAAGATCGTCTCCGGAACAGCTGAGCTGCCGGTCGTCGTGACTACGGGTAATCTGTCCGGGATACTGGGAAAGGAACTGATCCGGCAGGAAGTGGCACGGAAAGAACCTGTCCCCGGCGTAGTGACCGGTCTCGCATGGACTCCGGTCGGCGGGGAGATTCTCTTCATCGAAGGTACGTTCATGCCCGGTACCGGCAAGCTCACCCTCACCGGCCAGCTCGGGGACGTGATGAAAGAGTCGGCGACGATATCGTTAAGCCTCATCCGGTCCCGGTTGGCAAACACACAAAGCGGGTTCAACTTCATCACAAGCGACATTCATATCCATGTGCCCTCGGGTGCAACCCCCAAGGATGGCCCTTCGGCGGGTGTGACGATCTTCTCGGCTCTCGCATCCTTAATCACCGGGAAAACCGCTGACCCGAACCTTGCCATGACCGGGGAGATTACGCTGAGCGGTGCTGTATTGCCTGTAGGCGGCATTAAGGAGAAAATCCTGGCAGCTCACCGGGCGGGTATAAAAAAGGTAATTCTGCCAAAAGAGAATGAGAGAGACCTTGAGGATGTTCCTGAAGATGTCAGGACTGAACTTACCTTTGTAACGGTAGAGACCATTGAAGAGGTCTTAAAAGCGTCACTGGACATTGACCTGCCAGGACCGGTTGTGTTTTCCACAGGAAACCGGTGTGCACCCGTACACAACCTATGAATATAACCGGGTCATAAGGAGGAGTCCGGTATAATGCATCTATGATTCAGGGTTCCCCCTGCTACCCCAATCATATTCATATTACGATCATGCACAGATTGTGCCGCAAGGCACTCAAAAGAAAGTAGTATGGAAGTTATCGGAGGGCCCCGTCCTACGGCGGTCGCCATGCTGGACAGGAAGATGCCGGCCGTCCGGTTCATGGTACTTGCCGGCTTTCCTGATATGACTGTCGTCAGCGCAACGATGAAGTCATCAAAGAAGGTTAAACAACTGAAGAAAAACCCTGCCGCAGCCCTTTTGGTCTGGTCGGGAAAGGAGTTCTCGTTCCAAAAAGTCCTGTCTATAAAAAAAATCCGACCGGATCCTGTTTATCGATATCAGAGTGCTCCCTCAGCCTGTGGTCTCTTTTCCGGTGGATGCATGGTTCTGCATCGCCGGGAGGCATGGGGCAGGATTTTTGGAGGTACCGGTAAAAATCTCAAAAAGGATCAAAATTTTTCGAGAAATTTTTCACACAAAAAAACCGCAAATGGATTTTTTTAAAAAGCTTTTTCTGACATCATCAGTAACTATCTGGATTAGGGAATGTCAAATTATGAAGACGAAAGCAACATCTGGATTGGTATGCCTCCTCCTGCTGGTAGTCGCATGCACGGGCGGGTGCGTGGGCGCCCCTAAAGAAGAACAAACACCTGCATCGTGGACCGGTCCGGAGATCCGGATCATCACCGAGAACTTTCCGCCTTACAGTACCCTTGACAGCAATGGTATGGCAGCAGGACAATCCACCGAGATCGTAAAGGAGATCTTACGGCGGCAGAACCAGAATGCTTCCATCGAAGTCCTTCCCTGGGCTGATGGATACCGCTTAGCGCAGACCGAACCGAACGTGGCGCTCTATTCCACGGGCCGGACCAGTGAACGGGAGAACCTGTTTTTGTGGGTCGGGCCGATCGGTTTATTCGATTACATGCTCTATGCAAAGAACGGTTCAGGAACCCATGTACAAAGCCTCGAAGCGGCAAAAAAAGCCGGCACCATTGGCGTTGTCCGGGATGATGTTCGGCACCAGTTCTTAATGTCGGAAAATGTTACCGACCTGTACCTCTGCAGCGATGATGCGGAGTGTGCCCGGAAACTCGCTGAAGGGACGATCAGCCTATGGCTCGGCAGCAGTAGTGCTGCTGATGCTGCCCGACAGGCGGGAATCGATCCGGCTGCAATCAGCCCGGCATACCTGATGAAGAAGACCGAGCTGTATATCGCGTTTAACAAGGGCACTCCTGCCAGTGCGGTTACTGCGTGGCAGGCAACACTGGATGCAATGAAAAAGGA
>DATKZP010000003.1:0-5755 GCA_035527915.1 Methanoregula sp. | reverse complement strand
CATAATCTTGCTATTTCCTTCACAATTAACAAAGATCCGGTTCCCATTATTGCCGGTATCATCGGTGGGGAGTTGATCAATGTTTTTGTTACAGATCAGGTTCAGGTTGAAGTGCGGTCCGCTAATGGCACCATTCCCGGTATCCTTGGCAGCTGATACACCGGGAATAAAAAAAGCCACCGCGACCAATAACCCAATGATTATTAAAATAGGTAGTTTCGTTTTCATGTACATTCTCCAGCTCATGCAGGAATCTATCCAGTAGGATGATTCACATGAGATATTCAATTACTATTTAGTTATATAATATAAATTAGTGCGAGGCACCGGTGCATGGCATATAGCTTAAAAGTGAATAATTAGAACTTTTACCATCATATATATATTTATATATCAGAATATGTCAAAGTCAAAGCAAATATTGAAAATTCCCGTCATATAAAAGTATAGATTTCAATGCGATTTTAGCGGCCCGGGTGGTGTTGGCAAAAGGGGAAAAGGTTGTCTGTTAATTGTCCAGTATAGTTTTTCCATTATTTTTTGCTGATAATATTGATGCGCTTATCGATGAGTTTCACAAAATCTTCAGCAACCGTCCCCTACCATCCAAAGAACCACGCCATGGCAAGAATGCCGTGGAGGACCGCCACGACGATTGTCAGCCGTGCAAGGTTGATATGCCAGGGAAGCGGTACACTGGCTTTTCCTTTCATGATCATGAACCCGAGGGTCGCCGTGCCGATGAGGCAGAGGAACAGGATACTCCCCGCAACCATGATCATGGGAAACGTAATCCATGCCGATAATGCCATAAACAGTCGTCACATTCATCACTATTAAAGGTTTCACGCAGAACCTTGAGTGATCACTCCGGGCAGGTCACCAACGTTACTTAGATACCGTCGATGCAACCACGCTGCATTTCCCGTTCACACACCCGCAGTGGCCGGCCCCACAGTCGATCGGTCCTTCGCAGCTCATCGTGCACATCACATTACACACGCTTTTTTCTGCCTTATTGATACAGCTCGTGGGATGACAGCATTCGGCAGGTACACAGTCATCGTCAATCGTGCAGCTCTGTGCGGGAAGGCGAACCGTTGTCACTACGGGGGTGGCAACAGGCGTTGTTGGGAGAGCCGTGGTGGGTGAAATGGTCACCACCGGTGGATTTCCTGGAGTAGTGCACCCGCTCACCAGAACCATGGATATCAGGGCGAGCAGGAGAATAGATACAAGACCAGAAATATTTCGTGCCATAGTTCCGGATATTCAAAGGGGAACATGATAATTATTTGGGGGAACTACCAGACTTTTTTAAAAACAACACGTGTTGACTTAAAAATGGAGAGGCTTTTTGGAGATGACCGACTTTTTTTAACAATCCATCATCTGAGACGGAACAATGTCGAAGTGAGACCGGCATCCGATTATCGGTTCGAAGATGCGGAGACGTCTGCGAGGAAACCCAGATTTCCGCAACAGGGAATGAGGCAACCCTATTGAACGTTCTTATAACAAATTTTTTGATCCTTGCATTGCATCATTTTATCATCTTATGCTTAACATATCCAGATTTATGAAATTGATAAAAAATTTATTGGAAAGGAAAATTTGTATTTTTTATTTCGGAATAGTCCTTCTAATCATACTAAGTACCGGTTGTCTGTCAGAATCTTCAACAGTCGCAGATAATTCAACAGTAATAACGACGCCGACAATAACACCAACAATAACGCCGACACCTGTCCAGACACCAGATTCCACACCAGTAGTAGTTCAGACACCTCACCAAATCACCTCAGATGAAATAAAGACTCATTTTCTGGATATTGCTTTAGGAGTGGAAACTTTAGAGATAAGCAAGAAAATTCCCACCGAAATTGCTATGGAAACAAACTCTGATAGTGATACAGAAGTAGTTCAGAATTTTATTTTAGAATTTAATGATTTATCGTCTTCTAAAGACATATTTGAGAATATAAAGTCTGGAACATTTAGTGACTTGATTATTAAATTTATTTCCCAGGATGGGATGAAATCTCTGTCTTCCGATCTTAAAAAATTCAAATCAAACGATACAATAACTGCAATAATTGATGATGAGGCCAATATAATATATATAAATAATAACCTGAAAGGCAACCAGAGAAATCATACTATTTTAAGAAGCTTATATTATTCATTAGGGGTTAAGGGAGATACTCTCGTGTATCCGGACAGCCTGTTTTATTATGATGATAACAATAATACCAAACTGACGTTACTCGACAAAAAAGTCATTGAAATGTTATTTGGAAATGGAATTTGGAATGGGATGGTTGTCGCTGATATTAAAGAAGTTATGTATTTGAAATAAATTTAATAAATATTCAATTTAATTTACCTCATTTTCAAAAGTGGCTTTTAATCAGGCTCTAAATTCCGATTCAGGACGTACCTGTTGATCGAATGCTTCTATGGAGATTCAGATCGAGTATTTGAACAAAAAATTTAATCGAAAAAACTAAAGAGATTTCGAAAATTCGTTGTCATAGGTTTTGAACTTTAACGTCAACCACCACTGAGGTTTTCATCTTCTTGTACCACGTTTCTGCCTGCATTTTCGGTATCTTTTTTTCCACCTTTTTATAGCACAGTGTATTAATAAAAAAAAGATCCATACGAGGAGATTTACCTGGTCCGGGTGGATCGGGCACGGTCCCCGGTCATCTTTTTCCCCCGCAGCAGCTTGTGATAGGCGATTGCAAACCGGTGCGCTTCATCACGGATCTCCTGTATGTACCGCAGTGCCATCCCTTTTGGATCGAGCCGTCGCGGGAGCATCTCGCCGGGCACGTACACGTCCTCTTCTTTCTTGGCAATCGCAATTACCGGGATACCAAGGTCAAGACCCTGTAATACCTCCTGTGCAGCGGACAGCTGCCCCTTTCCCCCATCGATGATAATCAGGTCGGGAAGATCGGTGTTCTCTTCGATGAGCCGGTGGTACCGCCGTTTCACGACCTCCGCAATCGAGGCAACGTCATCAATGCCATCGATCGTTTTGATCTTAAACCTCCGGTAGTTCTTCTTGTCCGGAATCCCGCTCCGGAACTGCACCATTGACCCGACCATGGACGTGCCCGAGAGATGCGAGATGTCGAAGCATTCGATCACTTCCGGGGGATCGGGAAGATCGAGGGATGCCTGCAGGTCTTTTACTTTCAGCTCGTTTCTCAGGAAGGCATGCTCTATGTTTTTCTCCACGAGCTCGAGCATCTTTTTCTTCTCGCCGATCTTTGGCACGGTCACCTGCACGCTCCTGCCTTTTTGTTCCGCGAGGTACCCGGCAAGCGCCTCATCGACGTCGTGGGGGAGGATTAGTTCTGCCGGCGGTTTTCGGTCAGCATAATACTGCACAAGAAATTCCTCAAAGAAATCTTCGTGGTTTTCAAACGAGTATTCCTGTTTTCCCGAAAGCAACCCTTTCTCGACAGCAAATACCATCAGGTACACCGTATCATCGGCTATCGTATATGCAATGACATCCTGATCGGTTTCTTTTGGGCGCTCGACAAGCTGGCGCTCGGCAAGGTGCTCGATAGCACCAATCTGGTTACGGAGAACAAGCGCCCTCTCGTAGTCCTGTGCAGCCGAACATTCCGCCATCTCCGATCGCAGCACGGCAAGCAGTTCCCCGCTCTTTCCCTTCAGTAACGCTGTTACCCGTTCAACCTGCGTGTGATAGTTCTCCTGGCTGATCAACCCGATACAGGGTGCACTGCACGACTTCATGTGGTACCGGAGACAGGCACGTTTTGGCATTTTTTTGCACGAACGCAGGGCAAAGATCCGTTTTATCACCCGGAGTATCGCATCACGCACCGATGCGGAGACGAATGGCCCGAAATAGATAGCATCCCCTGTACTTGTCCCACGGGCAAACCCTATCCGGGGAAACGGATCTCCGGTGAGCTCGATATACGCAAACCGTTTCGCGTCCTTGAGATCGATGTTGTATTTCGGCTGGTGCTTTTTGATCAGGTTGTTCTCAAGAAGTAACGCCTCGGTCTCCGTATTGGTCACCATGACGCTGACCGACGCGATGCGGGCAATCAGGTTCCGGGTCTTGGGATCCTGATCGGTTTTCTGGAAATACGACGTCACCCTTTTTTTCAGGTTTTTTGCCTTCCCGACATAGATGACCGTGCCTGTTTCATCGGAGAACAGGTAGCAGCCGGGGTTGCCCGGGAGGGTCGTGAGATCGATCATTCGTAATCCTAAGTCAGAGTGCCGGGTCATAATAGATGGGGATGCGGTAACAGGATTTTTATGGATGGAACATGATCTCGTTTCCCATCACCCCTTCCATAGTCGACACGGTGATCCACCGGTCTGGATATATCCGCGTCGTGCTCAATTGCCACAAAGGGAGTGCCTTTTTTCCCTTCCCCCTTGTATCTATGCGTTGCAGATTGTATAGCAAATCTGCTACGCATATTTTTTTATAATTATAAAATGAATGAGATATTCTTACCATACTTTTTTTGGTAGAGTATTGTCATGGGGGTTATATCGAATGGGATGGAAGTATACCTACGCGAAGAGGATTCCGATAGAGGCGCAATTCCTCTACAAGAAAGCGATGGAATTCTACAGTATTGGAAAGACTGAGACGGCGCTGAAATACCTCAGGCAGACAATGGTGATTGCTCCCGGCTATTCTAAGGCACTCTTTGAAATGGGCAACTGTCTTGCCAGGCTTGGCCATCAGGATGAGGCAACTGCACTATATGAAAAGGCAATCCAAATCGATCCGGCGTTAAAAGAGCTATGGGAAAAACGAAGCTGATCAATGTCTTAAAAACCGGGATGCAGCGGGGTGAAAAATCACACCCGTTCAAGTATTTGTTTTAAGAATTGTCCCGTATAACTCGCCAGTGTCCCTGCAACTTTTTCCGGTGTCCCCTTTGCTACAATCTCGCCCCCGGCATCCCCGCCATCGGGACCGATGTCAATGATATAATCCGCGGACTTGATCACGTCGAGGTTGTGCTCAATCACGACAACCGTATTGCCCTTTGCAACAAGGTCGTCAAGTACCTTGATCAGTTTTTTCGTGTCATCAAAGTGAAGCCCGGTTGTCGGCTCGTCCAGCAGGTACAGGGTTTTTCCCGTCGCACGCTTGGCAAGCTCCCGCGTGAGCTTGATCCGCTGGGCTTCGCCACCCGAGAGCGTGGTCGAGCTCTGCCCGAGTTTGATGTAATCAAGCCCGACCCGCGACAGCGTTTCGAGCTTGGTCCTGATTGACGGGATGTTCTCGAACACCTTCATCGCCTCCTCGACACTCATGTCCAGCACATCGGCAATCGACCTGCCCTTGTACTTCACCTCAAGGGTCTCGCGGTTGTAGCGTTTTCCCTTGCACTCCTCGCACTCGATAAAGACATCAGGCAGGAAGTTCATCTCGATCCGGATCAGCCCGGCACCCTCGCATGCCTCGCATCTGCCGCCCCGGATATTGAACGAGAACCTGCCCGGTTTGTAGCCCCGCATCTTTGCCTCTTTTGTTTCGGCAAAAACTGCCCTGATCTCATCAAAAACTTTTGTGTATGTAGCAGGGTTGCTCCGGGGTGTCTTGCCAATCGGGGACTGGTCGATCACGAGGACCTTATCGATCTCAGCATCAAAGACAATCTTGTCGTGCCTGCCTGCCTGCTCCCGTGACTGGTGGAGGACCTGCATCATGCCCTTATAGAGCGTTTCATACACC
>DATKZP010000002.1:0-9491 GCA_035527915.1 Methanoregula sp. | reverse complement strand
TTGGTCCCCACCGCGTAATCGCCACACGCAACCGCCGAGTAGCGCCCGACAAAGATCGCACCTGCGTTCTTCACCCGGGTGACTACGGATAAGGGGTCAGCAACCTGTATTGAGAGGTGCTCAGGGGCGACAGCGTCAGAAGCTTCAATCGCCTCTTCCATGGTGCTGACTACCAGGTAGCCGGAGTTCCTGAGCGCCTGCTCGATGATCTCTCTCCGCGGTGCAACTTTTGTCATCGCTTCAATCTCGCTGCCGACTTTTGCCGGGAGGGTTTTGTCGGTGGTGATCAGGATACTGGCGGCATTGGGGTCATGTTCTGACTGGGCAAGGATATCGGCGGCAACAATGCGGGGGTCGGCGGTCTCATCGGCAATGATCCCGATCTCGCTGGGGCCTGCCGGGAAATCGATCTCCACATTTTCGCGCAGCATCATCTTTGCGAGCGTCACGTACACATTACCGGGTCCGACAATCTTCTGCACCGGCCTGATGGATTCAGTACCCAGCGCCATAGCGGCGATTGCCTGCGCACCACCGGCATTATAGATCTCCGTGATACCGGCAATGTCCAGCGCAACGAGAGTTAACGGCTTGATGGGGGGCGGGGAGCAGGCGCAGATCTCCTTTACCCCTGCTACGCGGGCCGGCACCGCACACATAAGAGCAGATGACGGGTAGGCAGCCCGGCCACCGGGGATGTAAAGCCCTACGCGGTTCAATGGGGTGGTCTTGACGCCCAGCACAATACCGGGCTCCATCTCCTGCAGCCAGAGGTCGCGGGGTTTCTGGAGTTCGTGGAAACTCTCGATGCGTGCATGCGCTTCGATGAGGCTCTCGATGATCTTTGCATCGACCTTTTCGTAGGCATCCTCGCGCTCGTCATCCGACACAGCAATGTCGGTCAGCACGCAATGCTTCTTTGCAAGATCTCTCAGTGCAGCATCCCCCTCGTTCTGCACACGGCCAATAATCTCTGTTACGGTGGCGCGAACATCTTCCAGGCTTGACTTCCTGCCAGCGAGCCACGCATCGATCCCGACTGCCTTCCACATAGTGCCAATAGCTACGACAGGAAAGATTGTTAAAGTTTCGTTACCGGAAATGCGTGCTGAACGGGGCAATCAGGAATGAAATTTAATACCATATTTAACCCGGACAACATTACGATGAGCCAAAAAAATGATTCCTAAATACCGCACCCACCCTTTCCCCCTTGTTTTTTGTAATAGTGCTGGTGGTATTCTTCCGCCCGGTAAAATTCCGGTGCCGGCATGATCGCGGTCATAATTTTACCAAACCTGAATGCACCGGAAGCCTCCATAGTCTCTTTGGATCTTCTGGCTGTTCGTGCCTGTTCTGCGTCATGGTAAAAGATCACGGAGCGGTAATTTGTGCCGATGTCAGGACCCTGTCGGTTCAGTTGTGTCGGGTCATGGACCGACCAGAAAACATCGAGCAGTTGTTCGTAGCTGACTATCGAAGGATCATACGTTACCTGCACAACCTCCGCATGTCCGGTCTGCCCGGTACAGACATCTTTATAGGTGGGGTTTTTGAGCGTGCCGCCCATGTACCCGACTGCAGTTATTACAACACCCTTTACGTTACTGAACGCTGCTTCAACACCCCAGAAACAGCCAGCGCCAAACGTCGCTGTTTTATAGGGACCCCCTTCTCCTGTCATGATAATTACTTCCCATTATGCCTTGAACCGCAAGTAGTATTAGACTCTTTTTCCAAGTGTACAGGGAATCTTTTTTTCCATTACCTTTATTGGTGAAAAAACAACATTTTTAGCATGAAGAGATTGTACCGCTCAAAAAAAGAACGGATGCTTGGCGGAGTCTGTGCCGGCATTGGTGAACACCTTGATATCGACCCCACGGTTATCCGGTTTATCTGGGCGGTAGTAACCGTCGTGTCTTTTGGAACGGGGATTGTAGTCTATATTCTTGCATGGATCCTCATTCCCGAAGAAGACACAACGAGTTTAACACCACAGTCCCCGGAATCAGAAGGATCCACCTGATGGTTCATCATTTGCCAGTATATATTCTTTAAACAGGAACTACCATGAAGATCCTTTTTGTTGTCTGCGGCGAAGGGCTCGGGCACGCATCCCGTTGTCTCCATCTTGGCCATTACCTGCAGCAGCAGGGACACACCGTTCATTTTGCCGGATACGGGAAATCGTATAAATTCATGGAACAGCACAAGTGCAGAAACCTGCACCTGACTCAGCGCGAAGTCTGTCTTGAGGGGGAAAACGGTTTCTTCAGCCTGAAAAAGACACTCTGGTGCTCGAAATGGATCATTCCTGATATGATGAGATCGGTCCTCGGTGTCCGACGACTCATCCGTGAACATCGTTTCGATTGTGTGGTGTGTGACACTATGTATGGAGGTGTGTTTGCGGCCCGGCTCGAAAAGACGCCGGTTGTGTTCATTACAAACCAGAACCACTTCAACGGGCCCAATGGCGCGACCAACCCGGTCTGGAAGATCCTCAATTTTCTCATCATGAGGTACATCCGCATTTCCAACAAGGTTATCATTCCTGATTATCCGGCACCGGATACTGTCAGCGAATATAATCTGGTCATTCCAAAAGGCGAAGAAGACCGGTACGTGTTTACCGGGCCGTTTTTTGAATTTGATCCGGCACGGTACACAAACACCCGGGAAACCATCTTTACCAGTTTTGGGGGTGAACCCTACAAACTCCCGATGTACCAGATGTTAAAGACGATCTCCGAACGGCGCAAAGACCTCTTCTTTGATGTTTTTTATACCGGGACTCAACTACCGGATTCTTCTGACAATTTTGTATCCCATGGGTATGTCCCGAATCTCTACGAGCACCTTGCCAGGGCAAAAATTGCGATTGTACATGGAGGACTTACCACGTTGCACGAAGCCCTGCTCTTTGAAAAACCGGTGCTGATCATCATGGACCCGAACCACCCGGAACAGCAGAATAATGCAAAAAAGATCGTGGATATGGGAGCAGGCACATCAATCGACGGGCGACATGCGACACTGGACATGCTGGAGAAAAAAATAGCCGAGACGATGACCTGTTGCCCCAGGCCTTTCCGGCTTGTTCACGCATCAATTAATGGCAGGAAGAATGCTACTGAGGTCATCATAACTGTTGCAAAACACCGGCAACCTTAATACGGTGACCCGAACGTAATGTTTCAATGTGAATCTTATCATGCCGGTTATGAATGAAATAAAAAACATCAAAATCGAAGATGAACTCCGGGTCTGCCCTGCATGTGGGTATGAGAACGGGTTCCACACTTCGTTTCTCAAGGTGATTGCCGGTAGAAACTCCGCTGTCAAATCCACGCGGGAAGTCTACCAGGTGATTCTTATATGCCCGGAATGCGGTGCACGGTATGATGTGGGCTGGCTTGTTTCGTTTACGGAAACAGAGAATCGTGTTTTAAGGACCACGGGGAACCAGATAACGACATTGTAGAAGGGTAAATGCATTTTTTTTAAAAAATATCTGCCAATCCCTTCCAATTTTTATAGGAACCGTAATAAAAAAAGGGCTTATCCATGAATACGCTTCCGGACTCAGTGGTTATGGTTGTTCACGGTCCTGAAATATTTGACCGCGGAGATGTAGTGTGGCTTATGGATGTACTATCTCCCGGGCGTGTCATCGTTGCCGGAGTTATGGCAAGGACTGCTGCAGAGGAATCAGGATTGCCGGTGGAATTCAACGCACAACCCCCGAGCAGGGTTATTCGTGCACTGGATGATCCGGTGTTTCTTGCAAATCGGGGAAAGACTGCAAAAACCGGGGAGATATTTGGGAATATTGTTGCATCCCGTCTTGGTGATAACGGGCTTGTGCATCTCGAGTGCTCGAGCAGGACTGTCTATTGCTGGAACAACGGAAACGAAGAACTGGCAGGATTACTCTCTCATGTAACGGGATATACAAAAAAGTCACAAAAAAGCATCGTTCACCGGCAGGAAAATGTGCGGGAGATCCGGGGATGTATTCCTGGCGAAGCAGTATATGTGAATGGTATTGTCATCGGACGGGCCACCGCGGAAGTTGTCGTCCTCCGGAGTACCGGATACTTAATTGAACCCCGTTCCGGTCTGGAACCCAAACCGCATGGTCTTGAGAAGTTATCCCTGGACAGGAACTTCGATATCAGTACAGCGTGGTGCAAGAGCGGACCAATCAGGTCAGCAGCACCCCGGATAAAAGGCAGGGTACCCTGCAACGGGCGTGTGCTCGTGATCGATCACTGTGGTCATGAGCTCTACGCGAGGATACCGGAAGACTGCTGTGGCGTGCTTGCGATTGGGGATGATACGACAGGAGTATGTGGGCATATCTGCTCTCACCGCGGAATTCCTGTGCTGGGGATTGTGGATGGTGACCGGGATGCGATCGTCCCCTCCGCATTTGCTCCCGGATCCGTAGTTGTAGAGGTGCTGGGTGAACGGGATGACGATGTAGGTAAAGAGATCGCCGGGAAAGTGCCGGATGTCCAGGTTATCTGGGATGAATGGGTGAAGGAGATCATTGAGTATCTCAACAGGCGGGTGCGTATTGTCATTGACCTGAGGGAAGACATTTGATGCAGTGTGCCGGGTGCAAGGGAAAGGGCATGTGCGGGCTGCCCCGCTGCCCCATTGTGAGCCGGTTCCATGCACAGGTTGCCATGAAACCCGCGAGCAGTTACCAGGGGAGTTCCCCCTCGGTTTTCATCGGGAGTTTCGGCTATCCCGATATGCATGGCGGACCGCTGCTCATCAACGACAGTGATAACCCCCCGGACTGGCTTGCTCACAACCTCGGGATGGAGGAGATCGTCGGTATCCGGGCCCGCACCATCCGCGGGAATTCCGCACTTCACGCGGTCTCCGGCAACCTGCAGGAGATCGCACTCTCCACGATACCCCTTGATGTGGATGTCGCATTTGAAAAACCGGTCACTTTCAGTCTCAATTTTGACGGAACAATTGCACCGATCGGGTTTACCGGTTCAGTAAAAAAAATTGACGTACTTGGCAATGCACGGGTTGAACGGGTTGTTGACCGTATCACGTCCGATACGGATATCATTGCAACCGATGCCT
Source organism: Methanoregula sp. (assembly GCA_035527915.1). GTDB lineage: Archaea > Halobacteriota > Methanomicrobia > Methanomicrobiales > Methanospirillaceae > Methanoregula. The sequence goes on along the minus strand of DATKZP010000002.1, from coordinate 4,376 downwards.
GTGTTGCGCTCAGTGAATCTGCAATTGATGTGTACCAGATCTCTAAGCTGATGACAGCAGGTCTCCTTGGCAAACGGCGGAGATTCGTACCCACGCGATGGGCGATAACGGCCGTTGATGATACCCTGTCTATTCATCTTAAAAAAGAGATAGCACGCTATCCCCCGATTGAAGAAATCCGTCTCTTTACCGGAGAAATCTTCGGGAACAGGATTGTCTGTATTCTTGTCCCGGGAGACTGGAAGTTCGAGATGATCGAGATCTGGGGACGGCAGACACTGTGGGGCGGGGAAAAGGAGGTTATTGTGCAGGACCGTGAAGGGATGACAAAGAAGGGTTATTCCCCGATATCAGGTGCGTACTACTCTGCGAGGCTTGCAGCCTGCGAATACCTCAAAACGGTAAGGCGCTGTGCCCGGGTGATCATCATCCGCAGCATATCAAGTGACTACTGGGCGCCGCTCGGCACATGGGTGATCCGTGAAGCTACAAGAAAAGCGATGCAAAATCCCCCCGTCACCTGCGAAACACTCGATAATGCTGTCAGGCAGGTATCGGTAATATTAGGATCTGATACCTGGACATGCCATAGTACGCTGATCCCGGAACTCCGGACGCAGCGGACTTTGTTTCATTTCTGAACGGCCACACGTCATTCCTTTGCAAATACTATATCCCTCCCGGTTGCTGATGTCGACGAGTATTCGGTTCCTGAATGAAAGGATTTTCCATCCTTACTGATGGTGATGTTCTCGTTGCCGTGGGTATCCGGTTCATTTGACATATTCGAGATCATCTGGTATGTTTTATTCCCAAGATATGTCCAGCTGCCCTTGTTCCGCATATTGTCGCCGTTCCCCCTCATGTCGTAATTGAACGTGAATGTTCCGTCTCTTTTAAAATCATACCAGATTTTTGCTCCGTTTCCTCGTTGCGTCTGGTCCCAAAGGCCCACTATCGAAGAATAGTTACTACTCCATTCAGTTCCCGTTTCGTTTGACGTTTGAATGACGTGATCAGCAACCAGCCACCCATCATAGGATCTTCCCCCTTTTATCTGAAGTGTGACATGACTCCATTCCACAGCACCATTCAGTGTGTATTCCCAGATTGTGACAGAATAATTATCACACGAGGAAAAACCTGTGACTGCTTTATGGTCATTTCCCTGGACATTGTTTCCGGGGGAATTCCACAGGATATCATCGGTTTTTTGCCAGTAATCTGCCTGTGCCGTGTCGGAAATACACAGGTTCACATATCCTTTTCCGATTGGTTTTTCTGGTGTATTTGCGGGAGTGACACATCCCGCAACCAGGATTACCAGAAGCAGCATTAACCAAAATCCCTTATTCATCATGATTTCATTTGGCCGGCAGAGTGAACTGAATTACAAGCATCCGGGCTTCTTTTCCCTCTGCATTTGATTAATTCTTATGCTTTATATGCCTGTGCAGATTTCGCCTGCAGGGAGTACCGCTCCCTGACACTATCAAGCGTTTCAATATCCAGGATATCCTTATCGTCCCTGATCCGGATAAACCTCGGGAAACGGAGGGCAAATCCTCCTTCGTACGTAGGACTGACCTGGAGTTCGGCATATCCCACTTCAAACACCAGGCCGGGTTCAAACGCCACCTCTTTGCCGGATTTTTTTATGACACGGTCTTTCAGCAGGTCATAGACCTCGAGGAGCTGATCGTCGGAAAACCCGGTTGCCACCCGGCTGAGCGCGATAAGTTTTCCCCTATCCTGGCAGGCGACGAGGAATGAACCAAAGACATGCGCACGCTTCCCCTCCCCCCATTCTCCGCCAATCACGGCAAGGTCAAGGGTATCGACGTCGGGTTTAATCTTAATCCAGTTCTTACCCCGCTGACCCGGAGTGTAGGTTGAAGCGGGAACCTTGATCATAATCCCTTCGTGACCGGCAGCGAGTGCCTCATTATACATCTTTTCGATCTCATCGGGATCGCTGCTGACCACCTGCGGGGCGACATACCTGTTCACCACATCTTTTAGTATCTTCCTGCGTTCAGCAAAGGACAGATCGATGACCGTCTCACCATCAAGATAAAGGATATCAAAGACATGGGGGACCAGCTCGATCGCTTCCTGCGCCTCAGCCACATCATGACGGCGCCGGAACCTCCGGAGCACGGACTGGAACGGCATAGGCCTTCCCTCTTTGACAGCTATTATCTCCCCGTCGAGGATCACATCGTGTTCGGTCGCTGCCAGAAGTCTGTCGATCACATCCGGCAGTGCCCCGGTCACATCCTCAAGCCGGCGGGAGTACATCCTCGCCCAGTTGCCTTTTTTGTGAAACTGGAACCGGGAGCCGTCATACTTGAACTCGGCAGCGATCTGCCCGTGCTCTTTGATCATATCCGCGATTGTTCCCTGCTGGGCAAGCATCATCCGCACAGGATGAAACTGGGTAATGCGAACGTCCTGTAATGCACCAGGGCCAAGTTTGGCGAGCCGGGCGACCTCCCCCGCGTCATTCAACGCCTGCATCGCATGCTCAACGAGCGCAGAATCCACTAAAAATGCCTTGGCGATCGCATCCCGGACACTGCCTTCCCCGACACCGATACGGAGTTCTTCGAGCATGAGCCTTGCCAGATACCGCCCTTCAAGCGGGTGAGCATTACCAAGGAGACGGCGGACCGCCAGCAGTTTTTCCCGCTGGGACTTTTTTCCTTCCAGTTCGGCGATCGCAATGAGTTCGGTATAAACATGGACGAGATCCAGGTCTTCATGGAAAAAGGTAGTCTGTGACTTGATCGAGAGCAGTTCTTCTACGGCTCGCCCGGCGTCTCCCGTAGTGTTGATCTTCTCGATCACCTGTTCCTTTTTTATGCCAGCTACATAGCCGATTGCTTCATACAGGAGGTTTGGGCCGATACCCAGTTTTTTTGAGCTCCAGTCAGGGAAAATCCGGCCCATAACAAACCGGACAAAAACCGGAAGTTCTTCAGGTTTCAGGTTGGGAAGAAAACGACTGATGATATCAATCATTTCAAGACGCCCGGTTGTCCCTTCCAGTTGTTCGCAGGCCCGGGAAAAATCCATAAAGAGCATGATGTTTCTCTTTTGTGATGTTGTCCAAGCGCACGCATATACATTGTGATATTTTTCAATCACGAAACGATTGAATATCGCCGGATTCAAGACAAAATACACTACCTCATGATTTTTCCTGCTTAAAAGGTCAACAAATTTATTACCAGTTAACGTGATTTTGTTGTATGGATGAGGTGTGGCAATCCGATGCTGTCGTCAGGGTAAAACTCAACCAGCTGAAAAAGGATTTTTTTGATTATATCGAAAAAAACAGCGATAAAATCGATTCGAACATTCCCGTTTTTTTCGGGAGCGTCCTTGCCACTTTGGAAAAAACCATCCCGATCGTAAATGACGATCTCTATGACCGGTTCATTGAAAGCATCACCATCCGGGTGCTTGATGCGAGCACAAGATCTGATGATCTCCTGTATGTTGAGAAACTGTTTGATTATGCTGAGCGGAATAAACGCAGGAAAACCGGAAAAGCACTCTTCGATGTTGTGCTTGGCATGAAGATGATCAACACCGGGAAGTATGCTGAAGCGATCGAACAGTTAAAAAAATACCGTAATATTGATGCACTCATCTGCCCTGCACTGGCGTATTGCTACTTTATCCGTTCTCCTCCTCAGGGAGGAGCCACGAACCCGGAAGAACTGGTCCGTGGTCCCACGCCTATAGCACTTGCCGCCCGTGAGCTGATGATAGAGCTGGTTCGTTTAAATCCGCCCGTAAACCGGCTTAAAGAAATGGGCATTGGCGATGATCCCGGGATAAACAAGATCTTCTGGTTCATGCTGAAACAGGCGATTGAATGGTTCCCCGATGACAGGGAATTTTTACGGATAGGGATTAAGAAGGCTTCTAAGGACGGCAGGAGGGATATACGGGAGGAACTCCTTGCTATAGCGATCGAGCGGTTCTTTAATGACATGAACTTCCTCCGGGAGTCATACAAGCTAAAACTCGACAGCCGTGATGCCGGAGGTGTGGCCGGGGTAGTCAAGCAGATGACCCAGCAGTATCCCGATGAGCTTGAACCAGTCTATTACGGGCTTAAGCTGGCAATCATTACTACCCGGGAAGATGTCTATCAGAAATTCAGAAAACTGGCATTGAGTAAAAACATCCCGCAGAGAGCACTTGTCCTTCTTGATTTTGGATTTGAAATGATGAGCGGCAAACACTATGAGGCTCATGCCTGTTTAGAAGAAATTAAGATAACCTTTGGTCCTTACCATTTCTACGTAACATTGCTTGAATATGTGGCACATGATTTTCTTTCCAATGACGAAAAAAAAGTC
>DATKZP010000001.1:0-8995 GCA_035527915.1 Methanoregula sp. | reverse complement strand
GGTATGACTTAGGCCTTCCAAGCCTATAGCCCGGGTTCAATTCCCGGTCGATGCATACGGGCTCGTGGTCTAGTTGGCTATGACGTCGCCTTCACACGGCGAAGATCTCGTGTTCGAATCACGACGGGCCCATGAATTTTTCAAAACAGGAATAGTACATTAATATTTTTTTTAATCAAACGTCCAACCAGGATCTATACAAAATACCATGTTCTGTCCAAAACAACCAGGATGTATCATATGCAAATCACCCCGTCCATTCATGCCATAAGGCACGTGTTCAGGATCCCGGTTGCACCTGGCATCGCTCTCGACCGCTTCGTGTACTCGTATCTCATCTATGGAGAGATGATTACCCTGATCGATACGGGTGTAGCCGGTTGTGAAAAGCAGATCTTTGAGTATATCCGGTCCACCGGTCGCAATCCTTCAGAGATTGCATTAATCATCCTGACCCACTCCCACCCCGACCACATTGGGTCGGCACAGGCAATCCAGCGGGCAACCGGGTGCAGCATCGCGGCGCACCGGGCAGAGCGGGCGTGGATTGAGGACGTGGAGCTACAAAACCGCGAGCGCCCGGTGCCAGGGTTTGCCACGCTCGTTGGAGGTCCGGTCCCTGTCGATCATGAACTCGTGGACGGGGATACGGTTGAGCCTGACGAAACCCGAACAGGGGAGATGCGGGTCTTGTTCACTCCTGGCCATTCAGCGGGTTCAATCTCGCTCTACCTGCATAATGAAGGAGCATTATTTTGCGGTGATGCAGTCCCGGTTTTTGGAGAACTGCCAGTCTATGATGATGTTCTGTTATCCGTGCGATCGGTAAAAAAACTCAAAGCACTTCGCGGCATCCGGGTCCTGCTTTCTGCGTGGGACGAGCCCCGCAGAGGGGATGATGCTTATCGCCAGATGGACCTGGCACTTGACTACCTCCGGAAGGTCCATGAAGCTGTACTTATCTCTGCAGGGGATGGTGTTCCCGACCTGATGGAACTCACCGGAAAAGCAGCTGCAGTTCTGGGGCTTCCCCCACAGGCAGTCACCCCTCTGCTGGCCCGTACATTTGCAGCAAATCTCCGGGCCCGGGGCGAGTATATTCAGGAAGGTTCCCACGAATAACTCTGCGCGATTAGGACCGGCATGCCGGGCCCGCATCAGTTGATCCGGTTTATCCTTCCATCAATGGTTACGTTTACCGGCTGGGGTAGTGATCCGACATAGGACGTCAGAGCATCGACATCAACCGGGCCGTATGTTATATTCTTTCCTTCTTTAAATGTCGTGTACCCGTCACCGCCACCGGCAAGGAAATCAGCCATGGAAGCGGTGTATGTCACTTTCTGGTCAAGCGGAAGACCGTTAATCATCACATCAGTCACCCTGCTGCCGGCAGGTTTTGCTGCATCATAGCTATACACAAGTCCTGAAACCATGAGATTGTGCGGGGGAACCGGCTCCTGCCACTGCTGTTCAAGGGCCCGCTGGATCTGTTCACCGGACAGGGTTATCGACAGGATAGTCCCGGCAAACGGCTGGACGGAATACAGGTTGCCCCAGGTAATATTTCCTCTTGACAGGTCTGCCCGTATCGAACCGGAGCTCCCAAATCCTACATCTGCCTTCATTGCAGCTCGCTGCGCATCCAAAACCAGGTCCCCCAGCGCCGATTCCCCGGCACTGTTCTGATCCCGGGTAATATCCAGTGCTGCAACACCAATAACCCGGTTCACCAATGGTGCAACAACCTTTTTATCCGCTGCCAGGAACGCAGCGGTGGTGGGATCCGGGCTGGTACCGGGAGGCTGATCCGCATATGCCAGGATAATCTGTGCGGATTTTTCAACGATATCCCCACCTGCCCGGTCAATCGTGAGATCGATATCGGTGTACCCATTGCTGTACATATACGCCTGTGTGACGAGCACGGGTTTTCCGCCTGCATTGGTCAGGTAGGTGTTGGTAAACGAATGTGTATGACCGGACAGCACTACATCAACATCACTGTCAAGCCGGGGAATAATGTCGGCCACCCGCCCGGTTACGGTTCCGTTCACCTGTGTGGGGCCATCATAGGGGGTCTGGACCCCGCCTTCGTGAAGAAGGACAACGATCGCATGTACACCCTGACTCTGGATTTCCGGGATATACCGGTTTATGGACTCAGCTTCATCCAAAAAGATCACATCTTCGATATTGGCAGACTTCTGAAATATGGGTGTGTTCATCGTATCCGCACCTATAAACGCGATAGGGACCCCGCCGACATTTCGCAGGGTATACGGTAAAAGGATTGGAGTGTTGTTGACTTTCCAGACCACATTTGCACATACATAGGTGGTTCTCGTGCCGGGGTATGGATCAACAATGTGGGTGATGGTCGTCGCACCATTCCCCCCACCGATTTTCCTCATCAGTTCCGGTATCCCTTTATCGAACTCGTGGTTGCCCAAAGTGGCAATCATATTACATGAAGCATCCGGTGGGAGCGATGCATTGTTACAATACGGATTTGCATAGGTGTTAAAAAACAGCAGGGTTGGTTCATCAAGAAGCAGCCCGGATTCGGGTGGAGATGCCCCAATCACATCCCCGGGCAGGGCAATGATGGTGCTATCAGCATTCCCTGACGCCATAGCCGATTTCAGGTATGAAGCCAGTACCGGCGCACCCCCAACCGGGCGCTTATTCAGGATCTGTCCCGGGGGCAGCTGCCCATGGAAATCGTTTATCGCGAGAATTTTTACCTGAACGGTTGCGTTTGTTTGGGGTGTAAAGACATGGCCGGGCAGATACCAGGACAGCAAAACAGGTGTCAGTATGAGAATGCCAAGAATGCAGAGCCCTAAAAGATTCTGCAGCTCGACCGGGATCGTGTACTGTCGGGAATCGGGTTCCATTATAAGGGATGTTTGGTATGCGACCAATTAATTGTTGAGAATCCCGGTGAAAAGATGGGAAGGTATGGAGTCCTGATGATCACATGGGCGTTCGTACTGTCTCTAACCAGCTGCTGAATTCCCTGCTGAAAAGCCGTATACGCTCTACCTCATCAGAGGAACGCAGGGATATCTTCCCGGAGTAATACCGTGCCCGGCCCTCCACATCCCAGTGATTCTTCTCGCTATCGGTTGGACAAAGTTCAGCTTCTCCTTTTGTCTGGGACAACTCGTTTTTCAGCGTATGGCAGAAGGCAGTCCGTACCGGAGACATTAGCGGTTTGACGGCACATTTCGTTTCAGAATACCCGTCCCAGTGATCATTAACCGGGAACCCGGCCTTTTCGAGAGGGGTATCCCACGTCGCATCCACCAGTATCCATCGGCACCCGACCTGCACCCTGCAGGCCAGGTGGTGTGCGATAGGGAGCCGGGCAGCCTGTTCTCGGAGTCCGGGCGGGTAGCGGAGGTCGGGGTCGTTCCACGAGAACGCGATAGTTGCATACACTACACTCAAATTCAGTTTCCTGTACATCTCCGCGAGCAGGTAGTGCTTGGGACCGCACGATCCTTTACCTTCAACAAGTAACTGTTCTGGGGAGGTTTCAGGGTCGGACATAGGGACAATAAGCGAGTACGGGATGTCGCGGATATGCTCAAAGATTGAAACCATACTGTCGCGGGTGTCCAGGCTATATGTCCAGTCATGGAATTTTTTATGAACAAGAGACGGCATGGAACCGTCACCTTATAAAAAGATTGACAGAATCAAACCATCTTTACGCGGCCATACAATTCAATCTTTAGGTCCGGGGATTGGATATCTGGAGCGATGCCTGAAGCAGATGGCGGGTAATCAAAAAAACAAGGCAAAAGATTCCAGAGCGGGATACTCCCCCGTCAGGAGAAAATATGTGCAGTCCCGCCATGCCGGATTTCCGGCTGGCAGACAGACTGCGTGCAATAGTAAAAGTGAGGTTATGCGTTCTTCATCTTGGCTTTCGCGACGAACCCGTCCTTGCCAATGTAGTACATGAAGCCCTTTTCTTTGGCAATCTTCTCAGTGCCGACTTTCTTCTTCTTGCCGGTCTTGTTGTGCTTCATCGGGGCTGCCCAGACATACCCGTCCTTTCCGATGAAGTACAGGTATCCCTTTTCGCGCTGAATCTTCTCTTTTCCAATTTTGGTTCCCATTTAAACACCTCAAAACCATAATTCGGTTTTGATAATGAGAGTTAACGCCTGATAATATAAAAGGTTTCCGTCGTAAGCCCGTCGAAGTCTGAATTTTTACCAAAATTTTGAGGGTATTTTTGGTATTGTGACACACTATTCACGCCGATTTAAAAACCGTTTTAAACGCTCGGTTTGCATTAATCCTCGATAATTCTGGTCAAAATCAGTAGAAACGCGGTTATGCTCACCGGATGCCGAAGCGCAGCACGGAGATGTCTGACAGGGTAACCACCGGGGGAGGTGCGGCAGGGATATCCCGGATCCATGATCAGGAATATGCTGAAAATGATGGAGGGGGTGCTCGTAAGCAGCAGTCCGGATCGGGACATTCCCCGCTGTTGATCCTGCACCCGACCGGAAGAACTGCACCATTATCCCAGGATTGCAAATGGTGTAATTATGAACGGAACTGTACGGGTCAGGGGAAGGATCTCCCCGTTCTGTGGTGCGATGGTCATGGTGAACTGCTGGTAGGGAGCTACATGACCCGCAGGACAGACAAGAAGCACGAACTGTTCGGTATCTTCAAGCATCAGATCCTGATCAGCACCTTTCAGCGGAATAAAGTTCAACTTTTGTGTGATAGTCCAGTTCGGGCATACCAATGTGGGGGTCTGCACATGGGAGAGTTTTTCCTGATCATTCCCACACATCCAGAACACTGATGCATGACCCATATCGATCGCACCGGTAGTCATCATGAACGGCTGGATCGTAAGCTCAAAAGCTCCCAGCATAGCCGGGTTTTGTGAGGTAAACAGTACCGGAACACCGTTTATTGTGCCATCAACCGCAGGATAGCCTGTTATGCCACCGGGATCCATGAGAATATTGCTCATAGCCATAACGGCGTTGGGAATCATTCCCTGATTTTGTTTTTGCAGCGCTTCCGGCGCAGGCGTTTTCCCGTTAGATAACTCCCAGTACCCGAGATAACCGATAACCAGTACCACTGCTACCAGCAGTATGACGAGTTCCAGTCCCGTAAACGCATTCTCGTTGCGTTGTGATGGTCTGGTGTGTATGATCATATCCCCATTTTCCATCCGATTAATGTTCTCTTCGATCTACAAGCCGTTTCGGGCGCCCTTTCAGGGTATAGAAATCCAGTCCGCGGTGCCCGGTAAAATTGAATTCAATGTGGAATGACTGGTCGTGATAGTGCTCCGCAATCAATGATTTGTACTTAAGGAAACGCGAAACGAACTGATCTTCCACAAGGTGCCGGTCACAGTGATCCGGATCAAAGCACTCGAGATTGACCCGCAAAATGGTTTCCCCTGGCGTATCCCCGTCATACACAAACGCTTCGTACTCTCCGGTGAGATATTCCATGTTCTGATGCTGGAAGACTGCTGCCTCTATATCAACCCGGTTAAAGGGATTTTCGAATAACCAGATAGTTTCTGCTTCCCGCTGGGGATTGACAATGCGCATATGTGTCCTGCCGCACCCGCACCGCTCGCGGGTGAGAACTACCGTAGTATCCTCGGTATCATAATTAATCAGCAGCATTCCGCACTTCCCGCCAACCGGCAGCAGCGTGGTGAGCACCCCCCTCCCGCACTCACCATCTTTCACAAATGACTGCATGCGGGGATCATATACATCAAGGTGGACGAGATCTTCAGGAACATGAAGCCCGGCAATCTGGGTGCATTCCCCGCACATCGTTCCTTCTGTGCTTCCATAGGTATTGTACACAGGACACCCCCATTGCTCTGCAAGATAGGCGCGGGATTCATCAGCAAAAGCCTCACCGCCAGCGACCAGTTTGTCGATCGAAGTATCCGATGTTTTAATCCCTTCCGCAGAGAGTCGTCGTGCGAGCCTGAGCAGTTTGAAGACACTGCCGACAATCGCTGTTGGTTTGTAGTTTTTCAGGATGCGTGATTCGAATGTACATTTTCCGATGGGGATAATTCCCATTCCGATGCGCTGGGCGGCAATCGTCATCGTGTTCGCACCGACATTCATCCCATACGATGCGCAGACCACGATCCGGTCCTTGTCTGAAAAACCCTGAGAGACAAAACTGCGGGCGTATTTCTCCGCGTACCGTTTCCAGTCATCCCATGTCAGGAAAAAACCCTTGGGCGTGCCGCTGGTACCGCTGGTCTCCTGGATGGAAAACACATTATTCCAGTCGGTGGACAAAAATTCAAATTCCGGAGTAATGGGGGGCTGGTGCTCCCGTATAGTTTTTCCGGAAATGATGGGCAGGTTGAGCAGATCCTCATGTACCCTGACTTTGGCAGGATTGATCCTGTTCTCGCGGAACCAGTTCCGGTAAAACGGGGAGTGTTCAGCGGCATACTGTATGGTATAACGCACCCGTTCATCGATAAGCGCATCAAGATCGCTGCGTTCCAGCGTCTCGACTTCCGGAGAATAGTACAATCCTTCAGGCATGAGAGAGAATTATGGGAGGGATGGTTTATAGATTGCGAAGTATGCAGGTGCCGGCTCAAGCTCCTTTTTCCTCTTCTGCTTCCAGCCGCATCATGCCGATGTGGATCGCCCCTTCAGCATCAGCCGGATACATCGCGAGATATTCATCGATAAATGCTTCGATAAATACCAATTTTTCACCCTCCGGCAACCGCGTCATCCAGGGGAGCCATGTGGTGCGGATCCAGCCTGCAAAATCCTCCCGGTCCGAGTACACCATATCCTTAGGAATAAGCTCCACCCGTATTGGCTCAAGTCCCACATCTGCCAGCCATTGCCGGTACTCTGCAGTGCCAAAAAAACCATAGACGAATGAGAAGCCGTCAAAGTACCGTTTCCAGCGCCGGTTCCCCAGCAGGACCTTGAGCACGCTGAATACTTGATCTGCATTACCTTTTCCGCCCATCTGGAGCACCGCCCTTCCGCCAGGGACCAGACTGCGTGCAATCCCTGCAAGCACCGGCCGGTGATCGGAGATCCAGTGAAGCGCAGCATTCGAAAATACTACATCGAACTCTTCCAAAAACGTAAGATGACGTGCATCCATCTGAATAAAGGTAAGGTTCGGATGAATACGGCGGGGGAAATGTTCCCGGGCAAACCGGATCATCTCCGGCGAACTGTCAATACCTGTCACTGCTCCCTGCGGTACGCTCGCCGCAATAGCGGCAGTCACCTTCCCATCGCCGCATCCAATGTCAATCACCCGTTCATTCCCGAAAAGCCCAGATTTTGCAATCAGTTCCTGTGCCCACAACCGCTGGGCAGGTGAGCTCTTGTTATAATCGGCAGCGTTCCAGGTAAATGTCGGTGATACATCGGGTGAAACCATGGGCGTATTCTAAAGAATATAGGGGGCCATGCAACTTCAATGTTGAAATGTGCGGCGGGCAATGTGGCCTGCTATTTGCCCTTAATTTATAGTCTGCCACATCCCATGATGAGATGGATTCTCGTGTACTTCCACCTCATCCTCACTGACGAATGTAATCTCTGCTGCAGCTACTGCCGGGCAAAAGCATTCGAGGAAACGGCTGGGAGAGAAGATCCCACGGTACCACAGGTAGAGATCGATCCCGCTCTTCCCACAGAGCTTGATTTTGATCTTAACGTCCTCTACGATTTCTTAAAAAAAGATCCGTCATCCACGCTCACGTTTTATGGTGGTGAACCCCTGATGCGGGCTGATCTCATCAATACCATTGTGCAGGGAGCTCCCGTACACCGGTTCATGCTGCAGACCAACGGAATTCTGCTCGATCGTCTCGCGTCGCAGATCATGAACCGTTTTTCTACCATTCTTGTCTCTCTTGACGGTCACGAGGCACTCACTAACGCAAACCGGGGGGCAGGCACGTATCGTAACGTGATTGAAAATATTAAACGGATCCGTCAGAACGGGTATACCCGTGAACTCATCGCCCGCATGACCGTTACCGAGAGAACGGATATCGTGGATGCCGTCAACTGGCTTTCTGATAACCCGGATTATTCCTTTTCATCCATTCACTGGCAACTGGATGCAAATTTTGCTGATGATTTTTCACATCGCCAATTCGCAGACTGGGTAAACAAAAGTTATAACCCGGGAATTATCAGGCTCATGACTGACTGGGTTGATCATATGGAGAATGACGGGGCGGTGCAGCGCTGGTATCCCTTTCTTGACCCGATGGAGGATCTGCTCTGCGGGCGCCAGAGCCTGCTCAGGTGCGGATCGGGCTATGCTAACTACAGCATTATGACTGATGGACACATCGCCCCCTGCCCGGTGATGATTGGCATGTCACAGTATTACGTGGGGCACATAAAGGATGCGAACCCGCTGGATCTTGCAGTCATTGCGGTAAACGGGGAGTGTGCAGACTGTAAAATCCGCGGATTCTGCGGGGGAAGATGCCTCTATTCAAATATTACCAAACCGTGGGGGGCAGCTGAGCGCAGGGTGGTCTGCAGTACCGTAGAAAATCTTCATGCGGGCCTGACCGGAGTTCTTCCCCGTGTGAAGGGGCTGATCGATGATGGGGTTATACGTCTTTCAGATTTTTCCCATGAAAAATTCAACGGGTGCGAGATCATCCCATGAGTAGGTTTTTTAAAAGGGGGCAGCCTTCCTTCAAGGTGCAGATGTATTTATACTCTTGGCAGAAATATTTATAGGCAGATTAAAAGCTGCAAGAGTAATACGATGGAGAGAAAGAGTTTTGGTGGTCCGAGAAACTTCGGTCCCAGAGAAATGACAAAGACAGTCTGCTCAGACTGTGGAAAAGAGTGCGAAGTCCCCTTCAAGCCAACCGAGGGCAGGCCTGTGTATTGCAGAGATTGCCTTCCGAAACACCGGAAACCCCGGTTCTGATTTTATCATTTTT